>CAZLHV010000030.1:0-22465 GCA_964559205.1 uncultured Bacteroidaceae bacterium
GAGGAGCAAATCTGGGGAATCATGGTGGCCCATGTTTTCATTCCAGCCCTAGATGCCACAAAAAACACCCCAAGCAGCCTTTCGCCAGTAATTATCAACGGCCTTCTTCGGAAAACCTACGGCTATAACGGTCTTATTCTTACCGATGCTCTAGGCATGAAAGGCGTTTCCGAAAAGAGCAAACCGGGCAGCACCGAAGTCAAAGCACTTCTTGCCGGAAATGATGTGCTGACCATGCCCGAAAACATCGGCCTCTCCATCGACTCCATTCTCAGAGCTGTGAAGCAGAAACGCATCAGCGAAGCGCGAATCGACTCTTCGGTTCGAAAGGTGTTGATGGCGAAACACAGAGAGGGGCTCACACAATGGACTCCACTAAAAGCTGAAGGCATCACTGCAGAACTAAATCAGGAAGAATACTTCGAACTGAAACAACAGATTTATTGTCAGGCAGCGACCGTGCTGATTAATAAAAATATGCTGCCACTCCGACCCGGGGCTTCCTCACTGGCGATGGTGTCGTTTCGCGCCGATACAGCTTCATCATTTCATCGGCTGCTCGAAGAACAACTTCAGTTCGACACGTATTTTATTCCGGATACATTAAACGACAGTACGGCCTGGATGCTGATCGACCAAGCCTCGAAATACGATCAAGTGATCTGCGCCGTTCATGCCATGTCGTTTCTGACAAAGCAGAATTACGGATTTTACCCGCGAACCATTGCTGCGGTTGACACCCTCTGCCGAAAAACAAAGGTTATCCTCACCTTATTCGGTAACCCATATGCATTCAGAAACTGGAGCAGTGACTCTCTACCCGATGCCTTGCTTGTTACTTACGAACGCGATCAAATGGCCGAAAAAGCTGCAGCATTTGTGCTGACCGGCATCAGACCTGCCTCGGGTGTCTTACCAGTCACCATCAACAAAAACATGAAGGAAGGTTTTGGTCTCCCCACAGAAGTTGTTGGTGGACGTTTCGTCCGGATCGAACCAGCTGACCGAGGCTATTCCGAAAATCTGCTCGATTCGATAGATCACATCGTCATGCAGGCCATTGCCGATTCAGTTTTTCCCGGTTGTCAGATTCTTGCTGCCAGAAACGGCGAAATTTTCTATCATAAATCTTTTGGATATCACACCTACGAGCGGCACAAGCCCGTAAGAGAACATGATCTGTACGATCTTGCCTCGGTCACAAAGGCGCTGGCAACCACACTCGCAATCATGAAGCTTTATGAGGATGGAAAACTTGCTCTGGAATCCGAACTTCAGCAATATCTTCCACAATCAAAAGGAACACCCTGCGCTACATTGCATATCGACAGGCTTTTGACCCATTCTGCCGGACTACCGGCATGGACCCCCCTTTATCTGGCAACCATGAGCAATGGCCGCCCGGATTCAAATTACTACCATACTTTTTCCGATTCGCTGTATTGCTTAAAAGTAAACGACAGTTTATTCCTTCGGGGTGATTATGCCGATAGCATGCTGATTAAAATTCTTTATTCACCCATAAAACCCGATCAGGGATACAAATACAGCGATTTGGGATTCATGTTGCTCAAAGCCGTAGCTGAACAAATTACCAATCAATCTCTGGACAAGTATCTCAACGAGCAGTTTTACCGGCCTCTTGGGCTCAACCGCATGCTATTCAACCCCCGTTCAAGATTTGAGCTTAGCGAAATTGCACCCACCGAAAACGATGTAACCTATCGACACAGGCTTGTGCACGGATATGTCCACGATCAGGCAGCCGCCATGCTCGGAGGTGTTTCGGGTCATGCCGGCTTGTTTGGGAACGCATACGATGCAGCTGTTATTTTGCAAATGCTTCTCAATTATGGCGAATACGGAGGTCATAGATTTCTGAAATCTTCGACAATAAAACGCTTCATATCAACATATTTTGACAAAAATCGCCGGGGCTTGGGATTCGACAAACCCTCAGGCACAAAAAACGGAAATGTTTGTCAGGAAGCATCGGCCATGAGTTTTGGGCACAGTGGTTTTACCGGAACATTTGTCTGGGCCGATCCTTCAAACGGATTGCTGTATGTATTTCTGTCCAACAGGGTTTATCCTGATGCTGAAAACTGGAAAATCACGCAACAAAACATCAGAACCCGCATTCACTCGCTTCTTTATCAAGCTGTTAATCAACCTTAATGAGCAAATGGTATGAGCAACAAAAAGAAACCCGTTCATCCCTCACGTCAGTACAAGCAGCCAACAACCAAAGTAAGTCCGCCAGAAAAATCCATTAAGCGAATTGGTCAGGGGCAGAAATGGAGAACCCACATGCTTGTGATTGTGGCCTTTACCATAGTGGCTTATCTGCTTTCATTCGGAAACGATTTTATCATGAACTGGGATGATGCAGGCTACATCATCAATAATGATTACATAAAATCACTTAGCACTGACCACATTGTCAGCATGTTCAGCGACTTTTACATGAGCAATTATCATCCGCTCACCACGCTGAGTTATGCCATTGATTATCAAATTTCCGGAGAAAATCCGGTGTGGTACCACGTAATCAATTTGCTGGTACATCTGATCAATGCTTTGCTTGTTTATCGGTTCATTCGCAAACTCCTTCCATCATTGAGCGATTGGATTCCCTTTGCCTCGGCGCTGCTTTTTGCAGTTCATCCGATGCATGTGGAAAGTGTTGCATGGATCTCAGAACGAAAGGATGTGCTCTACACCTGTTTCTTTCTGCTTGGTTTGATAAAATACATGGATTATTCCGGCAAAGAAAAATTTCATGTTTCACTGTGGTTTCTGGTCACATTCATGTTTTTGCTGTCATTGTTGTCAAAATCAGCCGCAGTTGTATTTCCGGTTGTTTTGTTAGCCATCGACTGGTATAAACGCCGAAAGCTCACAATGATTCCTATCCTCGAAAAGATTCCATGGTTTGCCCTGTCATTGTGGTTTGGGTTGATGGCCATCGACAGTCAGGATACCGCCATGCAGGATCTGGCTCCTTTATTGAGTCTAGGTGAGAGACTATTGATTGTCAATTATGCTTTTCTAACCTACCTTTGGAAGTTCATTTTACCTGTCGGTCTCTCGGCCATGTACCCCTATCCGCTGAAAGTAAACGACTCTCTTCCATTGATTTACATGATTGCACCAATCATTACTCTTGGGGTAGCTGCAATCATTATTTGGTTTGGCCGTAAAAACAGGGAATTGATTTTCGGTCTGGCCTTTTTCATCATAAACATTGGGCTTGTATTACAGCTGGTGCCAGTTGGAGGCGTAATTCTCAGTGAGCGCTACAGCTATGTGCCTTATATCGGACTGGCCATTCCTGCAGCCATCTTTTTTCAACGATGGGCTGATAAGCAAAAAGCCGCAAAGGGTTTATTTGTGGCCGTCATGATTATTTTTGCGGCATTGTCGTTCAACCGGGTTACCTACTGGAAAAATGGCGATGTTTTATTCACCGATGTGCTTGACAAATATCCAAAGTTGCCCTATGCATGGAACAATCGTGGATTTCTTTATTGGGACTACTACGCACTGAAAGTGTACCCCGATCAGCCATCAAAAAAACAATTGTATGTCAACAAGGCTTTTGCTGACTATACGATGGCACTACAGCTCGACCCCTCGTATGTGCAGGCCTGGTCGAACAGAGCAATTTTGCTTTATAACACCGGAAAAATAAACGAAGCCCTTGCAGACTTTAATCAGTTATTAAAACTTGATCCATCATATACAGACGGCCTGATCGGAAGAGCGAATACGCTTAGTACGCTTAAAAAGTATAAGGAATCGCTGCCCGATTACGACGCCTATCTTAGGATAAAAGGCAACGATAGCCGGGCACTCATCTGGCGGGCCACGGCATTGGCCAACCTTCAAGAATACAGCAAAGCAATGGTTGATCTGAAAAAAGCGCGCAGCATCGATCCTGCCGACCATGAAGGCTGGTACTGGACTGGGCTTTGCCATTACAACACCGGGGAAACCGATTCGGCTATTTTCTATTTTAAAAAGACATCAGAACTGAAACCGGATTTTCAGGAAGTTTATGTGTGGCAGGGACTGGCGCTACAGAAAAATCAGCAGTTTGCCGATGCCATAAACAGCTACAATCAAGCGCTCAGCTATCGGCCAAACGATCCGGTGACCCTGGTGAACAGAGCTGTGGCATTTTACGCATTGCAGGATTATTCGCACGCGCTATCCGACCTGGATGCCGCAGGAAAACAGGGATACCCTTTGAATAAAGACTTCTATGAAGCTGTTGTCAGAAGAGACCCATCATTTAAAATAAAATAAGATCACCATGATCCGACACTGTGTCCTCTGGACATTTCACAAAACAGCCAACGGGTGCTCTAAGGATGAAAACCTGCAAAAAGCCCGAAAATTACTCATGGATATGAAAGGACGCATCCCCGGCCTTTTACACATCGATTGTGGTATTAACGTGTATATTGACAACGCCTCGTGGGACTTGGCTTTGTTTACGGAGTTTGACAGTATCGAAGACCTGAAGGTATACCAGACCCATCCGGTTCATGAGGAGGTGAAACGCTTCATGGCCTTGGTACGTGATCAAAGAGCCGTAGTTGATTGGGAAGTAAATCAATAGGAACAACTACCAAAGATAGATATACCCGCGTCGCAAGGCACTATCCGGATCCTGATGAACTACATATTCAAAATTATTCTCATCAAGAAAGCGAAAATCGACTCCTGCTTCTGAAAAGCATATGCTCCCGCAGCTATAGCGCACCGGACGATTGTATTGCCACACCCGCTCCACCTTTGGCCCATTGCCCAGGGTAACGACCACAATACGGGTGTCGAATAAATACCCGCCAGTTCGATTCTGATTTATAATCACAAATGCCAATTTCATTCCCGACGGAGACCAAGCCGTTCCCGATATTTCCATTTCATCATCCGAAACGCAAAAAAGACTCAGATCGGTTGCATCCTCAATATTGAAAATCGCAATTGTGTTATTGACACGATACACAAGCAAATTACCACGCAGAGTTAACAAAGAAGGACATTGAAGCGCACCTGAAACATGAAGCGGAAGGCTCACTTTTTTACCAGAGCTGTCGATGATCTCGTAACTTGAGCATGAAGCCTCGGTAGAAATCTCTTTCAGAGCATAAACCTGAGAATGCACCATCCATGGAGCCGAGACTAAAATCAATGTCAGAAACAGGTTGAATAAATTGATCACTGACCAAAATGAATGATGTAAATATCCTGATTGCCAACATTTGCGTTTTGCTGAGCATCACGGGCAGTAGAATAATAACCTGTGGTTCCGTCGCGGCTCATCATGAAGCCTGTATCATCCGATGTGGTGTTGATCGGATATCCCATATTCTCGGGCTTCGACCAAACGCCTTCCTCGCTGAGAGTTGACACATAAATATCGAATCCTCCCATTCCTGAAGGACATTTTGAACTGAAGAATAAAGTCACTCCATCATCAAGAACAAAGGGGAAATCTTCATCATACATTGTATTGATCGAAGATCCAAGATTATAAGCCGGTCCCCATTCACCATTGGGCATTCTTTCCGACATATAGAGGTCTTTCCCTCCATATCCACCTGGTCTGTCGCTCGAGAAATACATCACGGAGCCGTTTACGGTGATATAAGCCTGCGATTCGTTGTTCTTACTGTTGATGTTCGGATTGAATTTCTCCGGCGTTTTATAGCGCTTCCCGTCAATCAGTGAAAAGTACAAATTATAATCCTTGTTGTTCTTATCTTCCCGGCTATAAATCAGATACTTTCCGCCTTCACCAACCGAGCTGTTCAACTCAGAAGTCTGAGAATTAACACGATAAGCCATTTTTTTTGGTTTCGACCACTTGCCCGACTTTGATGTTAAAAGGTAGACATCGGATTTGTAGACATCCTGTAAAAACTGCCCACCGGTAGAACCCTTCCTGTCGGATGAGATATACAGGTTTTTTCCATCAGCTGAGATGAACGGATTTCCTTCATTGTAGTTTGAATTGGCGTTCTTAAGATTTTCCACCGTCACATTTTTTACCGGATTTGCATATAATTCTCTTGCATTTCCAATATAAGCCATCCACAAATCGGTTTCGTAAATGTAAGCTGCATCGCGGTTGCGCTCGGTGAGGTAGGTTTTGAATTCATTCAATGCTTTTTCAGCTTCGTCGAAACGGTACAAATACATGTATAACTGGCCCAAATAGAGCAATGTGAAAACTGGCGAGGATTTCTCCTTGTAAGTATATCCGTAATATGGATTCACACTTTTTGATGCCTTCTCCATAAAGGGCAGAATGATCTCAGCCGGACGCCGGAGATAATAATAGCTCATGGCTACATAGAAATTGATATTTGGGTGATTCCGGTCCTTGATAAGCAGCCTTTTGAATCCACGAAGTGCATTTTCATAATAGCCGAAATTGTACCATTCCACCGACTCGTCAAACAACATTTTCCATTCACGTTCAGCCTGTTTGATCGGATTTTGCCCAACCCCCCTCGTGGCAGTGAGGCACAGCATGATAGAAATGGCAACAACAATAACCCCTTTCGCTTTCATAAAATATATTTACAGATGGTAAAAATAAAACAATTTCCGGATTAGCAAAAAGAACATTGTATTAAATGCGAAAAGAATGTTGGTCGAATTAATCCAAGTCCGTCTCCTGAGAAATATACATTTGTTTCAGGATGCTTTCGGTATCCATGTGAAAAGGAGCATCGACCAACGATTTCAGCAACTCCGGTGAGCCCCTGAGGATTTCGATTTCTCCGTGACGGAACAGTGATTCATCGGATTCGACCTTGATGGAATAGCCTGAAAGGCGGTTCATGATTTGAATTATCTCACTTGTAAACGTGGCTTTACCCGAACAGATGTTTACCGCCAATCCCGACGCATCTGAAAGCATCAGACGAAGGTATATGGCACAGACATCTGACACGTGATTGAATTCTCTGGCTGTGTTGATGTTTCCAAGCAGAATGCTTTCAGACCTTTGCCGAAAATGCTCAACAATTTTAGGGACAAGAAACAGTGTGCTTTGTCCGGGTCCGGTATAATTAAACGGACGTGAAACGATCACAGGGTATGTGCCTGAAAAATCCAATGCGATATTTTCGGCTTCAAGTTTCGATCGGCCATATGCATTTGTAGGAGCAGGTTTCATTGCTTCATGGAGACATTCTTCTCCCTGATTGCCATATACGGTTGCGCTTCCGGCCACAATGATTTTGTTCACGGATATTCCACACGATCCGACCGACCTGAAAAGTGAAAGTGTACCTCCAGCATTGATTTCATGAAGAAGAGATTCGTCGTTGTGGCCAGCAAACGACAATGCGGCCAGATGAATGATATACTGTGGCCTGAACCTGTCGATAACCGACGTCAGTTGCGAGGTATTTCTGATATCGCAATGATAAATGGAATTCCCTTTGATATTTTCGATGGTGGTCCCTCCAACAGTAAATCCCTGCTTTTGCAGCAGCTGCGACAGCCACCGGCCGGTGAATCCGTCGATACCTGTGATCAAAACCCGCTCAGAAGCTGAGGCCCGTGGCAATTCCTGCCCTGATGGCTGTTTCATTTCTTGTAACATCGGCTTTCACCATCATGTTTACGAGATCGTTCAATGTCGTTTCATGCTTCCATCCAAGTTCTATCATTGCCTTTTCCGGATTTCCGGTCAGATGATCCACTTCAGCTGGTCTGTAAAACAACGGGTTGATTCGCATCAGGGTTTTTCCTGATGTGTCGTCGATTCCTATCTCATTTTCACCAGATCCTTCGAAAGAAATGGTTTTTCCTACAGCACTGAATGCCATTCTGACAAACTCGCGAACTGATTCGGTGTAACCTGTAGCCACCACATAGGTCGATGGTTCATGATGCTGCAACATTAAATGCATGGCTTCGACATACTCAGCTGCATAGCCCCAGTCGCGACGGGCATCAAGATTACCCAGCTCAAGAACTTCTTCAATCCCGAGGCTGATTCGTGCAACTGCATTGCTGATTTTACGGGTGACGAATTCCTTTCCCCGCAACGGAGATTCATGGTTAAAGAGAATCCCAGACGATGCGAATATTCCGTACGATTCCCTGTAATTAACAGTTGTCCAATGTGCAAACAACTTCGCAACGCCATAGGGGCTGCGAGGATGAAAAAAGGTTTTTTCGGTCTGGGGCGACTCATGCACCTTTCCAAACATCTCGGAAGTTGAAGCCTGGTAGTATCGAATCGACGGATTGATCATCCTGATTGCTTCGAGCAGATGCAATGCCCCTACTCCGGTCACATGAGCTGTCGTGACAGGTTGACTGAATGAAACCCCGACAAAGCTCTGAGCTGCAAGATTATATACTTCGTCGGGCTGAGTCTCAGCAAGCAGCCGAATACAGTTGGCCTGATCGGTGAGATCGAACTCAACCAGCCTCAGAGCCTCATGTTTTCTGATTCCCAGCTCGTCCAGTCTCCAGAAATTTTCGGAAGAAGTGCGTCGGAATGTACCGAAAACCCGGTATCCTAGTTTCAGCAGATGTGCTGCAAGATAAGCACCGTCTTGCCCTGTAATGCCTGTGATGATCGCTTTTTTCATGAAAAATTGTTCAAATGCCTGATGGTTCAAATGCGAAGCACAAAAGTATGAAAATGCTGAGAATCAAAAAACCTGCCTGCAAAGGCTGTCCCGGTCAATGAAGCAGCCTACCAGACATCGTATTCAAAGATACGGTATGCCGCCACGCATCCCAGACCACCATCGACGTTGCCACTGACAATCACTGGTTCCGAGAAAGGATCGTCACCGTTTTGCGAAAGCACTGCCCGATGATAGAAATAATACATCTCGTCGGTGGTATAAAGTGTTAGTTTCAGGTCGGTCACCTGAGCCGAATACTCTCCGTATAAAAACAGAACTCTTCCTGAAAATCGCTGCCCGTCATTGTCAAGATCTCTGATAAAGTCCTGAACTTCCGGGAAAAGTTGGTAAGTCACGGTATCGCTGCTCCATTGATCTGCCACAGAAATTTCTGCCCCAATCCGGTAATAATGACCACTTCCGGTCAAATCAGTAAAAGCCCATTTTGCATAGTATTCATAGTAGTAATCGCCGCTGTACTGAACCGAGTCGATGCCTTCAAACACCAGACTCTGATTCGCCACCGATGGAACAAGACAATTGGCTGAGCACAAAAGGGTGCTCCCGTTATATAACTCAACTTCGTAACTCTGACCAGCATGTATCGGCACCAATGATGTCGGTTCACTAAACTTCCATCCTCCCGGTTCCCGCGACAATTCAACCCCATTCACAAATACACGGGCTGTGTTGATCCAGGTGGTGTCATTATTGTTTTGTTCGCCAAAAACAGGGGTTGAGCGACCAACCGAAACTGTGACCATGGAGTCTTCGGGCGAAAGATAAGCATGCATCACATAGTGTGGCTCTGATGCCGGAACATCAACATTGGTGACCATTTCTTCGCATGAAATGCATGCGATCGAAATCAATAAAATCAAAACAAAAGACGCTTTCATGATTAAAACTTTATAGAGTATGAAAATGAAGGAATCATTGGGAAAAGTGACACCTGTTTTAATTGGTTCACCACTGAAGACGAGCTGCCACCCATGTATATGGAGTCGATATAGTAGAAATAAGGATTGTGACGATTGTAAGCATTGTAGAGTCCAACTTCGATGGTATGTTCGCTTTTTGGGCGAAATTTATGATGCTGAAGGCTGACATCGAGCCTGTGATATGAGCGAAGCCGAAAACTGTTCTTTGGCCCGTAATGATAAGTGTAGAAGTTGTAATACATATCGTTTTGCTGCGGCATGTTGATGTCAGCATTGTAAGTTTCCAGAGGGAGGTTCATGGCATTACCGGAGCTAAAAACCCAGACAAAGCTAAAAGTGAGTTCCTTGCTTAGTTTGAAGATGTTGACAAAGGAAATATCGTGTCGACGATCATATTTAGCAAAAAATCGCTCCCCATTATTCAAATCATCGAATTCAAGCTGGGTCCAGCTTAAAGTGTAGCCCAGCCATCCCGTCCATTTTCCCTTTTTCTTCTGAAGCAGCAATTCACCCCCATAGGACCAACCCCGGCCCGAAGTGATGTTATCCTCCCAACTCAATTGTTCGGCGCCGGAAGGATCGTTGATGAGCAAAAAGCTTGCGCCCTCGCGATATCCAATCACATTGTGGCTTTGCTTATAATACCCTTCGGCGGTGAAGGCGTAGCCACCCGGTAAATCGCGTGCATAGCCCAATGCAGCTTGCCATGCCTTTTGTGGTCTGATTCTGTCGGTTGAAGGCACCCAAAGGTCTGTAGGAAGCCCAACACCAGTGTTGCTGAGCAGATGAACATATTGATTCATCATGGTCCAGGAAGCTTTAATGCTCGAAACCTCGCTTAAGTTGTACCCGACAGCCACTCGCGGCTCCGGATTGACATACATCGCTGAGTCTACCAGAAAACCGCTTAAACGAAATCCGGCGTTACCCATCCAACGACCAAGCTTCCACTCATCTTCAGCATAAATTCCACTCTCCAACGCATGGATGGTTGAAACTTCTGTTCTAAATTCATCCGTACCGGAATCTTCAAACACCACAGCAGATGGTTTAAAGCGATGCCAGGTCGACAAAACACCAAAACGAAGGGTATGGCGGGTGTCTGGATAAAATGCGAAATCGTACTTTACACTTACATCGCGTATGCCACTGGAATAATTCAGCTTAAAATATCCGCTCTGAAACTCATCTTCTTCGTATATTTTCAGACGATAATTGCTGAAAATAAAGGAAGCATTCGAAAACAAACGATTGCTGAACACATGATTCCAACGTGCAGTTGACGTAGCATTCTCCCAGAATAAACCGGCTTTGAACTTTTCGTTAACCGCTCCGGATTCGCGGAAATAGAACTTATCGCGGCCAAAATACCCGCTCAGATATAGTCGGTTCTTTTGATCAAGTTCATAATTCACTTTTGCATTCAGGTCATAAAAATAATACCCGAAAACCCCATTATCAGGATTCATGAATGGTCGGGCAAGAATATCAAGATAGGTCCGGCGACCTGAAATAAGAAATGAGGATTTGTTTTTTGCCAGGGGGCCTTCGAGGGTCAATCTTGATGAAATAATACCAATACCTCCCTCGCCGGTAAGTTTCTCACGGTTGCCGTCCTTCATGTTCATTTCCACCACCGACGACAAACGACCTCCATACCTTGCCGGAAACCCACCTTTGATCAGTTCAATGCTTTTTAATGCATCGCCGTTAAACAGACTGAAAAATCCAAACAGGTGATTGGCATTATACACCGTGGCATCGTCAAGGATAATCAGGTTCTGATCCGGGCCACCACCGCGTACGTACAATCCGCTCGATCCTTCATTTCCTTTTTGTACGCCAGGTAACAACTGCAAGGCCTTGAACACATCCTTTTCGCCAAGAAGAGCCGGAATCTCCTTTACATTCTCAACAGGCAGTGTAAAACTGCTCATTTGCGGATTATTGCTCACCTTCCCCACAGCACTGTCGGTGATCACAACCTCCTGAAGATTCACACTCGAGGCAAGCTCAATGTTAACCTCCTTAACCTCTCCCGGTGCAAGAGTGATGGTTTGTGGAGTGAACCCCACATAACTAAAAACAACATCCACATTTTCGGCCGTGGTGAATGTTAAGCTGTAAAACCCATATGAATTGCTCACCGTGCCTGTTTTCAGGGAAGGGACATACACATTCACCCCAATGAGGGTTTCGCCGGAGCCCTTTTCAGTAATCCGACCACTCAGGGTCGTCTTCTTCTGCGCAATGGCCGGAAAAACCACGCAGATAAACAACAGGACAAAAAGTATTCGAAGTTTGCTCATTTTCAACATATTATTGATTCCATCATTTTTGCGTAATAACCCATAAACCAATCACTTATTGCATTTCCGGGAGAATTATTTGGATGCCCCCCACAAAACCTTCATCGATCAATCACTGACATCAGCTGTTCAATTCTGCTACTCCAGCTATACTTCTCAAGCACAAAACGCTTGGCATTTGAAGCAATCCTTCTGCGCAGATCCTCGTTCTCCATCAGCATCACCACTGCGTCTATCCAATCCTCAGGTGAATCGGCCACCAGGATCTCCTCGCCATGCCTGGCGCCCAAAGCATTGTTTGCCAGCGACGTTGTAACACAAGGCAACTCCATGCTCATGGCTTCGAGTAATTTATTCTGCAAACCTGTACCCATTTGCATTGGTGCAACAAAAACCCGGGCCCTGTTGTAGTAATCGCGCAGATCGTCTACCCATCCCGAAACAATCACGTGATCAGAGGCCAGCATTTTAATGCGTCCATGAGGTTTGGCTCCCGCAATAACAAGTTCCGCGTCAGGAAAACGGGTCACCACCGAAGGCATGACAAGCGAAGTAAAATACTCCATTGCGTCGATGTTTGGAGCATAACTCATGTTCCCGACAAACAATAAATCTTTGTCTTTCAATCCATCCTTCGGACAGTAATGGTCCGTATCGACTCCGTTGGGAACAACCACCACCTTTTCTTTTACACAAGGAAGGGCATCACGATCCTGTTCCGAAATAATGATGGTGTGCCGAAACCAATTCGCTGCTTTCTTTTCATAACGCAATAAACGCCGGCTTTCGGCCTGATAGAACCACCTCGCCAAACCTGTCGATTTCTCAGCTCGGCGCTTCATGCCAAGCGAAAGAGTGTCCTGAAAGTCAAGAATGGTATTACATGGCAATCCCTTTGCATAAACAGCACTTCGCACCAACTGACACAAAACCGCATCGGGCTTCTCGTCATGAACCATCCTTTTGATTTTACGGCGCATGGCCGACTGGTAAAAATAGGCGGCCTGGAAAGGAATCCCGGTGAACAAAGCTTTAACCGCTTGAATAAGCACCGACAAAATGGTGATTCGGTAAAAATAATACCTCCCCGCAATCGCTTCGATCTGAGAAACGGTCTCAGTGTCATATCGGCCCTTGTATAAGGCAAATATCGTAATGTCGTAATGAGCCTTCAGTCCTTTGATGAAATAGTATGCCCGTAGTTTGTCGCCTTTTTCGAGCGGATAAGGAATGCGCGGCAAAACAACAAAAAGCGACTTTTTTTTCATGTTCTTTTTTTCAATGTCAGCAATGCACAAAGATCTCTTGTGATATCTTCCGGATTGTGCTTCACATGAATGGCTTTCATGGCCTGTGCTCCCATTGCTTGCAAAACCTTTGGTTCAGCATCAATCTCCGTCAATGTGTGCACTATTTCCTCTGCTGAATCACAAATAAAAATGTCGATGCCGGGTTCAACCATCAAGCCCTCAGCACCAACCTTGGTGGTAATCACCGGGACTCCAAGCGACATGGCTTCGGCAATTTTTATCCTGATGCCGCTACCCGACAGTAGTGGAACGATCATCGCATCAAGCGACTTCATGAATTCAGCAGCAGATGGAACCTCGCCATAAACAATAATCCCTTTTTCTGTATCAGTTTGCAACGATTCAGGCATATTTCTGCCTGCCAAATGCATAGACGCATACGGGATACTTTTTCTAATCTCAGGCCACACAAAATGAAGGAACCACGACATCCCTTCGGCATTAGGCGCCCAGTCCATCGATCCAATATGGCCAAATTTTGCTGAATAAATGGGGGGGGTCAATTGCGCCGACAAATCAGAACGTATGGCAAACGGAATGGCTTTCACAAAAGCAGCCGGCTGCAAAACCCTTGTCAGGTCGGCATCTACTTCCGAAATGGTTGCCACTGCATCGGCCTGAGCAAAACACTTGATCTCATATCGCTTGAGCTGCCTTGTTAACACCCTGAGGTATAAGCGCTTCAGGGCATTCCTTTCATTCGCAGCAACTCTGTTCCAGATCATGTATTCCACATTAAGCGTTCGCAGTAGCACAACCCCACTGAAATGCTTCCTGATGCTGTGAATATAAGGCATCATAAACTGACTTTCCACCAAAACAACATCCCATTTGCTTTGCTGAATAAGAGACACGATTATGGATTCAATGCGTCTGTGGTAAAACCTTGAGATATGATATGATCGGTTCAATAACAAATCCCTCAACGCAGGAAAAACACGCAAAGATGTGTCAAGATACGCATGGCTGAAATGCGGAATTGATTTCGACACTTTTTCGCTCACCGGGAATTTTGGTGTCGACAGGGTGAATGTATGCACGAAATGACCTGCTTCCATCAGCCCATCCCGAATAGCTTTCATTGCAATGGGGCCGCCTTCTGCTGGCGGAAATGGCGACTTAGGGCAAATTTGCAGAATCCTCATGATTTTCGACGTTTAAAACGAAACAGACGATTGAATCGTTCAGCTACCTTTACCCAGGTATCGGTTTCCATCAGAGGACTATCGGCTGTGGTTTTTAATGTAAGCCAGATTCCGAATGGCAATAATACGGCCGAAGAAATCCACATGCCGATTTCGGGAATCAATGCACCTTCCTTGACCGATTTTTCTCCTGTGATCGAAATGATATAATAAAGAAGGAAAACAATCACCGAAACCACCAGAGGCATTCCCAATCCACCTTTGCGGATAATCGCACCCAGAGGCGCGCCAATAAAAAACAGCAAAAGACAGGCGATAGATAAAGTGAATTTTCGCTGTATTTCAACCTCATGTTTGATCAGGGTTTTGTCTTTGGCCACCATTTCCTTCATATAATTCTCGGTCAGGACAGCATGATTACGAGCCAATCCTATGGCTTCAGCAATTGCAGTTTTATATTGCTGATCATTCAAATCTTTGCTTATTTCTTCGAACGATTCGGCCTTACTGTCGGCACTGATTAATTCAGGCTGTTTTTTGACAACCACAAAGTGGTGGTAATATGAATAGCTCCTCGATTGCTGTTCAGCAAAACCTGCTTCGCGCTGCCTGCGGTGTATAGTCAGGGTGTCGATCGAGGCTGCCAGTTGCTCGAGATTCATCATTTGGTAATTCTCCTTAAACAACTCTTCGCTGGTTCGTTTCAGCGAAAACGAACTCAAATCGAATCTGATTTGCTCCTCACGGAAATGAATTCTCTGCATCGGACGTCTTGTCTGGCTTTCCCTCGACTCCCTCGGCTCATTATAATTTGTCCCGTTAAACAAGGTAAACACCAGTGTGCGCTTATCTTCGGTGACTTCCATATGGCCACTTTCAGCAACAGTTACCGAATTGTTGCCTCCAGGTTTGGTGTGATCGTAAACAAGCACCCGCCTGATGGTTTTTCCGTCGCGGTCTTTCTCCCCTACTTTAATCACGTAACCATCAATATCGCGGTAAAAAACACCCTCACGAATGTTCAGTGCCGGCTTCTGATCTTTCACATCAAAAAGCAAAGTGAACATTTTCAAATTCGCCACCGGCAACACGTTATTGCTGAAATAAAAAGCCACTCCACTAATCAGCAGCGACAAAATCACCAAAGGCATCATAATCTTTCGGAACGAAATCCCTGATGCTTTGGCTGCAACCAGCTCGTAATGCTCGCCCAAATTGCCCATGGTCATCAGCGACGCCAATAAAATTGCCAGAGGCAATGCCATAGGGACAAATGTAGCTGATGCATAAAAAAGCAACTGACCGATAATCCAAAAATCGAGTCCTTTGCCGACAAGATCATCGATATACTTCCATAAAAACTGCATCAGCAGTACAAATATTGCAATGCAGAAGGTCAGCAACAATGGACCAATATAGGCTTTTAATACCAGCAGGTGCAGTTTTTTCATAATCAATCAGACGCAAAAATAGTGTTTTTGATTTTACCAGAACCAAATGACCCGGCCTTCGATGACATGAATACTCTTGCCAATGCGCCTTAGATAGCTTCTAAAAACTTGTTCATGCTTCGACCTGAGACCTAACTCAGAGAATGATAACAATTTCGACCCTTCGGTTCTCGCGTGCCTGAACCTCGTTGAATTCTGGATTCCAGACCGGGTTACTCCTTCCAACACCCACAGCCTTGACCCGGCCAGGGTCTACCCCATAACTCAATAGTAAATTCCTTACTGCATTGGCCCTGCGTTCTGATATCAACTGACATCCACGATCGCTTCCCTTCATATCTGAATGACCAATGATGATGGCTTTATATTGTTTGTTGTTGCGCAAAATCGTGGCGTAATCGACAATGTTTGATAAATATGAAGGGTCAATCTTGTCGTTGTCGTAATCAAACAAAGAAACAACCTGAGGTGACGTTATTGCTGATCCCGACTGGCTGATTACAGAATCAACGGCTGGGGTGATCTGCCCGGTGATCAGCATGCTTTCGGTTTCGGTTTTAGTTAAATCGAATTCAGCACCAAAGTACATTCTTCGCGATGTTTCAGTGTTTTTTTTGTTATCGTAATACATTAAGGTTAAATCATGTTCGCCCTCCTTCATCACTGGCTTATATGTGATTTCATAGTAGTATTTTGACATTCTGATGATTTCATTGAATACTTTCTGGATTTGCTTGCTGCTCCGCAAATTATAATAACTCCCGTTTGACATCCATGCCAGCATATCCAGAAGGTTCTCGTTTGTTCCCCGCCCAAATGCCACAAACGTAAGCGGTAAGTCATACTGACGCGATATATCAACCAGCTCCTGCCCCGAAGCAGCTTTCTCGCCAAGATATCTGGCCGAAGAATTCTCAAACCCATCTGTAAAAACAATAACGCGCTTGTTGGGTGCATTGCTCCCGGTATTGATAATGGCATCGTAAGTACCTGCATACAATGCCGTTGATCCGCCAAGGGTGTCAAGCCCTTTCATGTTCAATCGCGACATCAGGCTGTCCTTCGAAGCATCAAGAGGT
Organism: uncultured Bacteroidaceae bacterium; assembly: GCA_964559205.1. Taxonomy (GTDB): domain Bacteria; phylum Bacteroidota; class Bacteroidia; order Bacteroidales; family DTU049; genus GWF2-43-63. Next base: position 16,908 of record CAZLHV010000030.1, read on the forward strand.
GAAACATTCACAATTCGGTGGTCGAAACGAACAAATGCCATCCGGTCATCGGGGCTCTTGGTAGTAACAATCTCAGATACTGCTTTCTCAAGCATCTGAATGTCACCTGACATACTTCCACTGTAATCGAGGGCGAATGAAAAATCGAACGTTTCATGTTCCTTGTTCACTTCTCTTACTGTAAATGCTTCGACCGGATAAGCTATTCCATCAATGCTCTCTACCAAACCTTTAAAATATTTCCTCGTCATATCATGTCGCTCGTTGTCTCCAACGATGCTTTTTACAAAATAACCGCGCAAATCGTACACGGCAACCATCACTTTCACCGAATCGGGATATGCTGACTGATCGGCGCCAAAAATCTCGAAAACCAGCCGCTCTTCATTTTTCAGATCCTTGATCTCACGGTAACCAGCCATCAATTGCCTGCTTTGAACCGTGAGCCGACGAGTTACGGTGTATGGCTTGTCTAAGTATTCAAAATCGAAGCTGACAGATTGAGAGTTGCGTGCCGTGATATTAACAGTTCCTTCGGCCGGATATCGCGACTTAAGCTCCCTGATGTAGATGTTTTTATTATCGTTGAATTTCCACTGCACCTTTACTTCATCACCAATCCTGGCCATTTGAGGAACATCTACCCAAAAGGTTCCTTTAGGAAGGACATGAATTCTAAATGTCCTTTCATGAATTTTCCCGTCACTGATATATTTGAAAGTATGAACTTCTGTTTTCTTGGGAAAAAGCGTGATGTGATCAATCGACGAAAATAAAGAGTCGGGCAAATCGCTCAGTTGAACAGAATCTGCTCCAGGTAAGTCCCAGACTATTGTAGCAGGATCCCCCGCACAGATCACCGTGTCGGCATAAAAAACCTGACTGTCTGCCGGCTTGTACCTCATGGTATATGCAGTTGAGTATCCATGTCTGTTATACGCCGTGAATGTGACCATTCCCGATGTATCTGCTACCAGCATCGTCGAACCACTCGGATCGTATTTTGTGGTATCTTTGCCAATAAGCACATATTCAGCATAAGTGCATTGCCACTCTACCGGAAATGCGTCGCCGGAAATAGCAGAGTCGGGGCCATAAACAAAACCAAAAATGGGATGATATACCCTGAGTTTGGTCACCCTTCGCATGTCACGACCCAGCTTTCGCTGATACACAAGCTGATATGACCTGGGAGCGTCACCAATAATCATCAAGCTGTCCTTCATTCCATCAAGCCCTTCGAGCAACATTTCTCCTTTAACCACCCTGATGCTGATCCTTTCAAGCTGATTTTTATTCATGCCCGTAATCACCCACTTCAGCCAGGCAGTATCCCCTCTGGCCACCGCCTTAGGCGTTGTGAAAAACCTCACCCGTTGTGCTGATGCTTCATTTAAAACAATACAGCAAACAGCCACAATTGTAAACAATAGTGCTTTCTTCATAGTACCTCCGCCAAAGGATAACGAAAGCTGTTTAAAATAAATTGCCATTTATTAAAATATTTGCTGTATTTTTTTTACACACTTAACCAAAACAGCCAAAAGAAACCATGACCCGGCTCAAAACTGTTTTTTGTATAGTGACAGGAGGTGTGGCAAGCCGAAAGCATCACACAAATGAAACACCTTCAGAGAAGTTTCTTACCTTTGAGCCGCAAAAGTGACAGTAAAAATTGTATTTCATGAGCGCAGAAATTAACTTTTCAGGGAAACGGATTCTGATTATCGGAGACGTGATGCTCGACTCCTATATCTGGGGTAAAGTGGATCGCATCAGCCCGGAAGCTCCCGTTCCTGTAGTTTCGGTGACCAAACGCGACAACCGGCTGGGCGGTGCCGCCAATGTTGCGCTCAATATTCATGCGCTTGGAAGCACAGGCGTGCTTGCGTCTGTGATCGGACAAGACGATAAAGCCAGTATCTTTCGCAGTCTTCTTGCAGATAACGGAATGCCCGACGACGGCCTACTTGGACATGCCGAACGATTAACCACAACCAAATTCCGCATCATTGGCAACAACGTGCAAATGCTCAGAGTTGACGAAGAAACCGACGATGTCCTTGGCGAACACCTTTCGGACAAGTTCACAGAACACATCACTACGATGATGAAACAAAGCCAATTTGATGCTGTGATTTTTGAAGACTACGATAAAGGGGTGATTAACAGTGGTTTAATTACAGCAGTAATACATCTGGCCAATGAAGCAGGGATTCCTGTGCTGGTGGACCCCAAGAAAAGGAATTTCATGCATTATAAGAATGTAACCGTGTTTAAGCCCAATCTGAAGGAGCTTCGCGATGCAATGAATTGTGAGCTCCCTGAAAATATTCAGCAACTTGCCTCTATTTGCGAAGACTTCAGAAAAAAACAAAACATCAGGTACCTGTTGCTGACCTTGGGCGAAAAAGGCATGCTGTTGTGCCATGCCGACAATCATCGGCCCGATTATATTCACATGCCCTCGCAGGTTCGAAACGTTGCCGATGTGTCGGGTGCTGGCGATACAGTGATTGCCGTTGCCGCACTTGCATTGGCTCTAAAGGCCGGCCCTGCCGAAATGGTCGGCTGGAGCAATACTGCTGCCGGTATTGTCTGCGAGTATGTGGGCGTGGTACCAGTTGACAAAGCACGTTTGATCAGCACACTGAAAAAAGCAAATTGACATGAATGCATTGCATTCGCTCAGGCGTGAATACACCGGCAAACCCTTTGGTAAAAAAGACGCAGGAAACGATGCACCTGCCTTGTTCGTTCAATGGCTTAACGAGGCAATCTCCAGCGGTTGCGACGAGCCAAATGCCATGTGCCTTTCAACCACTGATCGAGATAGCAGACCACATTCACGAATTGTTTTGCTCAAAGAAGTCAATCAGGGAACTTTTGTTTTTTTTACCAATTATCATAGCGAAAAAGGAAGGCAATTGAACGACAATCCGGCTGCATCACTTTTGTTTTATTGGGCGCCTTTGTTCCGACAGGTTCGCATTGAGGGACATGTTCAACGGGTTTCATCCCAAACCTCGCAAGATTATTTTAACTCCAGACCTGCAGAAAGCCGCCTTTCAGCCATTGTCTCGCCTCAAAGTGAAATCATCCCAAATCGCAATTGGCTGATTTTACAACGCGAACAAATGATCAATTCAAAGCAGGAACTGGTTTGTCCGCCACATTGGGGAGGTTATATGCTGATTCCGGAACGGTTTGAGTTCTGGCAGGGGCGCCCCGACAGGCTTCATGACCGAATTGTGATGGTGCCTGATAAGCAATGTTGGAAAGCAAACCGCCTGGCCCCATGAACATGCCCGATGATAAAAAAACCGATGTAGTAGGCATGTTCGACAGCATTGCCCCGTTATACGACAAGATCAACCGTCGCTTATCGTTCCGAACAGATATTCGCTGGCGGCGTAAACTCAGGAAAGCCGTGGCTTCATTTCCGAATCAATTCATCATCGATGTATCGGCAGGCACGGGCGACTTAACCATCGAATTATCCAGGCTAAAGCCCATTAAACTCATTGCCGCTGATCCATCGTCGAAAATGCTCGAGATAGCTTCGCAAAAGTTCATCAAACAAAATATTGCTGCATCTACGGTTCAATGTTATGCCGAATCTCTCCCATTTGAATCTCAAAGCTTCGATCTTGCAACCTGCTCGTTTGGAGTAAGAAATTTCGAATCACTTGATCAAGGCCTTTCAGAACTGAAACGCGTGCTCATTCCGGGCGGGCATCTGGCCATTCTCGAATTTGGCATGCCCACCAGCTGGTTCTGGAGCAAAGCATACCGCGTCTACTTCAATCACATCCTGCCGTTGCGGGGGAAGCGCCTTTCGAAACATGCTCATGCATATCATTACTTAAACCAAACTGTCAATCAGTTTCCTTTTGGACAGGAAATGGAAAACCGATTACTGGAGGCAGGATTTCGAATCACAAACACACGGCCATTGAGTGGCGGTATCGCCTGGCTGTATGTGGTGAGAAAGGAAAATTAGCCAGCGACAATCAACCTCCACTCATGAGATGCAAAATCAGCACCTCATCTCCATCGTTCACCACTGCGCTGCTGTAATCGGATTTGGGAATGAGTGTCCCGTTGATTTTGATTACCAGCAACTTAAAAGAAAATCTTCGGTATTCAATCAGCTCCTGAACCGTAAGCTTTTGCCTTTCAGGTATTTCAAGCTGTTCATTGTTCAGCGTAATTCGCATGGTGGAAATTTGCTGCAAAATTATTAAAAAGAATTTCCTTTTAGTAACTGTCTAAATTTTAAAATTGTTTGGATCACAAAGGCCTCAAAGAAGGGCACTTCCCGACGATGCCGGTCAGGACTTTCAGAAGGACACCACGTAGCATTAATATTTGATACAAAAGCCGTTTGTCAACGATTCACAACGCGGTTGTGAATCATCAATGGTTGTTTCTGCAAATTGCCAAGCTTGCTTGCAAATTTACAGCAACAGCCATTGATAACGGCTTTTGCATTCCTAATTCACTTTGAGTTCTTTGTGCGATACTTAGAGCTCTTAGTGCAAAAAAGTAGAATGATTGTTAGACAGTCACTTAGCCTTTAAATATATTATGATTAACTCAGCAATGCCACAAGCCCGGCAATGAGTCCAAGAATCAGCAATAGCAGACATCCTGAACAACTGTCGCCGCCTTCGTTCAAAGTGGCAAAAAGAAAAACAATCAGCAATAGAATACACACAATCATCAGCAATGCCCACAGGAATACGGAGTTTGAACGCTCGGCTTTGGCCAGCGATGTATGTTGCCTGAATTTCAGGGTCAGTTCGGGGTGATTGGCCATTAAAACCTGTTGAATCTCCGATATTTTCGAATCTTCTCTTATCAGTTCAGCGTCAGAAGCACCAACTGAATCTGCGCTGACCTCCTGTTCAACCAACTCGTTTGCTGTGATCATTCGCTCTTCACTAAATACAGAAAACAACTTCCTGAGTGAATCAGCATCAGCCTTAGCCATTGCCGGAACCTTGTTTAGATATGAAAAACGGTTATGGTCCATGTACATCTTGCAGGCAGTGTGGGTCATGGCAATCAAAACAAGAATAAGCAACCTGCGCTGCCAGCTCATACGCCATACACCTGAACAGGAGCTTCCCTCGCTGCCTTTACGGCCTTGGCAAAGCCCTTCGTTATGCTTAACTTTCTGATTCATTTTCATTGACGTGGCAGGAATATCATGCAAACATAATCAAAAACCTTATTCCCTCAAGCTCTTAAACTAATCATGTTTGATTATAAAAGTTTTTTTTGCCATATTTTGTTTATTCCGAAAAAGTTTCTAATTTTGCAGCCCCAAATAAGAAGGAAATGAAAAAAGGAATTCATCCGGAAAGCTACAGATTCGTTGTATTCAAGGATATGTCGAACGATTATTCATTTATGACTCGTTCAACCGCTAACACCAAGGACACCATCACTTGGGAAGACGGAAAGGAATATCCTTTGATTAAACTTGAGATTTCACATACTTCGCACCCCTTCTTCACCGGCAAAATGAAACTGGTTGATACAGCCGGCCG
>CAZLHV010000031.1:0-22333 GCA_964559205.1 uncultured Bacteroidaceae bacterium
ACCGTGGTGTCGGATATTTTCATCATTAAACTGGATTCTACCGGACAGATTTTATGGGCCAACAGCTTTCAAGGCACAACGGGCAGCGTGAACAAAGCAACTGGACTGACTGTTGATTCTCATGACAATGTCATCATAACAGGATATTTTGATTGTGACTCACTTTCATATAACGGATTCATTGTAAATAATTCGGGCCAAATAGATTTTTTTGTGGCCAAGATTAGTCCTGCCGGGGATTTGATCTGGTTAAAATCAGCAGCAGGATCAAGATATGATATGTCAAAAAGTGTGTGTACAAACCATCTGGACAACATCATTGTGTCTGGCAACTTTAACAGTAATACACTTTCTATAGATGGGATAGTATTGTATAAAAAAGGCAATGGGAACCCCAATGTTAATGGATTTATTTTTCAAATAAATGAATATGGTCAAGCCATTTCAGGTACTAATTATGGAGAAGATAGTGATAACGGGATATCAATCGACGAAATTAAAGTAAAATCTGACGGAAACATTGTGTTCTCCGGAAATTTCACAACTCCTCAAATCATTATAGGTGATGATACCCTAGTGAATTTGGATACAATTTCTGTCAGCACTACCTACGATGCATTTTTAGGGGACATGAGTTCTGATTATACTGTAAATGGTGTTTATCAGATTGCAGGCTCCAGTCTGGACTATATTAGTGATTTGGATATTGACAACGATGGGAACATTGTCATATGTGGTTACTTTACGAGTGACACTTTAATTATTGGAGCCGACACCTTATTCAACCAGAACAATATTGACATGTTTACAGCGTTGATCAGCTCCACTGGTGAGCCCCTATGGGCAAAAGCCATTGGGGGAGACATATTGGAAAGTGCTGATAAGTGTGTGTTTGATAATCAAGGAAATGTTTTTGTCAGCGTATTGTTTTGGGCTGATACTTTATTCGTTTCAAATGACACAATTCTTGGTCGTGAATTTGAAGACATATTACTTATTAAGTACACCCATGACGGCGCATTGGATTGGAGCTGTGTAATTGGCAGCGAAGGGTTTGACGAACCACAAGCTCTTTCAATTGACGACAACAACAACGTATATATTGCCGGGGTTTATTCCAGCTCAATGCTTTTCATGGGCACTGATTCTCTTGAAAATCTTGGTTATAATGATTGTTTTATTGGAAAAATTTCTGACTACAAGAATCCGGCTATTCTTCCTGATCAATTTCTGATTTTTCCTAATCCAGGCAATGGCTACATTACAATAAATCCCGGTACTGATTTTTCACAAGGATATCATTTGCAGGTAACCAATATGACAGGGCAGTTGGTGTATGAAATGCAGGCGACCGATCGGCAAACACAGGAGCACTTTCTTCCTTATGCATCAGGGGTTTATTTCGTTACAATTTATAATGAAAACATTATGAAATCGGCAAAATTGATTATAAGATGAAGTACTTAATTGATATGTTTATTCTATGAAAAAGTCATATAACATTAATGATTTTTGTTTTTTGATCGTGAACTGCTAATACAAGCTCAAAAATGAAAATGAATTTTTCATCGCTTCCATGTATTTCATAAAATCATCAAACCCAATGACCAGCGAAGCCTCGTTGTGATTGGGATGAAAGCTGATTCGCCTGTAGTTTTTCAGGTTTTCGTCCAGAAAAACAATGACATGATGCTCTTGATCGTGAATGAGTCCAAAGGGCGATACACTCCCCGGCTTGATTTTCAGAAACCGCTCCATGCGTTCGGGCGAGGCAAAAGTTAGTTTCCCCTGTTTCAGGCGCTGCTCCAGATCGCGTATGGCAATGGTTTGCTGATAGTGAAAAATCACCAGATAGTGCTGGCTTCCTTTGTGATTTCGGAAAAACAGATTTTTGCAATGGGCCGCATCAATGTCTTTCCAATACTGCGAAGCAATTTCGGCAGTCGGAGCCGGCGGATGTTCATAATAATCGAAATCAATGCCCAGGGCATCGAGCATTTCGTACACAGCCGGATCACCACTTCTTGTCTCTGACTTCACTGTATGGATGCTTTTCGAGTTTCTGCGGTCCAATATTCATCATATTGATGCTGATGATGTTTTTTCTTGCATAAAGATTCGGATCCTTTGTCTTTGGATTCCATTTGCGCGGATTGGGCAACCCCGCCACCAGCAAAGCAGCCTGATCGAAACTAAGATCACGCGCAGATTTGTTGAAATATTCCTTCGAGGCCTCCTCGACCCCGTACACACCATCGCCGTATTCAATCACATTAAGATAAACCTCCATAATGCGTTCCTTGCTCCAGAAGGTCTCAATCAGAAAAGTAAAATACACTTCGAGTCCTTTGCGCACCCAAGTGCGGTCTGGCCACAGAAAGACGTTTTTTGCGGTTTGCTGCGACACGGTGCTTGCTCCACGCTTATTTGCATGTGTCTTATTCCATTCCTGCGCCTTTTCGATGGCAGCCCAGTCGAACCCGTTATGGTAGAGAAACAAGCCGTCTTCGCCTGCAATCACAGCCTGCCACATGTAAGGGCTGATGGAATCGATGTCCACCCAGTCGTATTTCATTTGCAGATCCTTGTCGTCAAACTTCTGTTCAAACGTTCTGATCACCATCAGCGGTGTGATGGGCGGGTTTACCCAGCGATAGACGATCACCATGCCAATGGTGGAAATAAAAAACAAGGCAGCCATTTTGAGCGAAAAGCGCCAGAAACGACCAAACAATGATCTTTTTTTCTTCTTAAGCGAGGCCATAAACAAGTGTAAAACGGATGCAAAGGTAGAAAATTCGCAGAGACGTTACAAGCAACATCCCTACTTCATTAAATTCAAAATCTTCAAATAATCGTCTTTATCAAGCTTATGAAAATAACCCGAGGCTCTGCTGTGCATCATGGCTGCAATGACATTTTCTTCGTTGTAATCAGCAATGTTCATTTCAGAAATCGAAACAGGGCTGAGAAAACTCCGGTACATGTCGGTTGTCCGGGCAATGGTTTCCTCTATGCTGTCAACATTAAACACCGCTTTGCCAAATTGTGCTATACGTTGCGGAATTCTGGCAGACTGTAATTTCAACCATGCCGGAAATATTGCTGATAAGGTAGCACCATGAGGAGTATCGTACAGCAACGAAAAAGTGTGACCCAGGCTGTGTACACCCCAGTCGCCGCCCTTGCGACCAAACATGGTGATTTCGTTAAGGGCACAGGTGGCTGCATACATAATTTTAGCACGAAGCTCGTAGTTGTCTACCTCTTTCAGCAAGCGGGGTCCGTACTCGATGGCCTCCTGAATAATGGCCGCAGTAAAACGATCGGAAAGGCTGGCATCGCCAACACCAAACCACGCTTCCATGCAATGCGCCACAAGATCTGAAATGCCATAACCGGTTTGATCGCGGGGCACACTGATGGTAAACGAAGGGTCGAGAAAACTATGTTTCGGTGCCACCAGCTTGCTTCCAAAAGCTGCTTTCAGTCCGCTTTCGGGGTTCTGACATACACTGAAAGGATTCATCTCAGTTCCGGTAGCAGCCAGAGTAAGCACTGCCACGATGGGAACAGCCACTTCCGGCTTGAGGGCTCCTGTGTACAAATCCCACGGATCATTGTTCACAGGGATGCTTGCTGCCACAGCCTTGGCACTGTCGATCACGCTGCCTCCACCCACGGCAATAATCACGTCGGGTCTGAAATCTCTTCCAAGCAATGTAGCTTCCCTTACTTCCGCTATGCGCGGATTGGGTTTAATTCCACTGAACTCCTTCCATTGCATTCCTGCCGCTTCGATCTCCTGCACAACCTTGCTGCGTATGCCATTGCGCAAAGTAGATTCGCCTCCACGAAGCAACAAGGCTTTTGTTCCAAATCCGGGTAAAATATCACGCATTCCCAAACAAACGTCTTTGCCAAAATGCATCTGGGTCGGAATATTCCATATAAAATTTTCCATCTTTTTTTTAACAAAGTTAGGAAAATGACGTTATCATTATTATTTTTAACGCATGATTCACGAGGGAGGATTTGTCAGAAGGCTCAACAAGGAAGACGCTGAAGCAGTTTTTGCGGTCAGGCAGGAGGCCTATCAGTCATCGGCACAATTTAAGGTGCTAAACTTTTCCTATCTTGAATGGAACGAAGTGGACGATGTAGCCATTGTGCTGGGTGTTTTTAATCAAAACGGCGAACTGCAGGCATCGCTTCGGGGCGAATTTATCCGAACCCGTTCGGAAGCAGAAGACCGTTTGCATTACTCCATCCCTCCGCATCTTGATCTGTTTCCCGGCATCCTGCTAGGACGAGGCGCCACCCGCCGCACAGCCCGAAACAAAGGCTTCAACTCGCTCCTGCGTTACTATTATCTGGGCCTAGCCATCGATTTCCCCTTTAAATCAACCTTTGCTTCGGTTTTTGAGAAAGCTCCCCGCATCGGACTATTGCGTGACATGAATTATCGTTTTACGATTCCCGAAAACAACCACGATCACAGCATCGAAGTGCTTACTCGCGAATACTTTGTTTATCTCGAGCGTAAAAGCTTCCTGCCTTCGTTCGAGTTCCTGAAAAGCAAATTCAGCCACGTCATTGATCGCTATCCGTGGACAGGCTTACTTTGACATGATGAAACCGTCAACTTGTCGAAAATCATTCTTTTTCCGTAAGTTTGCCCCATGATCAATGTGGCCGACTATCTGAGCGCTGCCGACTGGCTGATTGCTCTGTTGTACTTCATGCTTATCCTCTTCGGGGCATGGGCCTACCGCTATTTCACCGCCCGCAACAACCCGCTCTACCGCTGGCTCTTGCCTGCACTCGCCTTTAAAATGCTTGGTGGAACAGCCCTGCTGGCGGTGTATGGCTACTACTACGGCGGCGGTGACGTCTTTGCCTATTTCGACAATACGAGAGCACTTGCCGGTCTTACACTGCGTGACCCCGGAACTGCATTATATTTTCTTGCCGGAAACAATCACCTGAATGATTTCAACACCTTCAGCTTCTGGCAGGGAAATATTCATCAGTATTTATATATCGACAGCAACACATGGGCCGTAAGCCGATTCAGTTACCCTTTTGCATTGCTCGGCATGGGTCGGATCCTTTCTGCTACGCTTCTCATGAATGTTGTGGCCCTCATTGGCCCATGGAAACTGTTTAAGCTGCTGTGCGAGCGCTACCCTTCCCTGCAAAAACAGCTGGCACTGGCCATCCTCTTCATTCCTTCCTGCATTTTCTGGGGCTCAGGCATGATGAAAGACGGTTTCACCTACTCGGCCACACTTTGGTTTTTATATGCCGCCCTGCAAATATTTCTGTTTCGCCGCTTTTCGTGGATGCGCGTGTTGCTGCTCATCGCCAATGCCTATGTGATCATCAGCATCAAACCCTATATTTTCATTGCGCTCATGCCCGCCTTGCTCATGTTCATGCTCTACGGCACACTCCGAAGCATTCCCAGTCGACTGTTACGATATGTGCTTGTGCCCGTGGTTACACTGCTCATCAGCGGCGGCGGAATTGCCCTCTACTCGGCCCTCTCACCCAGTCTTGGAAAATACGGATCCTTCGAACAGGCCTTCGAAAAGGCAGCTGTTTCGCGCGATGACTTTGTGCAAAACCAAACCTACAGCGCCAATTATTTCGACATTGGGAGCTTTGATCCCACGCCGGCAGGAATCCTTTCAAAAGCCCATCTGGCCCTGCTTTATGGCTTGTTTGGCCCCTTTCCATGGCAGGCCAACAACGTGGTCATGTACATCAGCTCGCTCGAAGCCATGGCTTTTCTGGGGCTGTTCCTTACTGCACTCTACCACATCCTGTTTCGTGGTGCCTACAGACGGCTGGTGGCCGACCCAGTACAATTAGCCTTCCTGCTGTTTGTACTCGTTTTTATTGTTTTTGTGGGTGTGTCAACCGCCAACTTTGGTTCACTGGTGCGCTACCGGATTCCTGCACTGCCCATGTTTGCAGCGCTGCTGTTTATGATGATTAAAGTGAAAAAGATGGACAAAAAATGAGTTATTTCTTTTGTGTAGGGTTTATGTTAATCGATTAAAAACATCCAAATATTTCTGTTTATTAGCCTCAACTGAATAGTAATCAACAATGGTTTGGCGACCTTCTCGACCTAAACGCTCTCGAAGTGAGACATTCTCAATTAATAAAGATAGTTTTTCATACCAATCTTGCTCATTTTGCGCCAGAAACCCATTGATTCCGTCAGAAATAATTCTGAAATTAGAGCCTATTGCTGAGGCTATGGTTGGTATGCCCAGACCCATGTATTGTATAGCCTTCAAACCACTTTTACCATAAACCCATGGCTCATCAGGCAAAGGGTAAACACCAATATCGAAGCTGGAAATCGTTTCTATTTCAATATCTTCCTGCCAATCAAAAGCTGATACATTGACTCCTTCAATAAAAAATCCCGAATCACCCATTACAACCAGTTTAATTTTGTATTTTTTATTTAATTGCAATATTACATTTGATAACAATGACAGATACTTTGAAGTGCTATGACTACCACTCCAACCAATAATAACGCTTTCACCATTCTTGTAATTCGCTTTTTCAAAATATAAATCTGAAGTGTTAACGGTACTTGAAATGTCGGTGGTTTTGACATTATACTGTCTTACAAAAGCATCTAGGGTTTCAGTACATGTAATCACATGATGCGCTTTTTTCATTAAAAAGATCATTTTTGATTTTCCCTTTAAACCTTTTATAAATGAATTTGCTTTACTCGAATGCCCAAGAAAAACCATATCATCAATATCATATACAATCTTTTTTGAAAACAGCGCCACTAAAAATTCAAAAAAGGGTATTCCAAAAGGCGTAACCCAAAGATGGATATAGACAATATCATATTTTCGAATGGTAAACAAGACGAGCAAACGTTTAATGTATCCCTGCAATGTGTAAAAAGCTTTTCTTGCCAGAAAACCCTTTTTATAAATGATGCTCCAGAATGCATCACTCACGAAACTTTTAGTATCAAGCGAGTAACCAGCATCCTGAAATGCATTATAATACTGCTCGTATTTTAAACGCTGGCTGGGTGCTTTATGCAAAGGATATGGCGATAAGAACAGTATCTTCTTCATTGCATTCAAAATCAGGACAACAAGGTGACATAAACATTCGCGTAACTCTGAATGCCTTTTTCCAGCGAGAAATATTCAATTGCGCCTGAGCGTATATGGTTCTTATGTCTTGATAACATGTCACTCACCATTTCAGTAGCACTCAGGTAACAAGCATCAGAAAATTCAGATATTAAAATTCCTGAATGATACTTTTTAATAATCTGATCTGTATCACCAATACCAGCATTTGTTATGACTGGAATGCCCATCGACATAAACTCTCCCTGCTTAATGGGCGAACTGGATTTCTTAGAAAATAAAGGTCTTATAAAAAAAACACCGACATCAACATCATCAAGCTCAGTAGGCACTTGCTTGCGCGATGCAGCTTTAACAATGATGCGATCTTTGCCAATACCTATACTTTGAGCCGCTTTATAAATAGTTGACGAAGGTTCTTTCGTGATAAATTTAAAGATTGAATTAGGATACTTTTTCAGAAAGACGCTAAAAAAAGAGAGCATTTCATCAAGCATGTACCACGTTCCTATGGAACCCAGATAACCCAAAGTAATAACCCTGTCTGACAAATCCCTTTCTATTTGTTTTGGAGAAAACAACGTTGTATCGACAGCACACGGAATCACGTCTATTCTGTTTATTACATGCCAATGCTTTATCATGTAATCCTTTGCATCATGAGTCAGGGAGATAATGGCATCAGCCTCCTTTAAAAACACTTGCTCCTTTTTTTTAAAATAATTGTAAACCCACTTGAAGTGAGGCTTCTTCACATCCCATAATTGTCCATCAACTCGTTCATCTGCCCAAAAGCCACGCATATCAAAAATAAACTTCACTCCAAAATTTCGTTTAAGTTTTATTCCGATAAGCGAGCTAATATAACTACGACAGTGAACAATGTCGAAATGTAAACGCTTTGTCAATTTTCTGGCATAGATACTCATCTTCATCCTATCCCAAATCGTTGAAAAAATAGGCGGTCGTTTTGTGTAAAACACCGGTATCCATTTGATATTATTCTCTGAACAAATTTCATTAACAGTCTCACTTTCAATGGAATACTGATGTCTTTTTTCTGCTGATAGCACCGTAAAAGAATAACCCAGCTTGCTAAGTCCTGTAATGTAAGCCAAAACTTGCGATTGCCCTATAGGATCGGTCAATCCGTCATATGAAATATATAATACCTTAGGCATCATGTCTGCAAAAGTAGCAGATTTCTAAACATTACGCAATTGCTTTCTTGGTTTAAATGATTAATCAACACATTGAAGTACTTTTATCTATGTTTTTCGTAAGAGAAAAAACAAATCGGGACTAAATCTTGTTTTCTTCCCAAATAAGCGTTCGAATTTACCCATGAAGTAAAAAAAGTTTCGTAACATAATACGTTTCCAATCAAGAATAAATGGTGAGGGATATTGGTAATAGTGCCCAACCAAATTGGCCCAAATGGGTGTATGAATTGGCTTAGGAATGATGAATTTTTCAACATTAAATCCACACTTCTTGGCCATCATGCCAAAGGTCCTTGGCGTGTAATGAACCACATGTTCATATGCATCCCATACGTCCATTTTTCCATGTTTTTTCGTGCGCTTTGCAAGATTCATCTTCATCATATTATACCTGCCATTTGGCACTTTGATCGCTAATACTCCATCAGAAACCAGTAATTTATGACAAACATTTAACAACTCACTAGGATTGGTTACATGTTCAAACACATCGATCATTGTAATCACATCATACGATTGTTCGTCTAAATTTGCTTCTTCAAGGAATGAATTATGGACATTCACATCCCATTCTCTTTGAGCAATTGCTGCCAGTGATGGGCTGGGTTCTACGCCCTCTACATCGTAACCGAGCGCTTTTGCCTTACGAATAAAAAATCCCATATTCGGGCCAACATCAAGTAATCGTCCTGATTGTTTTAATCGACGAATCTTTTTTAGCTCATATTCATAGTTTCTGTCGCGATGGTGCTTCTTTTTCCCTTTAAAAATTAAGCGCGCTTCTTCGTAAAAAACATTTGCATCCCCAAAATAATTCTTATCAGAATCAACGGCACGGGGGTTTGTGAAAATCAACTGACACTGAGAGCATTCAGCTATTCCCAACCCGCGCTCATTGTCGATGTTTCTGCTATCATTACTACCACACAGTGGACATACACAATGCTCCTTTTCAGATGCACCATAATGATCCTTTTGTGTTCCTCCATGAATGTAATCTGCCATTTGTAATCGATTCATAATATCATGTTTTTGAAACCGTTCAAGCTTTGTTATTCCCTCTTTTTACAAGCCTTTTAATTACATACCAAATGACAATAATGGTACGCCTATTAAAAAACGATGTTGGACATGCTCTGCATGCAAAAACCAAATAGCGTATAGCATCCATCCTGTAACCATGCACAGCGAGATGAAGCGCGATAAAACTAAAATTTGAAGATAACCATGCAGAAAGCCATCGGTTATAAACATACCTAAAGTCATGATTGTTTAACATTTTTTCAATCAAATACTCAACCCTTGCGATCAGCTTATCCTTGTTGATTTGAATTTCCCCGCGCCCTTCATGATTAATGACACGGGTTGTCATTTCGTTACCGCATAAAATCGGATATTTCATTGTAAGTCTCAGCAGCATCTCATAATCTTCGGAACCGGCAAGAACCCTCTTTTCATCAAACTGAAATTCCAAGGCCACATTTCGTTCAAGAAACAAGCCCACACTCCCAAAAAAATTCCCTTTTCGAATCAGTTTTTTAAGAGGTCTCCTGAACACATTCTGCTGCTGCACTTCAATTTTTCCATTGACATCCTCAATGTGAAAAGACTGATGAAAAAAAGGCGGATGATGATGTGCAACCAAATGTCTTATTACAGTTTCAAGATGCTCAGGTTTGATCAGATCATCCGAATCAAGGAAGGTGATGTATTTTCCATGGGCATGACGGGTTCCGTTATTGCGCGCGGCTGCCCGTTCGGCATTGTCCTGATATGTGTATCGAATCCGTGGATCGGAATAGGCGGCCACAACCTCCGAAGTTTCGTCGGTTGAACCATCGTCGACCACAATCACCTCAAAATCCGGAAAGGTTTGTGCCAATACTGAATCAAGGGTCTTACCGATCAGATGGGCGCGGTTCCATGTCGGAATCACAATGCTGAAAAATGGTTCATGTTCAGGCATACAAATTCTCCAATCGTTGAATCATGGCTGCTAAATTAAACATTTCCACATCACTTTGGCCTTTGGTCTTCAAATGCATTGCGAGTTCCGGGTTTTGGCCAAGCTCCATTAGTGCATGATAAATGGCTTCTGCATTTTGAAAAGGCACCACCAATGCATTTTGCTTGTCAACAACAAATTCAGAAGCCACTCCCGATACAGTAAAAACAGAAGGAACCCCAGCGGCTAATGCCTCAACATAAGTCTGACCGAAAGCTTCCACCTCCGAATTGACCGGCACATGAACAAAGACATCGAATATGTGATACAGCGATGCTATGTCCTTTTCGAACGGTACAGCCTTCCAGGCATCCGAAGGAAGATCGTTCAGAATATTGAAAATTTTATCCCGATATTCACCATTTGCGTTGAATAAAAGGAGTTTTGCATTTGAATGCGATTCAAGAAACATCCTGAAAGCTGGAATGACATATTGAATCCCCTTCAATTCAGTAAATCTTGCAATGACACCCACAACGGGGTGTTGGTTTTGTGGATTATACTTGGCCTGTTGTGCCTCTACCTGTAAGGGATCCGGTTTTTTGAAAAGACTCAGATCAAAGCCATGATGAATTAAAACGACCTTTTCAGAACGAACTTTTTCGCGAAAAAGTAAAACCTGTTTCACATTTTCAGAAATGGCTACAATGCGGTTTGCCAGACGATTGCACCAACGATCCCATCGAACGGCCCGTGGAAAATAATCGTGATGATAGGTGCTGTGATGACGTGTGTATATCCTTAACCTGACGAAAGACAGCCATGCTGCGGGGAGGGCGGTCAACGACGCGTCAATCAGATGAGCATGAACCACCCGGGGACGTTGAAAAAGGAACATGAAAAACAACCTGAAAATAAGTCCCGGATAGCTTTTCTTACCTTTCAAACGAAGGGTTTTGCAAGGAATTTTGTTTTCGATGCAAAAACGCTCAAACTGCGACGGCCCTTCGTTGAGCAACACAAAGCGGACATCGAAACGACGTCGATCGATATGCATGGCAATCCACTCAAAAGCAAGGGCTTTGTCGATACGCGAAATAACATATATTACTTTTGTCCGCTTCACCCAACATCTCCTGTTTTTGTATGCTCTACAACTTCCCAACGACAAACCCTACCAGGTCCAATTCGTCTAAAAAAATGTCTTACCCTAAGATTAAATATTTCCACCACAGTTTCCACCACAGTTTCTACCACAGTTTTCTCCAAATAATCATCTGTTGTCTTCCTCTGAAAAGTCGCGCTAAGACCTCCAAAGGCATTTGCAAATCCACAAATCCATTTGAGGTACTCATCGCGCCACACGACCTTGTATTCAACATTCTGATGCTCCATCGAATGCAAAGATACAATTTTCAGAAACCTGTTTTATTTCAAGATGAGCTAGATCAATAAACGTTGTCATTCTTTATTATTAAAAAACTCCATTGCAAAACGCAAAATAAAATTCCGACCAGCAACATTCCCAAGCCAAAGGCATTGATTCAGAATATCGCCAATGACCTTCCTTGCAGCCATTCTGAACTGGTTTCGAAACCTATCGAAAAACATTCCTTGCAGTCATTCCGAACTTGTTTCGGAATCTCTCCCACTGCAAGGAAGAATATGTTTTTTAATGAAACCACAAAAAAATCACAACCTAAACCATTGTTCAGTGTCATCCTGCGTAGATCCTGAAACCTCCCGATAATTATCGGGATCAGGATGACGACGCAGGATGAGGTTGTCGATTGAACCTTAAGA
Source organism: uncultured Bacteroidaceae bacterium (assembly GCA_964559205.1). Classification (GTDB taxonomy): domain Bacteria; phylum Bacteroidota; class Bacteroidia; order Bacteroidales; family DTU049; genus GWF2-43-63. The sequence continues at coordinate 12,120 of CAZLHV010000031.1, forward strand.
CTAACCTTGCAGCTATTATGAACTGGTTTCGGAATATATCGAACGACCTTCCTTGCAGTCATTCCGAACTTGTTTAGGAATCTCTCCCACTGCAAGGAAGAGTATGGACAATGCAAAACACAAAAATTCATTATTTTTATGCACCAATTTTTAATAATGACAAAAACTGGGTTTGTATACTTCCTGTCGAACAAGAGTAGAACTACACTTTACATAGGTGTTACCAGCAATCTAATGAAAAGGCTAAGTGAACATAGATCTGGACTGGGTGGTGTTTTTACAAAAAAATACAACCTTCACCACTTATTGTATTTCGAAGAAGTTCAAGGAATGCTGTATGCCATTGCCAGAGAAAAACAATTAAAAAATTGGCATTCCGACTGGAAATGGAATCTAATTAAGGAAAAAAATCCTGATTTGCTTGATTTAGCCGCCGATTGGTTTCACGATAAAGACACAAGCAATTAATCATTGTCATCCTGCGTAGATCCTGAAACCAGTTCAGGATGACGACGCAGGATGAGGTTGTCGAATGAACCTTAAGACGAACCTTGCAGCTATTCTGAACTGGTTTCGGAATATATCAAACCAACTTCCTTGCAGTCATTCCGAACTTGTTTAGGAATATATCAAACCAACTTCCTTGCAGTCATTCTGAATTTATTTCAGAATCTCTCCCACTGCAAGGAAGAATGTGATTTTTAAAAGAACCCACCAAACAATAATCACATACTAAATTATTAACCATGCCGCCATGCGTTCCCTGCCTGCATGCCGCTAGGCTGCAAGAGAACTACAAAACAAAAATCATGAAGAAATCATCTTAACCTCCATCTCCATTCAAAACCCTATCTTTGCAAACAAAAACATGTTTCATCCCCTGCGATATCTGGCCGAAAGCAGAATCATACGCAAGCGATTGAATGAGGTGTATTGCAATCACGTCATTGAAAAGCAACTGTTTAATAATTACAAGCGATTGCTTCGCCAGTTGAAGTTTTCGAAAGCCTCGGCCACCAACAACACCATCACAGTTCAGGGTTTCAGCCTCGAAGGCTTTCAAATGGACACACTGGTATATCTCTATCGTGATGTTTTTCTTCAAGGCACCTATTATTTCAAAACCAATAATCCCACTCCCACCATTCTCGACTGCGGCGCCAACATTGGCACGTCGGTGTTGTTCTTCAAATGGCTGTTTCCAAATGCCATCATACATGCATTTGAACCATCGCCCGCCATTTTTGCAAAACTGCAGAAAAATGTCAGTGACAACCATCTCACGCAGGTATTTTGTCACAATGTGGCGCTGTCGGACACCAAAACCACCCTCAGTTTTTTTGAACCCGAGGGGGTTGCAGGTTCACTCACAGGATCGCTGACACAAGCCCGCAATGCCGGAAAACCGGTTGAGGTACAGGCCATAAAACTTTCCGATTTTATCAGCGAATACAACATCAACAGCATCGATTATCTTAAAATGGACATCGAAGGCGCTGAAACAGCGGTGATACAAAACATGGATGCAGCCAATGCATTGCACATGATAAAACAGGCCGGGATTGAATATCACCATCAAATTGCCGGTCAGGAAGCCAGTTTAGGCAGCTTTTTAAACGTCTTTGAAAAAGCAGGATTTCGCTATTCCATCTTTGCCGAAGGCTTGCCTTCAAAAACAAACGAAATGCGGGATGTGCATTTGTTTATGAAACAACAGCAGCAAGACTCATGATAAAACCGCGTTGTATTGAAAACCTAAACAACCCATCAAGAAACAGTGCACTTGATGTTTACAGAGGTATTGCTATTTTCACCGTTGTGTTATTTCATTTCAACCTCACTTTCCCCTATGGTTATCTCGGCGTTGATTTGTTCTTCGTCATTTCCGGCATTCTGGTCGGCGGCATCCTGACAAAAAAGTATTTAAACAACGAGAAAATCAACTTTTTTCGGTTCATTCTTCAACGTGGTTTCAAAATCTGGCCATCTTATTTCTTCTTTTTAATCACCGGAACAATTGTGGCCAGTTTGCTATATTCACAAAGCGCTCCAGATCAGATTATCCCCTTGGATGACATTTGGCGCTACGCCTTTTTCTATCAAAACTTCACAGGTGAGCCTTTTCATTGGAGCTTTGACCATGTATGGTCCCTTTGCGTCGAAGAGCATTTCTACATCTTATTACCCTTAACACTCATCTTCATATCAGTCATTTTCAAAAAGCAAAGAAAAACGTTTTTATATTTGTCCATTGTTGGTTACATTCTTCTCGGAATAATCGCAAAGCCAATTTCCTATTTTTTTACATCAGGTCAGGACACCTATTCAGCTACCTATAACCGCCTCGATGCGCTGGCTTGGGGAATATTGCTCATTGTTCTGATTTATGAAAATCGCCTGCCAATAAAAACATGGATTAGAGGATTTATGCTCAGCGCAGGCATTTTGCTATTCGCTCTGTCATTGTATTTCGATATGTATTCAGGTTCGGAAATCTATCATAAAGTAGTGTTCCAATCCTTAGTTCCAATTTCTTTTTTTCTGATCATCGCTGCTACATATCACTTAAATTGGAGAAAACTATGGCCCATTAGAATAATGGGATATTATAGTTACAACTGGTACCTGTGGCATGTTTTGTTTGTCATTATCACAACCGACATTTTTGGCAACACTTCAACAGGGTTAATTGTTTTTGTTGTTGGTAGCTTCATCACAGCTGCATTTTTCACTACTCTCGTTGAAGAGCCTATGCTGAGACTAAGAAATATTTTTTTAAAATCATAAACATTAAATTTCAGTTTTCAGATGTTATCGAAGACACAGAAAATCACATCAAGTAAACACAACTGCATTTAATGAGTTACTGATTTATATGAAAAAATCGTCAATTACAAAAATTTAAACAATCATTTTTGTAAAAAATTAAAATAATTCCGACCTGTCAATTGATGATTGTGTTTTAGCCAGTCACGTCCGCTTTCATTGCCTTTCCGACCAACAGCAGTGTGCAACATCGAAAGTAGATTATTCATATTACAATGTATTATTGGAAAATCCGGTGAGGCAAAACTTCTATATTTATCCTCAATGAAGCATAACACAGAACAGCCTGCATACAATGCTTCTAGCGATTGCATGCCATACCAGCCAACAACCATTTGATCAATAACAATATCACAACTTTTGTAATATCTCAACAAATCATAACGTGTCAATGTGTAATTTCTGGTTTCTGATTCACGATGCTCGGTTGGTATGATTAACCTTACTTTTTTGCTACATTCCTTTTCAAATGTTCGCAACACAGAATGAATATGCATAGACCCTTTATTTACTGGTCCGGAAGGCGCATGCAAAATCCAGATTTCATCATCAGGTTTATCGAACGGTTCCGCCGCCTCGAAATCGCGCTGAAACTGATCAATGTCAAGCATCACAGGGAAAAATTCAGCCTCTGGAATAATATCAAGCAAATCGGGCGTAGAGACAAATATTTTCTCGGCAAATTTTCGGGCATCACGAATCAGCTTATCCTGAAATGGTTCGGTTTTTTTGGGTTCCACAGCTCCCTGCAAATACTCATAAATATGATCGTTCTTCCATTGCAGATACTTCGGACTGCGAATATCGGCGCCTACAAACGACATCACAACACGCTTACCCAAGAGCTTGTACAACCGAAACTCCAATGGTCTGAGCTTTCTTGTCAACAAGGTTTCGCCTGACAGAAAGAAAAACACATCATATCTCCAAAAAAAACGAAGAAAATTGTAAAACGTCAAAAACCATCGCACCAAAAGCGGTTTCGAAAATAGATTTTCGTATTCATAGGTAAACTGAGTTTCGTAATGATGCTTGGGAAGTTTATATGTCACATAGGAATGAACCAACACCTGATCACCAAACCGTTCTTCAAGATGCTTTGTATATAAACCAATGCGGAAGCCAATATCGTTGGTGCCAAACAGTATCTTTGTTTTTTTTCTTTTGCTCATCGACCTTATTGCTTTAAAAGCATCGAAATCATTAAATATTGCCACATGAACTTCATGTTTGGCTTTGAAACAATATTTTCACTTCCAAGATGCATTGTGGCCTGCTCAAAAAGATCCTTGTAATTGCGATTTGCAAACCAGTCGGCCTGAGGTGGTTCGTAGCCAACTTTGTCTTTGCGCCATGCAATCGGAGCTGGCAACAGGTCTTCCATCGAACGACGCAGAATGTATTTGGTCCAGCCATCCTTGATCATCAAAGACGATGGCAAAGAAAATTCAAACTCTACCAACTCGTGCGAAAGAAATGGCAGGCGAACTTCGACTGAATGAGCCATTGCATTTCGATCGGCATAACGCAGCAATTCAGTTAACCCAATTTTGCACGTCGAAAAATGCAAGTGCTCTTTCAAATTCGAAAAAACCGGAAATGGTGAAGGCTCATTTTTAAATTCTCGCACCAAATCGGGATGTATGCCCAGAAAGAATGATGAGTCGGGTCGCATCATCTGCCTGCGCAAGTTGCGCAATAATTGAACAGGCAATAGTCCTGATCGAAGCATCTTTTGCTTTATCCCATCAACAGGCAATTCAACCTGATGAATTTTGGCCAATGCATTCACTTCGTTTCGATACAGATTGGAATTGCCCTTGCTTAGCTCCTTGAGGTATGTGTTGCGATAAAAAGTATAACCCGCCATGGTTTCATCGGCACCCTGTCCATCGAGCAACACCACGACATTGCTTTCGCGAGCTGCTTTCATCACTTCGAATTGTACTCCAATAGAAGTGCTTCCAAAAGGGATTTCCTGATGAAACCATATTCTCCGCAGGTTTTCCATCACCGAATCGGCTGATGGAAACACTGATACGGGCTGAACATTGGCGTTATCATTCACCAATTCCATGAATGAACTTTCGTCGCGAACAAATCCCGGGAATCGAGCCGAAAAGGTCTTTTGCACCTGACTAGCTCCTTTGATTCGATTGACCTCGAGCACCACCGACGATGAATCGAGTCCTCCGGATAGGCTGCTACCCACAGGTACATCGCTCCGAAGCCTTCGCTCAACCGATTGCCTGAACAAAAACCGATACTGTTCTATAGCGTCTTCAACTGAAATAAGCTGCGAATTGTTGCAGGTGAGTGACCAATATCGTTGCTTTTCGATCCGACCGTCGGAAGAGATTATGATATAATGAGCTGGCTCCAATTGCTTCACTTGATCATAGAAAGTATCAGCAGGATGATAAACATCGTCGGTAACGCCATACAACAAATAGTTGTAAATGAACTTGTTCGAAACCGTCTTTGCAACATCGGCTGCAAACAGTGCTTTCATTTCTGAAGCAAAAAGAAATTGATCGCTTCCGGATGAATAATAAAACGGCTTCTCGCCAAAGCGGTCGCGGGCACAAAACAATTCTCTCTTCACGTGATCGTAAACGGCAAAGGCAAACATACCATCGAGCTTTTGCAAGCAGGCGGGCCCTTCCATTGCAAATAAGGTCAGCAAAACTTCGGTATCTGAGCTACTACGGAAAACATGACCTGTAGCCACCAATTGACTTTTCAGCTCCAGATAATTATAAATCTCGCCATTGAGTACCATGGCAAAACGGCCATCAGCCGACAACATGGGTTGTGAAGCTGCATCAGACAAATCGATGATGGACAGTCGCCGGTGGCCCAATCCAACCATGATGTCTTCCGACAGCCATTGACCTTCTCCGTCGGGTCCACGATGCACCAAGGTGTCGGTCATACGTTTAACCCTTGAAACATCAAGTTGATTGGTGAAGGAAAAAATTCCGGCTATTCCACACATAAAAAAGAATTATTCAAAAGTATCACTTTAATTTTAAATTATTGAATAGTTCGTGAATCTCTGAAGCTGTTGCAAAATAAGCATTTCTGTTTATCAACTGATTTAAAACAAAAATAAAATATTGGCGCCAATCTGTTTTATTCAAGTAATTCGGGTGAAAATTAACCGTAAAGCAACCACCTACAGATTCAACATGACTAATTAATTGTTCTGTCTTATTATAAATGTGCTGCCAGTTTAAACCTGAATGAAAAATCATTGATGTATCCATTAAAACCAATGGAAGTTCAAATACTGTTGATATAGTGCTTTTCGAATAAGGTAAATAATATGGAAAGCATGTACCACTTCGAAAACCTGTTCCCGTATTAAAACCAATTGAAGAGTCCGTCAAAAAACCGGCTTCTTGAATTGCCTCCGGAGTGCATTTAATTTCAAAATGCAGAAAATGCTGACGTAAAGCTGACACATTATGATTAATACTATTTTGCAGTTTTTCTTTTTGACTCAACAACAAAGCAGCATTATTAAAAGTGTTAAAGCTCCCATGAAGGCCAATTTCGAACCCATAGCTAACAAGCTTTTCAAGAACTGAATACAATGGTTGATTTTCATTCTCAAATATCACTGACTCATTCAGTTTATAATCACAGTCATTATAATGCAGATCTGCTAATTTTGGACGCACAAAAATGTAGAATGACGCTTTTATCCTATTTTCTAAATAGAATTTAGTTAAAAACTCAATTTGGGCAAGCCTATTATTCCCGTTAAAAATTCCAGCTGGAATTTTTAACGCATCCCAAAGAATCTTTTTTACCGACTCATGAGAACCTTTATGCAGCCTACGTGATACCTGCAAACATCTATTAGAAAATGTTCCCTCTGACACACTATCTACATCATGTGTAACACAAGCTGCAAATGAATGATTCTTTGGCCAAACAGATCGCTGAACAATATTGTATTTACGAATTTTATCAACAATAAACACATCAAGAAATGGAGTGGAATGATTTATAAACGAATGCTGAATATCCCAATTTCCCCATTCATCTCTAAGTTTCGAGTCAACTTCTTCTTGATGTGAAAGATGAAATTCTATTTTTTCCAAGTCCTTACTTGAAAGGATCGATAAATCTTTTTCAAACTCAAAAAAGCTAGTCAAGTATGATTTAACTGTTGGTTTCATTTTCTTTCTTAATAAACAACAACTTCATCTTGCTTTTCCCAAAAACAGAAATCACTTGTAAAAGAAGCTTTAAACATTTCGACATTTTTTTTAGCTTAAATGCTTGAATTGCCTGAGAATAAATTATTTTCCAAGTAGCAGTAGTCTTCTGAACACAAATAGAACTATTCTTTATGAAATTCAAAAAATCCTCAGTGTCATTAATTGAGGCAATCACGCAATTCATCAATTCTGAACCCAAATGAGCATCACAGCCGCCATAGCCAGGCTTACTGCCTTCTTTTGCCAGATTCAATGCTTTTTCATTCCCATCCTTTGAGCAACGACCGTTGAAAATCTCAATAGCATCGGACATTTTCGCCAAATCTTCAACATCTTCATGGTAACAAAATGGGTGGGGCAAAAGAATTATCCCCCCATCTCTTTTCACTTCATTAATTAGCATCGTAGGGTTTTTCTCAAAGTATTCTTTGCCAATATTTAATGCAATAATATCGCCTTTCTCAGTCAAATACTCAGCTCCAATGACAACCTTGAGCTTTCCTGGATATCTCTTTTCGGCATATTGTTTAGCTGCCACAGAACCCGCAATTGTATTGTGATCTGTAATGCAAATAATATCAATATTATTCTTAATTGACTTCCTGACAATTTTCTTTGGAGACAAAAAAGAATCATTTGAAAAGCGCGAATGAATATGAAATATTGCTTTCATTTCCTTAGCAATTTACTAATTATTGACCGAAACTCACGCTTAAATAATATCAAAGATGGATGGAAATCCCTTACAATAATATTTGTTTTCACTTTGCAACGTAGGGCATTGAATAGCACTTTCCAAAACTGCTTTTTTTCTATACCTGCAAGCAAATCACCATTAAAAACCCAAGAAAACACAACTCCAATTCGGTATTTCTGTGTTGCCACATGGTTTAAATTATTCAGCTCAACTAATTTTGTTGCAAAATTAACTCCACAAGCGCGGCTTAAATCATACGAACCCCAAAATTTCGGATTAACTTCTAGTAAAAAAATATCTCCATGTTCATTTTCCTTAAATTCAACCATAGCAACTCCAGAATAATTTGCTTCTGCAAGGATTCTTTGCCCAAAATTTAAAATTCTTTCATCAAAAATGCTCTTTGCGCACACGCTTGAACCTCCGCTTATTGGATATTCTCTAATTCTCTCATGCATAAAATACTCAATGCACTTACCATCTTTGCACAAAGCAAAAAAACCTTTACCAACACCTGACAAATACTGTTGAACCAAAGGTGGCTGCCCAAAACACTTAGGGTTTTTTGAAAACAATAAAAACAAAGACTCAAGTTCGAGCAAATTATTCGCATACCCGACCATATTCGTTCCAACTTCAAATTTCCCCTTCACTACAATTGGATAAGAGTATAATCCACTTGCTTGCCTAACTTCCTCTACATTTTGTGGGTAAAAAGTCTTTGGCACTGGTATGTCTAACGATGAGGCGAAATTAAAGCAACTTTCCTTATTTGATAGAAGCTCGATAGTTTCATAATCGGCAACATTCACTTGAGTAAGCATACCAATACGATCTCGCTGCTTCGACACCCACTTCACAATTGGAAATCCCACAGGAATAAAATAATCAAATTTGTTGTTTTTTAATATCTCACATAGCTTATCAATAAACTCTTGTTCAGACTTAAAATCTAATTCCAATACCCCCTTACAAAACTTTGAATAACCCGCAAGAGACCTATAATGCGCGGAACCAAGAACAAAAACATCATAACTTGCAAGTCCAAGTTCTCTAACTATTCCAAGAGTGTGCTTATAATTGCCTTCAGAAACAAGAATTTTCATCTAACAAATTTTGCTTTTGCTCAAAAGAGCGTCATTACAAAAATAAACAAAAGGATTTACTTTGAGGATGTATACTTTATTTTAACAAAGACAAGCCTCCTCTTTTATAAAAAAGCCATATCAATATCAAGGATAAAAATCCATAAGCTGCAAGTGCCGCTGCTTTAAAACAAACTATCATTGGTAACGATTCTAGGCCTTGAAAAACAATAAAAATTAATATTGCAGCAACAAAAATCATTAGAACTAAAGGAATTTTATATGGTATAAACCAAATTTTCTGTGCACGAAAAAACAAAAATATTGGAATTAATGAATTGCCAAAAATTGTAGCAAACGCTGCTCCCTCCATACCATATTTTGGAATCAATAAAAAAAACAGAATAGTTGAACTTGTTGCTCCAATTAAAATTGCCACAGCTAATGGCTTATTGTTTTTCATTATACTCGGACCAAGATTAAAAATATAAACAAATCCAAATATAATATTATTAAATGCAAGAATTCCTGTTACAAAAGCAGCCTCATAATACAAAGATGTTGTAAACAGGGCAAGGAGTTCTTTTGCAAATAGCCCAACAGCAAGAGCTAGAAAACAAGATATGGCAGCATAGAAAGTCAATACTGCAGAATAAGTTCTTTTTGCTTCTGGGTTTTTTAGTATTGAAAAGGAAAAAGGCCCCCACGCCATTTGGAAGGCACCAACAACTAGTGTAACTGAAGCTGAAATAGTTAAGCCTACCTGAAACAATCCAACCTCACTTTTTCCAGAAAACTCTTCAATTATGTAAGGTGAAAAACTATTTAATACCCACATGGCAAAAAATGTTGGAATAAGAGGGTAAGCAAACCTCAACATTTCTTTTAGTCGAAGCATAGAAAAAAGACTAATCTTAACCCACTTCCTAATTGAAATGAACCCGTACAACGACCCAATTACATTTCCTAAAAATGCTGATAATAAAATACCAATAACGCCGTAATCTAAAACGAGGACAAAAAGAACATTAAGTCCAATATTAAGAAGCGAAATTGACAGTGTAAAAACAACTGTTTTTGTCGCCATTCTTTGAAATCTCAACAAGTTTGAAAAAACTGTTGGCATCACATTGGCAACGAGGCCTATTGAAGGAATAATGAATAAAAGGCTGTTGTCAGAATCTGCAATCCATTTCGAAAAAGCATTAGAAAACAGCACCAATACTAAGCCCAAAAGAAATGAAAAAAACAATTGAAACCAAAACCAAGAGGCCACGGTCTTCTTTCTTTCATCCTCATTTTCAGTGTCATAATACCATCTTGCAGTTGAGTTGTCTAAGCCAAAAACTAAAAACAGACCTAGAAGTAGAAAAG
>CAZLHV010000032.1:0-11781 GCA_964559205.1 uncultured Bacteroidaceae bacterium
TCACACCACACACCACAACCAGCTTTCCGTGCGGGATTTCGAGGCTGATGTTTTTCAGATTATTCGCCCTCGCGTTGCGGATGATGATGTGGCGGTTCATGATGCAAAGATAAAAGTTCCAAAGTTCATCAAGTTCGAAAGTTATAGAGACGTTGCACTGCAACGTTTAATTTAATGTGAGGTAACCATAGAGACGCGATGAATTGCATCTTGCAAACGCAGCGCAGTTTTGCAACGAGGCTTAGTTGTAGCCCGATATTGTTTGTTCGTATGCCCTTTATGGGTGTGGGGAATCGTCACGCGATGTTCGTTTGAAAAGACAAAAGGTAATTTGGGGTGTATCGAGTTTGAATTAATAGATGTTTCTACTTTAAGAATTTTGTTTCCGAATGAATGAAAAAGAAGTGATGCTTTAGAGTCTATTCTTACCGGGATAAAACAAAATGCCTATATTCACGAATTAATTTGAATCATCAATAAATTTAATAGTGAATTCAAATGATTTGCTTTGGTTGTTTTTTCTTATTGATCCATTCATAAACAAACGGGTTCGATTGCTCATTTTTATATAGTTAATGGTCTTCTGAGTAATTTTGTTGTCATAATATACCATATCCGATTCTGAAGAAGGTCCATACGTGTACCATTCAATCTGGCTGTCAGGATTATTCAGATCAATCGTTTTCAATGAATCCACCAGGGAAAGTTTCACGTAAATCGTATAATAGATATTTTCTTTATACAGCTTAGCCTCAGCCTCTTTTCCAAGCAGCATAATGCGGGTGCCGAAAAAAGGGTCTTTGCGTTTCATATATGGATAAATCTCATCACGAAGCTGATAGGCACGTTTGAGAATGGTTTTGGCGGCGGGCAACTTGTTGCCTTTTGTTTTTTCGTACGACACCAACGAGTCTTTCAGATACCGGAATGTCTCGCCGTCCTTAGTGCTCACCTGCACCAGATAATCGTTGCGGAACCAATACGTGTAGTCTTCTGTTTTCACTTTTACTTTATAGCCGGAAAGGGAATTTATCAGAGTGTCCGATTCGCCCGCGAAATTATATGAAGGGGTTTTGACAGTTTTATTGACCACATTTACCCAATCGTCAATATCGCCAGTTCCTTTGAATTCACAAGGCGACCAGCGCAAAATATCATCGGAATATTCATAGCAAATATTTATAATTTGATCTTTTGTCCGGATGGTGTCGGGCAAATTATCCTCGTTAAAAGTGCAACCATATATAATGTCTTCATCGGAAATTATTTTTTCCAGAATATAATTTTCATTCCAGCGGTATGTGTATGTCCATCGAACTCCTGGATTAACGTCATCATCATTGAGACCATACAATGTTTCAGAAATTACCAGGCCATTGATATCCTTGAAAACGCAGAGCTTTCCGTCCGGAACATCTTTCAGAAACACTTCGGCTTTTTTTTGTTCAGGAATAAAAAATTCATCCGGCAATGTGAGGAAATAAAACTCCGGGTCTATGGTGTCCTGAAAATTTTCCGTTTTTGACGAAATGTTTTCAACGGTGTTTTTTTCTGAATTCGGAAAGTACTTTGTGTATAACTGCCCGCCACTGTAATCCTGCACAGTCATATACGGAATTCCTTCATTGTATATAATGCGGAAATTCAGTATGGCTGTTTTATATCCGATCTGATACCGGATACTTTCCAGCGTGTCGTTACGATAGCTGAATGCATACCATTCCTCAATATCTTCAAATGATTTTAAACTATCCGAAAGCGTGATGATCAGCGAGTCCAGTAGTCCTTCTTTTGTGAAAAGGAAATACACATGATCAATCAAATGCTCTTCGGAATCTTTCTTTTCATAAACTGAGCGTTGCTGAACATGAATGGTCCGAATATGTTTTCTTTGAATGAGATCGGCGTAAGGACAGGGTGCAAGCCATTTGCTGTTTAAATCAGTTATCAAAATTTCGTCATCATCAGAGAAAAATCCATCATATAAATACGGAAACTGAATACGCTGTGGATCAGTCTGTGACCAGCCTTTCAATGATGCTGCCAGTAACAAAGCCGTAATAAATACTGAAACAAATGCGTATTTCATAGAATGTTATTTTCGGTCAACGATCAGTCGAAAGCCAATCAGGGTGCGTGTTTCGCCATTGCTGCCGGTTAGTACAATATTGTCGAAGCGCTGGCCCCACTGCTTATAGTTTATCATGTAATGCATTTCTTTCTCTCCAATAGCGGATGTTTTGCATTCCCACGACATGATATCAAACCCGGGATTGTTGGTTGAAAAAGTATATTGTGTCACCGATACGTCGCTGCGGTTGGTTTGCAGGCTTTTCAGTTTTTCAAGATCCGCTTCAGCAATGTGTAAAGTATATTGCAGCAAATCGTTTTTAATTCCAAGGAACTCCGGCTCTTTTCCCAGCAGTGTTACCCGCACACCAAACAAAGGTTGAATTTTTTTAATTTCAGCATACACTGATTTCAGTTTTTCGTCCGATCGTTTTTGTATAATGGTTTCTGTTTCTGTAGGATTGGTGCCGGTTTTGGAATAGCTCACCAATGTGTCATTGAGGTAATAGAATGATTCGGATGTATTTTTTGCCAGCAACAGTTCATCGTTCAAAAACCAACAAGTGTCGCTTACGAACACGTCTTTCTAAATATAATCCCGCAGCCGGAATACCTGCTGCACGTTTTTATTATTTATTGAATCTTTCTTCAGTGATAGTTTTTCAATCGTATATATCAGGTCTTCAATTTTTCTTTTGCCTTTGTGATTGCAAGCCGACCAGCGGAAAATGTCGTTGCTGTATTCGTACGAGAATGTGTATGTACGCATCGTATCTGAAAGATTGTCGGAAGATTTAATGATAATACTGTCCGGCAGATTATCTTCGTTAAACTTGCATTGATAAATGCTTCCCATGATTGGGTCTGGCTCAAAAATGGCCATGGTGGCCTTTGTCAGTATGTTGTTGTCATTCCATGAAAAACTTGTCTGCGATAAAATGGCAGTGTCATTTTCATAATACGAAGAGAACGGCTCATTTCCATAATAAATGTACTCTGCCTGTGATAATGTGAGACCGGCTTTATTGCGAAGAAAAACCTGAGCTCCGTGTCCGTATTTCAAACAGGTAAGAACCGAAGTGTCAGGTTTGTTTGCTTCATAGAAATTTCTGATAGGAGTAAGGTCCGTAAATCCATAAAACTTTCCTGCTCTGTAGTCTTTCACTTCCGTAAGCTCTCCATGGACGTTATAACGAAAAGCGTAAGCTGCATAAAATGGCGAATTGTCGTCTGTTTCATCATTGATGGCAAGCACCATTGAATCCAGTTGTCCGTTTTTGTTGAAATAGAAATCCTGCCCATAAATGCTGTAAGCCGGGGTAGCCATGACATGTACTGCACGGATGTGTTTTTCCTTCAGCAACGAAGCATAGGGTGATGGATCGAACCAGGCTTGTTCATCCGTATCATAATAATAGTTGTGCTCCGAAATAATATATGGAAACTGCGCCTTGGTCAGATTGATCTGCGCCGCCGCATAAAACGGGAACAACAGTATCGGCATAAAAATCACACATGTAGAAAAAAGGATTTTCATATCAACGAATTATAACCGCAAATTACTAAATATACGGTTAAGCCGGATGATTTATTGTATGTTTTTTTTATTGAATATAATTTTAGATGTTTATATGATTAAAGACTGGTGTAATCTTTAGGGCATCTTTAAAACCTCCTTTCTTTGCATCTGTCACACTAAGACCTCCGTGAAGTCATGCTGACATTACGCGACAATCACCAGTAAAACATTTTTGCAATCAGAAATTAATCGACACAATAGCTGCCGCTCACACCACACACCACAACCAGCTTTCCGTACGGGATTTCGAGGCTGATGTTTTTCAGATTATTCGCCCTCGCGTTGCGGATGATGATGGTGTTGTTCATGATGCAAAAGTAAATAGAAAATTTACTGTAAAAATAGTTGCGTATATACAACGGATTGAGTTATTTTTTGCACCTTTGATGCATTATATTAAACCCTACTTATGTCTTTAGCAGAATGTGTTGTGGAAATGGCAATTGAGCAAAATGAAGAGGCTGCAATGAAGTACATAGAAGAACACGCATAACAAGCAGAATAATCCGGAATGATAATATCGCTCTCAAACAGAATACAAAGCACTTATGAAGGCTACCAAGAGCTGATAAGTCTGCTTTCGCGAATTAATGCGACTAATGACAGAATTATAGAAATTGATTTTTCTGGGGTTTCCTGGTTTGAAGCAAACCTCAGTGCCGTTTTAGGAGCAATCATTCAGCTTGCAGAGGAAAACGGGAAAGAAGTTTCAATTATAAACCTGACAGGAAGAGTAGAAAGTATCCTTTACAGGAACAGATTTCTCAGAATGTATGGAGAAGGAGATATTGGTTTCTCGGGGGATACAATTGTCTCGTATAAAAAATTTCCTCCATCCGGAGATAACGATTTCCTTTTCTATATTCGCTCCGAGTTATTGTCAAAACCGGATTTCCCGAAACATTCACAAAAATTGGGAAAGAAAATCAGCGAAAGTATTTTTGAATTATTCGAAAATGCTAGTACACACGGAAAATGTGCATTCATCCATACGTGCGGTCAGTATTATCCGGGTAAAACTCCGCGGCGGCTCGATCTCACGATTGTGGACATGGGTATTTCTATCAAAAAAAATGTGAACGATTACCTGCGTGAAGAAAAAAGCGGAGATGCGGCCATTGTCTGGGCGCTTCAGTATGGGAACACCACTAAAACGGGCAATATTTCCGGAGGGCTGGGTCTCAATATCATATTCCAGTTTATCAAGCTGAACAAAGGAAAAATTCAAATTGCATCTTCCGATGGATATTGGGAATATCGCGAAGAAAATGAATTTACTGCTACTTTTTCCGGCATGTTTCCCGGAACGATTGCTAATCTGGAATTTAACCTTGATGATGACTCGAGATATTTCCTGAGCGATGAAAACCCTGATGATTTAATTTTTTAATACCTTTGCGCTATGAATGACAGCAGAATTCAATTAATTGTCAAGGATATTATTGCTGGAGATGCGGCTGTTTCGACAGACGATGGTGATATTGTGTTTCGTAAAATTGAAGAGCAATTTCAACTTGCCCAAAAAATCGATCTAGATTTCAATGGAATCACATTAATGACAACAGCATTCCTGAATGCTGCCATAGGTCAGTTGTATGCTTCTCACACAAGTGAGTATCTGAATGAAAACCTTTCATTGGTTCAGGTTTCTGCAGATGATAAAGGATTATTCCGAATTGTAATAGAGCGGGCTAAAGAATATTTTGCTAACAAGGATTCTTTTAATAAATCTGCAGACGACGCAATACATGGCAGCTAACATAATTGATATTAGTAGATATTCAGCCCGATCCTCTGACATTTTCTTTTTCGATAACAATGTGTGGATGTATCTGTTTTGCCCTCTTGGCTCGTATGAGAAGAGCAGGCAAAGCAAATATTCTTCGTTTCTTAAGGATGTTCAGTCGGCAAGAGGAACAATATTTACATCCAGCCTGATATTATCTGAATTCATTAATAGATATCTGAGACTTGATTTCAATCAATGGAAAAACAAAAACTCCTTGCCAGGCGCTGATTTTAAACGTGATTACATGAAAAGCTGCCGGTATTCTGAAGCTATTACTGAAATTCAGCCTTCTATTCGCAGCATACTTCGTCTATGCGAAAAAACACCTGACAACTTTCAGGCAATTAATATTGATCAGATATTAATTCATTTGTCATCTATTGATTTCAACGACGGTTATTACATCGAACTTGCCTCAAGTCAAAACTGGAAAATTGTAACCGACGACAGAGATTTTTCCGATTATACGGGTCATAATTTGACGGTAATAACCATTGCCTAAGATTAAATTCTGCTTGAAACTCAAAACATTTCAACCAAAAAAGGCCTTCCTTTCGGAAAGCCTTTTCTATAATGAAATCGGAAATGATTATTTCACGATGTTCTGGAAGTCGGTAGTGTTGAAATATTTCAGGAATTCGCGGTCATCCTTGGCCTGAGCTTTGAAAGTGCCATCGGCAGCAATTGCTTTTTTCAGGTTGTCATACATCATGCTGGTGTTGCCTGAACGGGCACCAACAACTGCCATCAGATAATTAACAGCTGCGGTTTGTGGTTTGGTGCATTCCAGGTTTGTAGTAGCGCCACTGTTGTCGCCTTTAAGCAATTTAGCCAGAGCGATGTTGTATTTGCAGGTTTTGGCGCCAAAGAGTGAAAGGGCTCCATCATAGTCACCTTCGCGGATTTTAAGAATTCCGAGATTGTAGTTCATGCTGATTCCACCACTTTGAGCTGCTTCGTAGCGTGATTTGGCTGTAGCGTAATCTTTGTTCCAAGAAGCAACAACACCCATATTGGCAAGAACAACAGGATTGTTTGGAGAAAGAGCGTTTGCTTTTTCAATAAAAGGAGTGGCTTCGGTAAGTTTGTTTTGCTGCAGAAGGATATATCCGGCATTGTTCCAGAATTTCCAGTTGTCAGCATAGATTTTTGTTCCAGACTGATAGATTTTCAGCTGGGTAGCCTGATCTGAAGTCAGCGTTGCAGCAAAGAGGAGTTCTTCGGCTTTCAGGCTATCGGGAGCTGTGGTCGACAGCATGGCAATATTCTCGTCGGTGCGTTTTGGTTCGTAACAAACAACAGCGATTTCAGAACGTCGCAGTGGCTCGAGGATTTCTTCAACCTGAGCATAAATCACGGTCATGTTTTTGATTTCCTGTTCGCGTTTAGCTTTGTCAGGCTGTGATTTAATCACATTGATGATGGCTTGTTTTTCAGCGATTCTTGAAGCCTGGATTGCGCTCATGAAACCTTCAAAATCTTCACCGTTCGCTTTAGGATTAACTGTATACTCGCGTTTTACTTCTTCGTATTTTTTCTTCTGATCTTTTGCTTTAGCCTTGTCCAGTTTTTCAATGTACTGGTCAACATATTTCTTTGCAACATCAGAACGCTCGTTGGACAATTTAGCGTTATAAGCTTCTTCACCTTCCGGAGAAGCCCAAGCATTGATGTCAATGGTTTTGATTTTCCATCCTTTAGCAATAAAATCTTCAACCTTTTTAAGCAGCTCTTTGTTGAGGTCGGTTTTGTTCAGTTTCTGAGTCATACTCAGG
The DNA here is from genome assembly GCA_964559205.1 of uncultured Bacteroidaceae bacterium. GTDB lineage: Bacteria > Bacteroidota > Bacteroidia > Bacteroidales > DTU049 > GWF2-43-63. Next base: position 7,214 of record CAZLHV010000032.1, read on the forward strand.
TTAGAGCTGTTATAATCGAAATAGAGGTTAGCTTTTTCGGTAATCAGGACTTCTTTTTTGTAACCATGCTCAGCAAGGGTCAGATCCTCATCGCGAGCGACGCGTTCGCTGGTATAAATCACGCCATCGGCCAGTTTAACCTCGCCAAATTCCTGGGTTTTTTTGCCCTTGGTGCCTTTAACATTCACAACCAGTTCAGAAGCATTCATTTCTGGTTTGTAAGGAATTACATCGGCCCAGTCGAAAGAACCACCTTCTTTCTTCTTGATGACGGTTCCGTCACCAGTGGTGATTTTTTCACCCTGAATCTTGATGGTTTTGCATGTGTAGCTTCCGCCTTCCCATTTAAGAACAGGGGTGAACTCAAGGGTTACCTTTTTGTCAAAATACTTGGCCGGGAAAACGCCTTTAACAGAGGTGTTGATCTTTCCGCCATGGGTTTCAAGAACTTCAGGTTTAGCCTCGTATTTGACCGTGGAGTATTTTTTGGCCATTTTTTTGAGACCGCAACCTGACATCAGTGCCGCTGACAGAACGAGAGCAACAACAACTTTCAGATTAAGGTTTTTCATAAGTTTGGTTGTTTATTGGTTTTTCTTCTTTGAACTGCAAAAGTAGGAATTTTGGGCAAATATAAAAATATTTTTTTATTGAATGCAAATTCGGTCTAAGCAGGGCAATTCCCTAAATCAATCCAGCTTCAGCGCCTCGTCGTCTGTAAAATTCCCAAATCATGATGCCAGTACAGACCGAAACATTCAACGAGTGCTTGGTGCCATACTGGGGGATTTCGGCTACCTGATCGCACCAATGAATCGCTTCATCAGACAGGCCAAACACCTCGTTGCCTATGACCAGTGCATGCTTGCCAGGATTTCCAAACACCCTGCTGTCACGGACATCGGTGCTGCCGTGTGTTTGTTCCAGTCCCGTGATGAAATAGCCATCCTCTTTTAATTCCTTCAGACAGGCAGCAGTACTTTCAACGTATTTCCATGTAACTGAATCGGTTGAGCCAAGAGCAGCCTTTTGAATCTCCTTGTTTGGAGGAGTGGCTGTTATACCGCAAAGAACAATTCCGGAAATCCTGAATGCATCAGCAGTACGAAATACGGAGCCCACGTTATGCTGGCTTCTGATGTTATCAAGAACAATGATCAGGGGTAATTTTTGTGCACTGGCATACTCGCTGATAGTCAACCTATTCAGCTCTTCCATGCTTTTCTTTGAGTTCATCGGAGTCAATTGGGACACAAAAATACGAAGGAAGGTTCAGAATAAATTAATAATTTTGTTCCAAACGTGAAAAAGTGAGCAGCAAAGCAGCCAGTGAAACCCCGCTGATGAAGCAGTATAACGAGATTAAAGCCCGCTATCCGGATGCGATCTTGTTGTTCAGGGTGGGCGATTTTTTTGAAACCTTTGGCGAAGATGCCATCAGGGCCTCGGGTATTCTGGGCATAACCCTGACCAAGCGGGCCAACGGAGCTGCATCGCATATAGAACTTGCCGGTTTTCCACATCATGCTCTTGAGACCTACCTGCCCAAGCTGGTGCGGGCAGGGCAGCGGGTAGCTGTATGCGAGCAGCTTGAAGACCCCAAGCTCACTAAAAAAATTGTCAAACGTGGAATTACCGAACTCGTTACCCCCGGGATCTCATTTTCCGACAATGTGCTTGAACGCGGGAGCAACAACTTTCTTGCGGCCGTTGTTATGGGTCATCCAGTCTCGGCAGTAGCGTTTGTAGATGTTTCAACTGGTGAATTTTTAACTGCCGAAGGGAACAACGAATATATAGCCCGTCTGTTGCAAAACATGCAGCCATCTGAAGTGATGGTAAAAAAATCGCAAAAACAGATGTTTTTCGATGAATTTGGTCCTTTTCACGTCTTCCAGTTCGATGATTGGATTTTCTCGGATCAATATGCCCGCGATTTGCTCACAAGACAGTTCAACACTGGAAATCTAAAGGGTTTTGGTATTGAAGACATGACCAGTGCAGTGATAGCAGCAGGTGCATGTCTGCACTACATCAACGAAACAAGACCGGAGGGTGCCGGTCACATACAATCTGTCTCGCGTATTGACAATGACCGCTATGTGTGGCTTGACCGCTTCACTGTACGCAATCTGGAACTGGTTCATTCGTATAACGAAAATGGGCTAACCCTGCTTAAAGCCATTAACCGAACCACCACGCCCATGGGAGCACGGCTTTTGCAGCGCTGGATCCTACTTCCTCTGATTCATCGGCAGGGCATCGATGAAAGGCTGAATGCCGTCGACTGCTTTTTTCAAAGGCCAGAATTCTCGATCCAGATACAGCATATACTAAACGAAATTCATGACCTCGAGAGATTATGCGGCAAGCTTGCCGTGGGAAAAATAAACCCCAGAGAGCTCCTTCAACTGGCTCATTCGGCCAGCTTCTCCGATGAACTGGCGAAAACGATCCCGGGGGAACTTTCGCCTCTGACAATGTTCTCAGACCGGCTGAAACCCATGGGTTCATTAAGTGAACTGATTCTGAAATTCATTCGCGACGATGCCCCCGCATTGACTATAAAAGGAGGAGTGATTTGCGAAGGGGTTAATGAAGAGCTCGATGAACTCAGAAAACTGAGTTCGGACAGCAAGGGGTATCTGGCAGGTATTCAGCAAAACGAGGCAGGCAGGACAGGGATCAGTTCACTAAAAATCGGATTCAATAATGTTTTTGGGTATTATCTTGAGGTGACCCATACTCACCGCGACAAGGTACCTGCAGATTGGATCAGGAAACAAACACTGACCAATGCCGAACGCTATATCACTCCTGAGCTGAAAGTGTATGAGGAAAAGATTCTGGGAGCTGAGGAAAGGATTCAGCAAATCGAGTTGCAACTGTACAGCGAATTGCTGGGAAAGGTTGCGGCCTTTATTCAGGACCTGCAACACAACGCATCGGTTCTTGCGGCCATTGATGTTTTTCTGTCGTTTTCCCTCATCGCACGCGAAAACAACTATTGCCGGCCACTCATGAATGACTCTCAGGAAATACACATACAGGGAGGAAGACACCCTGTGATTGAAACACAGTTGCCTCCCGGAGAAAAGTACGTTGACAACGATGTGTATCTTGACAGCAACTCACAACAAATTATCATCCTAACGGGTCCGAACATGGCAGGAAAATCGGCACTGCTCAGACAGACAGCGCTCATTGTTCTGATGGCTCAGTGTGGATCGTTTGTTCCTGCCTCAAATGCAAAAATTGGCATTGTAGATAAGATATTCACACGTGTTGGCGCAAACGACAATTTAAGCGCCGGAGAATCAACCTTTATGGTTGAAATGAATGAAACGGCAAGCATTTTAAACAACCTGTCGGCACGAAGCCTGATTTTGCTTGATGAAATTGGCAGAGGAACTTCGACCTATGACGGCATTTCCATTGCATGGTCAATTACGGAGTATCTTCACAACCATCCACTTTTCAAGGCAAAGACGCTGTTTGCAACTCATTATCATGAATTGAACGAACTGGCAACCTATCTGCCTCGTGTAAAAAACTTTCACATTTCGGTTCGCGAAAGCAACAACAGCATTGTTTTTATCCGCAAACTGACCCCGGGAGGAACTGAACATAGCTTTGGGATTCATGTAGCACGCATGGCCGGATTGCCCAGATCGGTGATCGAACGTTCAGAAGAAATTCTTTTGCGCCTCGAGAAAGAACATGGCAGCGATATATCTGTTGGAGAAGCATCGAAAACAAAAACATCAACAGACCCATTTCAGTTAAGCCTGATTCAACTCGATGATCCATTGCTTGAAAATATTCGCGATGAAATTCTTGAAACGGATGTAGATCTTTTGACACCGGTTGAAGCATTAATGAAACTGAATAGCATAAAAAAAATGATTCAGAAAAGCAAGAAATAACACAAAACCAAACAAAACAAACCATATGCTAAGATCGATGACCGGATTTGGCCGGGCACAGGGGCCTGTAGGAAGTGCAACAGTCACCGTACTTGTTCGCACACTCAACAACAAACAGCTTGATCTGGCGGTAAAGCTCCCTCTCCGGTTCCGCGATCAGGAAGCCGCATGCAGAGAAATCGCAAGCAGGGTTCTGCTTCGTGGAAAAATCGACATCATGGTCACCTTGGAAGATCATGGAATTCATTCTGTAAAAATCAACCCTTCGAATGCAAGAAACTACCACAACGAGATTAAAGACTTGTCGAAAGAGCTTGGTGTGGCAGAACCAGAAAACTGGATAGAATTGCTCATGCGGCTTCCAGATGTGATTAACAGTGGATCAGATGACGTATCAGAAGAAGAATGGGATGCTCTGGCATTGTTGATAAAACAAGCCTGTGAAGATACGGACAACCACAGGCGAAATGAAGCTATTGCACTTTCCGAAGACATGCTGCAGCGCATTGGCCTGATTGAATCGGCCTTGCCGGAAATTGAAAAATTCGACCCGGAAAGAAAAATATTTCTTTCAGAACGCCTGAAAAAAGATCTGCAACAGTTTCTTCCGGAAGTAAAAACAGACGAATCTCGCTTAGAGCA
>CAZLHV010000032.1:11791-15485 GCA_964559205.1 uncultured Bacteroidaceae bacterium
TTACTATGTGGACAAATTCGATATCACCGAAGAGAAAGTTCGACTGGCAAATCATCTCACCTATTTCAAAGAAACACTATTGTCCGATTCTGAAGAGCCTTCAGGAAAAAAACTTGGTTTTATTACACAGGAAATTGGCCGCGAAATAAATACTCTTGGAAACAAAAGCAATCATTTCGAGATCCAGAAACTGGTTGTGGGTATGAAAGATGAGCTTGAAAAAATCAAAGAACAGCTGGCCAACATTTTGTAAATATATGGAAAAAGCCGTCATATTTTCAGCCCCAAGCGGAGCAGGCAAAACCACTATTGTTCATGCTTTAATGCAAACAGCCTTGCCCCTTGGGTTCTCTGTTTCGGCCACCAGCCGTCCACCGCGAGGCAACGAAACAAATGGCACAGATTATTTTTTTTATACTGCTGAAGAATTCAGAAATAAAATCTCAGAACAGGCATTTATTGAATGGGAAGAGGTATATGACGGGCTGTTTTACGGTACCTTGCGTTCAGAAGTTGAGAGAATATGGAAAGAAGGGAAAGCCGTAGTTTTTGATGTGGATGTAAAAGGTGGTATCGCACTCAAGAAAATTTTCGGTCATCAAGCGATAAGTTTGTTCATTCAGCCACCTTCACTCAGAGAGCTGGAGAACCGTTTAAGAAACAGACATACCGAAACAGAAGCAAGCATAAAAAAAAGACTTGATCGGGCGCAATTTGAACTCACATTTTCTAACCAATTCGATCATGTAGTGATCAACGACAACCTTTCAGAAGCAAGTCACGAAGCCTTCATGCTTGTATCAGCTTTTCTAAAACAATAACAACCCGTATTTCTACCCGATGCTATGACGTGCTTTCTCCTAAAAAAAACAGGTGAAAGTATATCCTGCAAATCCTCACCAGCATCTTATCTTTATCTCAGAAATCATTCAGGTGAACTGTTGCTGTAAAAACAAAATGCATTACACCGGAATTCCGGTTGTTGAATTGCATATGTAACACTAACCTTCAATCGACTTTTCCAAACGTGGTGGTGTGGAAAACAGACAAAACGCAAAGGCCGCAAAATGCGGCTTTTGCATTTTAAGTAAGCAATAACAACGCCCAGTTGCGTGTAAGGAAACCACATGCTAATTCATCTTCCCGCAGAACACACTTCAGCACCTTCGGCAAAACGTATGCAAAGAAAAACCCTCCTTGCGGAGGGTTCTTTCTGAGCCATGCATCAGTTTCGCAACATATTACTTAATGACAGTAACATGTCCGATAAACTGGTGTTCAAGACCAGTAACATCTTTCAGAATGATCAAATACACATAAACATCCTGCTGCACAATTTCACCCTCACCGTTTACTCTTCCGTCCCATGCTTTCTCAATATCATTGGTTTCAAAAATCTGTTTTCCCCATCGATCGTAGATATACATGGAGTATTCAGTAAAATCAATGTTGAAACCATAAGGCCTGAAAAAGTCATTGTTACCGTCATTATTTGGGGTGAACGCTGTTGGGATGTATTCCTCCCATTTGGGATTAATGATAATTCTGTTGCTTGTTGAATCAAGACATCCCCACTGGTTTTCTACAAAAAGGGTCACCCAATATTCTCCCTCAGCACTATAGGTGTGGGTTGGATTCTGTGCTACACTGATGTTATTCAAACCGCTTCCAGGATCATCGAAATTCCAGAGCAGGCTTTGCTGCCCAAGCGACTGATTGAAAAATTGAATGGTCGGGTTCTCAAGTGTAGTAATGTCTGGGGTTCGGATAAAACTGGCGATTGGATTTGGGTGTACAACAATATAGCTGGGCTTCTGAATCATATTTTTGCAACCATCAGTGGTAACAACCGACAGTCCAACTGTATAAGTGCCAGTTTCAAAATAGGTATGCATGGGATTTTGCAGAGCAGAACTGTTACTTGGACCTGATGCTGGATCACCGAAATCCCAGTTCCACGACTGAATGGATGGAGAAGCCTGACCACTAAAATGAACTACCGTAGCCATGCAAATATCAGTACTATTCGCCACAAAATCAACACTTGGAATAGGACTCACCCGAACCGTCACCTGTGACTCACCCAAACAACCATAGAGGTCAACACCAGAAACCAAATAGGTAGTTGTTGAATCGGGAGTAGCAATCACAACTGCACCAACATTCGTGTTGAGACCTTCCGCTGGTGTCCAGTCATACAGAACTGCACCAGATGCTACCAAAGTCACAGACTCCCCATGGCAAAGTGAAGGATTGTTTGGATTGACCGTGATCACCGGGGCATTCCTCACATTCACCAATGCGGTGGCTACACCAAAACATCCCTTTGAATCAGTAGCTGTCACAGTATATGTTGTGGTTTGAGCAGGCCACACAGTGATTGCCGGAACAGTGGCTCCGTTACTCCACTCATATGCTCCTGCTGTGGGTGAGCTGGCTGTAAGTGTCACTGTGTCGCCAGGGCAAATGGTTATCGATGCCGGGTTGACCTGAACTGTCGGATTTGGATTCACCTGAACCGTCGCCCTGTTAGTGCCTGTACACCCATTTGCATCTGTTCCTGTTACATAATATGTCGTTGTTGTCGCCGGGGTTACTGTAATCAGTGTTGTGGTCTCACCTGTACTCCAAACAAACCCCGTGTTGGGATTGCTCGAACTGGCAGTCAGATCAATACTCATCCCTTCACATACTTCACTCTGGTTGGGTGTAATGCTGACCACTGGATTTGGATTTACCACGACTTCAATAACATCGACTCCGGTACATCCATTGATATCTGTTCCTGTTACCGTATAGGTCTCTGTTAGTGAAGGTGTAACCGAAATGAGGGCTCCAGTTGCACCTGTACTCCATTCAAAGGTTGTTGAAGGATGATTGCTTGTGGCCATTAAGTCTGTTGATGATCCAAAACAAATACTCGTATCAGGCGAACTAATGCCGACAACCGGCAGCGCATTGACACCAATTAAAATATCTGCTGTGCCTGTGCAACCAAAACCGGTCGTAACAGTAATGGTGTAATTGCTTTGTACAGCTGGGGTCACTACAATAATGGGCGTCGTTTCCGCTGTGTTCCATAAATATTCAGTCACTGGTATATCAGTATTGACTGTAAGTGTCGCAGAAGAGCCTAAGCAAACAGCTCCCGAAGAAGGAATAATCGAAGCAGAAGGATTTGGATTAACCGTAATTGGAACAACGCCTGTACTTGTGCAGCCTTCGGGAGAGGTAACAGTAATGGAGTATTGAGAACTCACCAAAGGTGAAACATTGATCTGGGGAGTCTGGGCACCAGTATTCCAATCAAATGTAGAGCCGGCTATATCGGAAGTAGCAGTAAGTAAAATACTTTCACCTAAGCAGATCACAGAATCATTTGCTGAAACCGTTACCACCGGAAGCGGATTCACCACCAGCTGGAAGCTGGCTGTGCCGGTACATCCATTGGCTGAGGTGCCTGTAACAGTATAGGTGGTCGTGCTGGTCGGATTGACGTTGATCACCGGTGTCGTTGCACCTGTGCTCCACACAAAGGTGGTGCCCGGGATGCTTGAACTCACGGTGAGAGAAGCACTCGAGCCATTGCAGATCTCTAATGCCGTTGAACTGATGCTCAGTACCGGATTATCAAACACCGTTACCGTCACCGAGCCCGTGCTTGTGCAGCCTTCGGGGCTTGTTACTGTGACAT
>CAZLHV010000032.1:15585-22240 GCA_964559205.1 uncultured Bacteroidaceae bacterium
TGAGAGAAGCACTCGAGCCATTGCAGATCTCTAATGCCGTTGAACTGATGCTCAGAACCGGATTTGGATTCACGGTAACTGTTACTGATGCCGATCCGGTACATCCACTTGCGGTACCTGTTACACTATATAAGGTTGAGGCAGCAGGAGAAACAGTAATGCTTGGAGTCGTTGCACCGTTGCTCCACAGGAATGTGGTTCCTGCAACTGTTGAGCTTGCTGTCAGGGTAACACTATCGCCCTGACAAATCGCCGGGGTGGTTGGGTTAATGGTTACCACCGGATTGGGGTTAACAAAAACAGTAACGGAATCAACATTTGAGCATAAAGGAGCGAAGGAAATATCATCTAGAGCAAAATCGTTTCCGGAACGAATGACATTTTGATTCACAATACAAATTTGAACCGCAGTATTGGCCCCACTATTCCACACCTCATAGAATTGCTGCCAATTGCAAGTGGTGGTAGTCGCTGTAAATGGAGTTCCCAGCAAAACCCCATTGATGGAGAACTGAAGAACAGCAGGATTGGTGGGATGAACAGAAGTTATCCAGGTTGAAAAAGCATAATTGGTATTCTGAGAAACAGCTACATTCTGACACCACACCTGTTGATTGGGAACAGGAGCGCCGTTAACAACCATCATTTGGGTTCCCGGGGCAGGAGTATGATCCTGGCAGGCAGCAAAATTGGGGTGAGTATTGTGAGGATTATTTGTGATATAGTAATACCCTTCAGGAATCAGGTTGGCATTATATGTATACTGGGTTGTAAACCCTGTATTTCCTGATTCAAAGTTTCCATTGATAATGACATTATTGCCCGGAGACATTCCATTGAGGTAATACGTTGTTGTTACCGCTGGTGTAGCAATTGGATTAGCAATGTCGGGGTTGCTGAGTGTTGCTGTAGGTGTCCATTCATAAATCCATGCTCCACTTCCATTAAGTTGTGCTGATTGACCAAGACAAATTGTCTGATCGGGTCCGGCATCAACATCCGGTAAAGGGAATATGGTAATCACCACACTTTGTGAGCCAGTGCAGCCAAAGGCGTCGGTACCGGTAACGGTGTAGGTAGTGGTTACCATAGGAGTTGCAATGACTACGGGGCCAAAGGTCTGATTGAGCGTTGCGCCGGGAGCCCAGACATAAGTGCTGGCACCAGAAGCAGTCATAGTAACAGAGGAGCCTTCACACACACCGGCACCTTCGGGCACCACATCAATGTCCGGGGTTGGGCGCATCACGACATTAACAGAAACGGTATCACCGGGACAAGTGCCGCTCATATCATCTGAGACTACATAATAATAGGTACCCGCAGAGGTAGCGAAAAAACCACCACCGGTAGCCACCTGTGTCCAAGAAGCATTGTACCATGTTTGATTCACAGTCCCATAACCACCCGTATAGGTTCCGTTCAGCTGAACTCCAGCTGATCCTTCACAGAAGCTGGCATTCGTGTTATTGACTGAAGCAACGAGAGGATCGAACATAAAAACCCTTACGGTATCACAAAAAATCAGGGTACCGGTACAAGCGCCAGCTTCAACAGTGCCACAAACCCTGTAGTCGACAAATGCCGGATGACCAGCAGTAGGAGTAACTGTAGGTGCAGCGCAATTTGTGCAACTCAAATAAGGCAGATAAGCGCCTCCGCCAGTAATGTCAGTCCATACAATTGACCCTGGGACAAGTCCCGTTGCCCAGATTCCAGCGGGACATGTATTGCTGGCAACCACGGGGGGAGAAACGGAAGGAGCAGGAAGAGCAGTGATGGCGTAAGTGTTAGGGTTGTTACCCGGCTTGCAAAAGGTCAAGGTGTGAGGGCCTGGGCCTGAGATGCAAATTGGCGTTCCAACTGCGACAGGAGGGCCACAATTGATTTGGTAGAACATGGCTCCTGGAGGGATCGCACCCGAAGCAATGTTAAAATTAACAGCTACGGTTGAGGGGTGCAGTGTAATTTCGAATTCAATGCAGCGGTCAGGATTGCTGGTTCCGCAGCAATGATCGTTTCGCACCACTGAAGGCGACACCCATGTGCCCCCCGGTGATGCGGACAGATCGACAGTAAAAAATGGAGTGGTGGGATCACAAAGGCCTGACTGAGCCTTGGTATGAGCCGTTGGGATGAAGATTACTGCAACAAAAAGCAGAATAGCGACGAGCTGCGCTGGCAGCCAGTCTCTGCTCTTTAACCCGGTGAATGAATAAAAATTGTTCATGGCTCAAGTATTGTTTACCTCTCACTCAGAATAAGAGGCAAGGATTCGCTCATCATGTTGATCCGTTTCTGACGACAGGCAAACAGAAATAGATCATGGATTTCGAGTACCCATGAACCAGCAAACAATTAATGGTTTGTAAACATGTACCCATAACGCTGTTTTAATATTTCCTAAATGCCCGTTCTAAATATACAAAAAAAATCCTCAAAAACCAAAAGAAATCATAAGCTTTAGACGTAAACAAGAATACTTTGCATTAATTAGGCATATTTAACACATATCATGTGACGACACTTTACAGAATGATTCAAAACCTCATTAGATATGTTAAATTTTATAAGGAAAGTAACCCTCCACATTTGGTTGAAATGAAAAGCGGAGCTCAAACTGTTGTTCATTTCGTTAATTTCATTAATTTTGCAGCTGCAAAAAAAACAGAATGGCAACAACGGCGGATATTAAAAACGGACTTTGCATTGAGTTTAACAATGACTTATATGTAGTGGTTGAGTTTCAGCATGTCAAACCTGGAAAGGGTGCAGCATTTGTGAGGACAAAACTCAAAAGTCTCACCAATGGCAAAGTGCTTCAAAACACCTTTCCTTCGGGGACAAAAATTAACATTCAGCGTGTTGAGCGACGTCCATATCAATATCTTTACAAAGAGGACAAGAGCTATTTTTTCATGCATCAGGAGACTTACGAGCAGATTTCTCTTGAGGAAGAGTTAATCAATGCCCCGCAGTTTCTCAAAGAAGGTCAGGTGGTTGAAGCGATGTTCCATGCTGAAACAGAAAGTCCGCTTTCGTGCGAGCTTCCGCCCTTTGTGGTTCTTGAGGTCACCTATAGTGAGCCAGGGGTAAAAGGAGACACTGCCACCAACACTTTGAAGCCTGCCACTGTAGAAACAGGAGCGACGGTAAACATTCCACTTTTTGTTAGCACTGGCGATAAAATTAAAGTTGATACCCGTACCGGAGAGTATTCGGAACGTGTTAAAGAATAATCAGAAATTTCAGAATCCACATGAAATTCAGCCATCCACACACATTGCAACAGATTCTTACCATTATCGGGAATGACAATGCCCGCATGATGGGTGATCCTGATTTTCCGGTTACAGGAATCAATGAGATTCATAAAGTTGAGCCCGGCGACATTACCTTTGTTGATCATCCAAAGTACTATGCCAAAGCCCTTGCTTCAGCTGCCACAACAGTGATTATCAACAAAGAGGTCGATGTTCCTGAGGGCAAAGCTCTAATCATTACAGACGATCCTTTTCGAGATTATGTTTCAATTGTCAAGTACTTCAAGCCTTTTGTGCCTTCACAATCGGCCATTAGTCCAACAGCTGAAATTGGCGAAGGAACCATCATTGAGCCTTTTGTTTTTGTAGGGCATAATGTGAAAATAGGCAAAAACTGTCTGATTCTCGCCAACGTGACGATCCATGCCGACAGTATCATTGGTGATCATGTGATTATCAACAGTGGAACTGTGATTGGAGGCGAAGCCTTCTATTTCAAGCGCAGACCTGACCGTTACGATAAACTCGAAGGATGCGGAAGAGTCATCATTGAAGATCACGTTGAAATTGGCTCTTGCTGCACGGTCGACCGTGGTGTATCAGGTGACACAGTCGTTGGCTGGGGAACAAAAATGGACAATCATATTCAGGTTGGTCATGATACTGTCATAGGTAAAAACTGTCTGATTTCTTCTCAGGTAGGAATTGCCGGGGTGGTTAAACTCGAAGACGATGTGATTCTCTGGGGACAGGTAGGCGTTCAAAAGGACCTGATTATTGGCAGAGGGGCTGTTGTTCTGGGTCAGTCGGGTGTGGCTAAAACGCTCGAAGGCGGCAAAACTTATTTCGGAAGTCCAGTGCGTGATGCTGTTGACAAAATGAAAGAACTTGCGCTGATCAAACGCTTGCCCGAAGTTTTTGAAAGGCTCAAATAATCTGTTCTACTCATTCGCTTCTTGTTGCTGATTCTGAGCAGTTTCAGCTAAATCTTCTCGTATTTTAATGCCATTTGCAACAATAATCGCTGCAAAACCCCAAACAGGTATTGCAATTTTATCGCTGTCGAGGAAATTATTCATAAAGGCGTGCACAAAATAAGACACTAACCCTAACAATAATCCAAGAATAAACCTTGCCCGCTGTTTATCTTTCCTCACAATCAATGAATAGGTTTTGAATCCATAAAAAAACAAGGAAAACACGATAAGAATTACGAATACCATTCCCGGAATTCCACTTTCTGCCATGGCACCAAAAAACTCTGAATGCGCAGTTCCAAGGGTGCCGGCATTGGTGCTTATCACTGTTTTTTCGTATGAAAACTGATAGGGCGCATACAAAAACTGATAAGTGCCGGGACCGGTTCCAGTAACCGGATAATCAGCAGTCATACGAAATGCACAATTCCATCGGTTAAGCCGTTCCAGATTACTAGCATCTGTGGTAATGTTACTCATTGACTCAATGTTCTCTACAAAATCTTCTGAAGAGTCCTGCTTGTTTTTTTCAAGCCGGTGCATAATCTGAGTTTGAAATAACATGGCGGCCAACACCAAACCAAGAAAGCCCACAAAAAGAACCTTAAACTTCACCTTAAACTGAACAATCACCCCAAGGATCACAGCAATAAAAAAGCCCAGCCAGGCAGCCCTACTGTATGAAAAAAGAAGCCCAATCAAAAGAATTCCAATGGCCAGACCAATGAAGAACCTCCGGGTGAAAGAATAGTTTCGGTTGCTGATAAGAGCGAGGAGTACCGGTATAAACAAAGCAATCGCCGAACCGTATATCGCATGGTCCTTATAGAAAGGCTGCATCACCCAGTGGCTTTCGTTGTCACCAAAGCGGTAAGCAGCATGCCTTACCAACGTATACAAAACAACTACAGACAAAGAAACTATCTGAAAAACAACAAATTGCCTTTGGGTTTTTTCCCGGATATAGAATAATCGAGCGCCAAAGAAGTACATGGGAACAATGAGCCACAAATGTGCGATAAAGAACTTCCAGGAAACCACCGGCATTTGGCTGGTGAGGCTGCTGACCGATAACCACACAAAATATAAAACAAACGAAATGGTTATCGGATTACGAAGAAAGTTTTTCCAAGGCTGCAATTCATAAAATGATTTAAGCAGAAAAACCAAAAGAAGGCCAGCCATTAATGGCTCTGTGGGAATACTCACCGCCAGTCTTTCGTCATAATCGCTCAGGTTAAGGGCAAGCGGCGAGGTCAAGGCAATGAGCAAAAATATTTTCTCAATTGAGAAGAAATAAAGATACAGCACAATGAGTAAAACAGGCAAAGCGGCCAGCAAATAAAACTCCTTAAAATAAATCAGACCAGCATTCACTGCAATAAAAATCAGCGACAGAGCGATTACCCTGCGGGCAAGCCTACGATCGGCGCCTGATAATGCTGTAAATCCAGATTCCATTCTTCGGGGCTAATGCTGCTTAGAAAGCTGTTTAAATTTTCTGAAATTCTCATATAGAATGATCAGAATAATGCCCAGAAGCAATGCTGCAAAAGTAGAAATGACCACAATTAGCCATCGAACCGGATAAGTCTTCTTCTCAGCCTTAAAGGCATAGTCTACCACGAATTTTTGAGGCAACGATGATTCGGCATCTACTTTTGATTCTTCATATTTTGCTTTCAGATCGCTAAGCTGCTTTTTGTCGTGTTCAAGTCCATCGCGAAGTGAAACATATGCTGAGCCATACTTTGCCAGTGTGTCGAGTCTGCTTTGGATTTGTTCTACTGCCCGCATATTTCCGTTTCCGATTTCTCTGGCCAATCCTTCGTACAGGCGTTCAGTCTGAGATTCATAATCCTGAACACCTTTTTTTCTTAGTTGCGACAGTGAATCTTCTTTTTTCTCAATTTCAGCCTGAAGTTCATTGTATGCCCCTTCAACAATCCGGAACCCTTCGAGTGAGCGTTGTTTCTGCAGGTTATTTTTAACCGTATCATACAAATTGGCTATTTCATTTGCAATATCTGCAGCCATTTGCGGATCGGTATCCGTCACGCGAATCTCAACCGCCATATACTCGGTTCGGTTGAAGGAAATGTTATCGTTGTAGGTTTCAAAAAGCTTCGTGTTTCTGAATTTCGAATCCGGATCAATGTCATAGTGTTCTACAAGATTATACTTGGTAATCACCCTCATTCGAATTTCATTGCTGTTGAGAATCTGCAGCATTTGTTCAGCCTGCTCTTCTTCTCCAAAAGCCATAATGTCCTCTTTCACGCCATACTGACTAGAAATAAGAGCTTTTGATACAGCATTTGTTGATGTGGGAAACATGATCACACTCGACACATACCTGTTCTTAATAAGCAATGAAATGCCAGCCGAAATGAGGGCAGCAGAAAGGCCTATCAT
>CAZLHV010000033.1:0-21896 GCA_964559205.1 uncultured Bacteroidaceae bacterium
CCAGTGACACCACCCATAAATCCTCCGCCAACTCAGCAGGCGCCACTTACCTTTCAGCCGGCTCCAGAGTCGCAGGTTGTGGTTCCGAAAAAGAAAAAACGTATCGGACTCAAGATTCTGATTGTATTTCTATTGCTGGTCATTGTTGGCGGTGCTGTGGGTGCCTTGCTTATTTCGAATGGAACTATTCCGCGCAACCAGGTTGAATTTATCCCCGCTGAGATTTTGGATCAGCTGGCACCAAAACCAACACCTGTTGTGGCAGAACCGCAGCCGGTGTTTTATGTGACATATTCTTTCGCACTGGTAGGCACCACCAAAATCGCTATAATTTCGTCGGTTATGGAGCCATCGTTTCCTGAAAAATCAAATGCAGCCGGCGCCGAACAGGCATTCCTCGAACTGGCACGCATTAAGTATTCGGGCGATTATTTCAAGTTTACACGGAACCTGAAAACCAAGGTTTTTAACGACAAGCTGAAAGCCCTCGAAGCACGCGAAGATCTGAAAAAGGAATATAAAAGCAAAGGCTATGAACTTCGCCTGATGGAAGTTCATTATGTAGTAAAATAAACTGTTATGGCGTTTAACCTCAAGAACAGAAATTTCCTCAAACTGCTGGACTTTACTCCGCAGGAAATCAAATTCTTACTTCAGCTTTCGGCTGATTTAAAGAAAGCCAAGTATGCCGGAACCGAAACCCAGATGCTCAAGGGAAAAAACATTGTGCTTCTTTTTGAAAAGGACAGCACCAGAACCCGTTGCGCATTCGAAGTGGCTGCCCTCGATCAGGGTGCTCATGTAACCTACCTGGGTCCAAGCGGTTCGCAAATGGGCAAAAAAGAATCAATGAAAGACACAGCCCGTGTGCTTGGACGTATGTATGATGGAATTGAATATCGTGGCTATGCACAGGAAATTGTAGAAACTCTTGGAAAGTATGCCGGTGTCCCGGTATGGAACGGGTTAACCACCGAATTTCATCCCACACAGATTCTGGCTGATTTTCTGACCATGATGGAGCATACCGACAAACCGCTTAGTAAAGTGGCTTTCTGTTACATGGGCGATGCCCGCAACAACATGGGTAACTCACTTATGGTTGGTGCTGCAAAAATGGGAATGGATTTCCGTGCATGTGCCCCAAAAAGCATCTGGCCTGAAGAAGGTTTGGTAGAAAAATGCCGCGAAATTGCCAAAGAAACCGGTGCGAAAATTACACTCACCGAAAACGTCGAGGAAGGGGTTAAAGGTTGCGATTTTCTCTATACCGACGTATGGGTAAGCATGGGCGAGCCTGCCGAAGTATGGGCCGAGCGCATTAACCTGCTGAAGCCTTACCAGGTCAATAAACGCGCTATGGATCTTACTGGTAATCCCAATGTAAAATTCATGCACTGTTTGACGGCCTTCCACAATCGCGAAACGGCTGTTGGTGAAGATATCTTCCAGAAATTCGGCATTGAATCGATGGAAGTTACCGAAGAGGTGTTTGAATCACCGGCATCAATTGTGTTCGACGAAGCCGAAAACCGTCTTCACACCATCAAGGCGGTCATGGTTGCCACCTTGGCTTAAAACTTTTAATTGTCTGTAAAAGAGCCTGTTGTTTTCTCAGCAGGCTCTTTTTATTCAAATATGCGAACTAAAGAATGAGTTTAAGCTGCTTACCAGTATTGATGGTCTTTTCCTGCTGTCCGTTAGTCAGTCCTGAGCCGAGGGCATCTGCCACGGTGAATGTACTTCCCCCCACAAAAATGACATCTTTTTTACCTGCTTTTTGTAAAGCCTGCGCCATTGCACTTTCAGTGTTTGGCCATGCACTGCCTTTCAATCCGCATTTGGAAGCCTTTTTCAGCAATTTTCCTGCATCAAATCCACGGGGCACCGATGGGGTGCAAAAGTAATAAGTTGCATTTCGGGGCAGGAGTTTTAGCAGCGATTCGTGGTCTTTATCGTCGACCATGCCAATAACCATATGCAAAGCAGAATATGACAAAGATTTGAGCATGGTTGTTACATATTTCAACCCTTCGGCATTATGGGCAGTATCCATAATCATGGGTGGCTTGCTTCCTGTAACCAACCAACGGCCGCTAAGTGAAGTGTTTTTTATCACATTCCGGATTCCATTCCTGATATGACGGATGTAGATTTTGTAGCCGCTCTCACGCAAGCGAAGGGAAGTTACAAGTACGGTTTGAATGTTTTTTATCTGATACAAACCTGCCAGAGGTGAATGCAGCAAATAGCTTTTATTGAATACCGACATGCGGACCTCGAGTTTTGGCGGAATCAATGCATGAGTTTCGGTGGTCGTATTCACCATGCGATCAGCAAAGGAAATTTTCGACTTGTTTTTTTTTGCCGCTGCTGCAAATACTGGTTTCGTTTCTGGATGTGTTTCACCGATCACCACCGGAACTGATGGCTTGATGATGCCGGCTTTTTCGACTGAAATTTCTGCAAGCGAATTGCCTAAAAACTTCATATGGTCGTGCCCGATATTGGTAATAACACACATGTCGGGATGAAGAAGGTTGGTGCTATCGAGTCGACCGCCCATTCCGGTTTCAATCACAGCCACATCGACCTGACGGTCGGCAAAATACATGAAACATAAACCAACCGACATTTCGAAAAATGAAGGTTTGATTTGATCGAGAAAGGCCCGGTGTTTTTCTATAAATCTTACCACATAGGCTTTATCGATCATGGTTCCGTTAATACGGATTCTCTCACGGTAGTCGGTGAGGTGAGGCGAAGTGTACAAGCCTGTTTTGTAACCGGCTTCCTGAAAAATTGAAGTCAGAAAATGCGATACACTGCCTTTGCCATTGGTGCCGGCAATATGAATGCTCCGGAATTGATTCTGGGGATTACCCAGGTAATTCAACCATTGAATGGTATTGTCAAGGTTGGCTTTGTACGCAGCCGCACCGACGCGCTGATACATGGGCAATTGCGACATGATGTATGCTTCAGCGCTGATATAAGCTTCCATTGCATTCATGCCGCATGCCATTAAAATCTCAACGCAACACCCGCACTGGGCATTAGAGGCAGCTGATCGACCCTTTCGTTTGTGATGCGGTCAAAATAGAACACATTTTGACGGTCATAAGCGTTGGTCACGCTGATATTGGCCTCGAGTGTGGTGGTTTCGTTGAGGTAGAAAATTCTCTTTGCGCTGACATCAAGCCGGTGAAACCAGGGAAGACGACCGGTGTTGTACTCTCCGTAAAGAATGCCCATTTCTTCTTCGGCTGTAAAAATATCGGTATCGAGTCCGTCGCTGAAAGTGATATATGGGTAAAAGCCGGCATTGCGGGTAAAAGGAAAACCAGAGCCCAGATTCCAGCGAACACTCAGTGAATACTTTTTAATGATTCCCGGACGAAACGATGCAATGAGGTTGACATTGTGACGGCGGTCGTAGTGTGGAGCGTACTCCATGATGCCGTCGTAGCGATGAACGTATCCAAGCGTATAAGCTGCATTGAAATAAAAGTTTGATGCTTCGTATTTCGCCGAAATTTCAACACCTTCGGCATCGCCTTCTTCAATGATGAAGTCTTTTTTCAGATAATCGGGTTTGTCCCAGTATTCGCCTGTATCATCGTATACTTTGTTGCGATTAAGATTGGTCAGCTGCGAGAATCGTTTGAGATAAAATTCAATATTGAAGGTAAGTCTGTGGGTTTGAGCCGAGTCGCTGAAAGGGCCGAACTCGAATCCTAAAATGACATGCTGTGCCTTTTGCAGGCGGGTGGTCACTTCGTTTCCATCAAATTCGTCCTGCAAGTTTTCAGGTCCCGAAAGGAAACCATAAAAAAGATTCACCACATCGCGGTCTGATGCTGCCGAGATCAGATTCTGAGTGTACAGTCCGCCTGCTGCTTTTATTCTGAATTTGTCTCCAACATTGATTTTAATGGCCAGACGTGGTTCCGGGGAAAACTCCGAAAGGCTTGCATAGCGATGCAGTCTGAACGATGGCTCAAGGACAAAAACGCTGTCAATCACCGTTTTATATTTTACAAAAACAGCAAATTCAGTGGTGTTGTCTTCTTGCTGAATGAGCCTTCGCGCCGAATTATAAAATTGCAAATCGGTATTGAATCCTAACAGTTCGAGACCATACTTTACATCGGTGTGATTGTTGGGGAACGAAGTGTAATTCAGGCCGATGTTGAAACCGTTGATTGCCGAGCTTTTCGGAAGTTCGCTCTGATCGGTCAGCGTGAGTTTGTAATCGGAATAGGCAATGATTCCTTCGAGCAAAGCCGCATTTGCTCCGGGAATAAGCACGAAATTGGTTCCACCACCATTTGCCTGCCAATTGAAATTGGCAATTTGCCTGTAGAGGACATCGTCGGTGAAGTTGAATCCAAAAAAGTTGATTTTTGACCCATTTCCGGTATTAAGGCTCAGTTTGCCGTAGATATCGCGGAAATCGAAAGGCAGACCGGCACTGTCGATATAATTGTAAAATATTTTCGAGCTGTTGCTCAGGTAGCTGTTTTTTGCCGCAATGATAAACGAAGTGCTTGATCCGCTGCCATCGTCCTTTTTAATCGGGCCTTCGAAAACGACATTTGCACCAAACGGGTTGGCCTGCAACATGCCACTGTATTTCATTTTGTTGCCATCGCGAGTGGTGATATCCATCACCGACGAAATCCGGCCTCCATATTCGGCTCCGAAACCACCGGTGTATACATCAACTGTTCTGATAATTTCGGTTTCGAACACTGAGAAAAGCCCGATGCTGTGAAATGGATTATAAACCACCATGCCATCGAGCAAAACTTTGTTCTGAATGGAAGATCCTCCGCGGATGTAGAGTTGACCCCCCTGATCGCCGGTAGAAATCACACCGGGAAGCATTTGCAGGTATTGCGCCATATCAGAAGATCCAATAGAAGGAAGGTCGTATATTTCCTGCGGGGTGATGGTGATTTCGCTCACCTTGGGCTTTAGAGTTATTTCCTGATGTTCACCAAAAATACTGACTCCCTGAAGCGTTTTACCGCTTAGCGTCAGATAGTACTTTTTGGTTTGCATTTCTCCGGCAGCAATTTTTATGTTCTCACGCAGTGTGTCATAACCCAGATAGGTAATCATGAGCTCATATTCACCGGCAGGAATTTGAGTGATAGTGAAGTATCCGTTGTTGTCGGTGGGCGAACCCAGTGATGTTCCTTTCAGGTACACATTGGTGAAAATCACCGGCTCACCGTTCGATTTATCGTATACAAATCCCCGGATGGTTGCATATTGCGAGAATGCTGAAATGGAGAGAAAGATTGAGGCAAAAAACAAAAGGATTGATTTCATAATATTGGCTCACAGGTGGTTTATAATGATTTGACATAACAGCGCCGCCGTTTATGCTGTATATGATCGTAGTTTTTCCAGGTCTGAATGGCTTTTTGATTGCTTTCGAAAATGCCGGTAGTTTCTACAAATGGAACTTTGTATTTGCCCAACACCAACTGTAATTCGTAAATCAGTACTGCCGCAACGCCCTGACTTTGTAAATGGGGGTCGATTCCGGTGAGTACAAGATCCATTTCGGTTGGATGTTTCAGTGCTTTCAATACATGCCTGAAACGGAAAGGGAAAAGGGTTCCATTGCATTTTTGCATGGCTCTCGACAGGCTGGGCATGCCGACAATGAATCCTTTCATTTCGCCCTGATCGTCAAGCAGTACCTTAACAAACTCAGGGTTGAGGAAGGTGAAATACTTCTTGATATAATAGTTGGTTGTAGGTTCGTCGAATGACGACACGTAGGGCAGTTCGTCAAAAGCCCGACCGAGAAGCTCGAACAGCTGACGGGCATAAGGCAGCATTTCTTTGGTGGACCGGAAGTGCACAACGCTGAGTTTAAACCTTGTTTTGATCACATCGACAAGACGGGTAGCCTTTTCCGGAATGGTATCGGCTAGCTTGAGTCGGAATTCAACCCAGTCGTTTTCTTTTTCAAAGCCTGCTTTCTCGATAAAATTTTGATAATAAGGATGGTGATAAACCGATGCAATGGAAGGCAGATGATCGAATCCTTCGATCAGCAAGCCCTGAAGATCGAGATTGGTGAATCCAAGTGGACCATGAACTTTCTCCATTCCTTTTTCCTTTAGCCAGTCGCATGCTGTATTCAGGAGCAACATCGCTACTTCTTCGTCGTTAATGCATTCGAGACGCGAAAAACGCCCCAACTTCATCGACATTTTTTCATTGTACCGGTGATTAATAATTGCTGCTATCCGGCCTACGGTTTCGCCATTTTTTTCTGCAATCCAAAAGGCGGCGTCGCAAAACCCAAGCGAAGGGTTGGTGTCGATGCTGAAAATCTTCAATTCATCTTTGAAAAGTGGGGGAATCCAAAATGCATTGCCCCGATAGAGCTGATAGGGCAGTTTTGCGAACGCTTTGCGGTCCTTTTTTGTTTCAACTTTCCTGATGCTGATCATATATGGACTATTTTATAAATCATTTCTCTGAGTAATTCGTTTTCTGGAGCCACACTGCCAACGCCTTTGGCTTTGGCCTCGTAGGTTCTCAGCAGTTTGATGACGCCAAGCGCTTGAAGCATGGAGTAATGTTGCGAGGCCTTGTTGTATTCGCTGAGAAAGAATTTTTTAATTTTCATCACTGCTGCCAGCTCATCGGGACTTGCCGAACCGCGCATCTGGTGGTAAATGAAAAGGCGCTCGAAGAAAGCAAACAGGTTTGGGATCAGGGCAAACAATGAATTTTCGCGAATATTGGCGCTGAAATATGAGGCGATTTCGAGTGCTTTTCCGGCTTGTTTACCAGCAAGAGCAGCCTGAAGTTCAAACACGTTGTATTTTTTCGATATCCCAATGTTTGCTTCCACATCATCCATGGTTACCGTACTGCCATCGGGCAGATTGATCATTAGCTTGTCGAGTTCATTGGAGATTTTTGCCAGATCGTTGCCAAGTGAGCCAGCGACAACCTGTGCTATTTTTGGAGAACAAACGTAGTTCTTTTGCCCCAGATAACGAATGATCCAGTCGGCGAGTTTGTCGTCGCTCACTCTGGGAGATTCGAATAAAGTGATTTGGTTGCTGTGCTTGGCAAGCAGGGCACTCAACTTTTTGCCGGGTGCCTTTTTGTAAGCCATCACAAGGATTGTGCTGGGCTGTGGATGGCTCATATAACCCGCAGCAAGCACTTCGATATCCTTATCGCGGATTTCCTGTGCCTCGCGTATGATCACAACCTGATAATTGCTCATCATCGGAAAGCTCTTCAGGGCCGGCACAAGGTCACTCATGACGACATCGCGGCCATATATTACGCTTTGGTTGAATCCGCGCTCGGTTGGATCAAGAATCGATTCCGACAGTTGGTGAACCAGGGAATCAATAAAATATGGCTCGGTGCCGTATAAAAAATATACCGGCCGGAACACTTTTTTGCTGATTTCCTTTATGATGTCCTGATAGGTCATGATCCGGGCTTATCGTCGTCGAACAACAGGTGTTTCACCGAACGGCTGTGAGAAATGAGACCCTTCAGCGCATCGATGCCAATTCTAATATGATCTCCAACGAAAACCTCGTTGACTTTTCTGTCGCTTTCCTCGGTTTTCACGCCTTCAGAGATCATAGGCTCATCGCTCACCAGCAATAAAGCTCCCGTGGGAATATGATTGAAAAAACCAGCCGAAAAAAGCGTAGCCGTTTCCATATCGATAGCCATGGCTCTGATTCGGCGCAGATAACCTTTGAAATCGTCGTCGTGTTCCCAAACACGGCGATTGGTGGTAAACACTGTTCCTGTCCAGTAATCTCGATTGTTGTCGCGGATTGCCGAAGAAACAACACGTTGCAGCGAGAAAGCTGGCAGTGCCGGAACTTCGGGAGGAAAATAGTCGTTTGATGTACCATCGCCACGTATTGCCGCAATGGGCAAGACCAAATCGCCGACCTTGGTCACTTTTTTCAGTCCTCCGCACTTACCCAAAAACAAAACAGCCTTTGGTTCAATGGCGCTGAGCAAATCCATCACTGTCGCAGCATTGGCACTGCCCATGCCAAAATTGATGATGCTGATTTCACCTGCAGTCGAATTGGGCATGCTTCGCTGACGCCCGTGAACCTGCACATTGTGCATGTCGGCAAACATTTGCACATATTGATTGAAGTTCGTCAGTAAAATATACTCACCAAAGTCACCCAGCGATGTCCCGGTGTAACGGGGCAACCAGTTCCTGACTATTTCTTCTTTTGTTCTCATACAGCGGTTGGCTCTCACGATCATCTGCATCAATTTGACTATTTTTGCAGGCAATCATTTCACTTCACAAAATTAATATTTTTCTCCACTCTTCGCAACATGGACCAACCGAAGCTAAATATTCCACATTTTCCGTCTCGTCGAAAATCTGATGAAAGCGGAGAGTGGATTTTTGATGAATTCAGACGCAAATGGGTGAGAATGACTCCCGAAGAGTGGGTCAGACAGCAAATGCTGATGTTCCTGAACCGGATTCTTGGTTATCCGGCCACTTCAATTGCCGTCGAAAAAACGCTTCGATACAATGGCATGAACCGAAGACCTGATGCGGTGATATCCGGGGCAAATGGCCGTATTCTTATGGTGATCGAATGCAAGAAGCCCGATGTCATTATCGATGAAAAAACTTTTCTGCAAGCATCCACATATTCATCGGTCCTTGGAAATGCTTATGTACTGATTACCAATGGAATAACACACTTTGTTTTCAAATCAGACCCAAATTCCGGACAATTAAAATTCCTGAAGGATATTCCGGATTTCAAGGATCTATAATTTTTTGAATCATCATTTCCGAGGTTCAGAATCAGTTTGCGGTTGTAAAAGATCAGTTAGGGGAAATGTGTCTGCTAGCGAATTAACATTTTTCCACTTTGAATAATCAGTTTAACTGACCAGCGTGAAATAATAACTGCTCCGGCAAGTGCACAGGCACCATCGATCCAGAGAATGTTAAACCACATGGCTGCAAGCAGCCCTCCAATTGCGAGGATACTGGTTAAAGCATCCGCAACAACATGAAGGTAGGCTGCTTTGAGATTATGATCTTTTTCGTCATCATGATCGGGATGAAGCAAAATGGCACTAAGAATATTGATAAATAATCCAATAGTGGCCAGAATGGCTTCGCGGATTTGAATCACTTCGGGTTCGTTTAGCCTCTGTATGGCACCAAAGGCAATTCCCCCTGCAAAAACAAGAAGGATTAACCCGCTTGTGTATCCTGACAGCGACAAAAGCCGTTGACCTTGATCGCTCAGTGTACCTTTTCGAATACCCCGGCGAACAAAAATGTAAGCAAGCCAGCTCATACCAATGGCCAGCACATGCGATCCCATGTGGATACCATCGGCAAGCAAGGCCATGGAGTTGGTGAGCAACCCAAATACGATTTCTGTGGCCATGGTAACTGTGGTTAACAAAACCACCCAAAGCGTCTGCTTCTCGTGCTTGTGTATATGGTCATGATCCATGTCGCAAAGATAGGCAGCTTTTTACATATTGATCGTTTTCTTGTATATCTCCTGAAACAGGTTGAGATGAAGAATACAGTGAGCGTTTCCAAATGCTGAAAATGATATTGTCTTGAATGGTATATGTGAAAGCAGAAGATATTCCTGCCCCGAACCACGTTGCAAATTGATACACAAACGGCTGTCTTCAGTTTTGATCTCGCCGCTGCTATTCCACCACGATCTCGTCCACAAAAATCCACGATTGTCCGCCCTTGCCCAGATGCCACTCGGGGATGGTGCCATATTGTTTGGCAAAGACTTTAATGTAACGTGCTTCAATGGCCGGAAAACGCAGCCTGAGCTCATAAAGCATTGGCGTAAGCACTTTTTCAGGCACCTCATGGGTTACCTTGCCAAGATAAACGAAGTGTTCGTTATCGGTTGAATACCAGAATTCGGCATAGCGCGGCATCCAAATCCATGAATTGGCTTCCTGCAGACAACTCAATGCCACCGATTCAACCTTTTTCGCTTTTCCAAGGTCCACCACAAAGGTTACATCGGTATGCTGATATCCCTGCCAGCCGCCGGTGCGGAAATCGGCCCCGCCGCGTTCGCCATCAACAAGCGCCTGATCGCCACCGCCGGTATATTGCGAATTGTAGGTCTGGAAAAGTGTTACGCTGCGTCCGGTATTGCGCCTGACCACCTGCACCATCTCGTTTTGAGTGCTTCCGCAATGTCGAAACTGAATCCAGCTGGTGGTTTTTACACTGATAGGCTTGCGATATGGCTTCCATGATTCATCAGGCAGAATTTGATATTCCATGGGCGCATTCACCGGCGATACAAGGCTGATTGTATTTTTCTTTTCAAACACTTTTCCCTCTGATAACAGAGCAAAGGGAGCCGGAGTAAGCGATTCAGCACTGATCTTCGAAACCGGACGATCGACAAGGGCGCTTCCAAACGAGGTTTGAGGCTGCGGGCCCATGGTTAATTCCAGCACACCTCCCTTCATCAGGTCATTGTAGGTAATGTAGCTGCGGGTATAAGGCTGACCGTTAAGGCGTATGGATTGAATATAGGGGCTTTTCTGACTTCGGTTGACGGTTTTTATGGTAAAAGAATTGCCATTTTCAAGCCTGATGGTACTTTCATCGCATTGCGGACTTCCAAAAATGAAAATCCCGTCGGCGGGATTCACCGGGTAAAAACCCAAGGCATTCAGAACATACCATGCCGACATTTGTCCGCAGTCTTCGTTGCCCGACAAGCCATCGGGAGCATTGAAATACAGATTGTTCATGATTTCGTGGCAGCGTTGCTGTGTTTTCCACGATTGACCTGCATAAGCATAGAGATAAGCCATGTGATGGCTGGGCTCGTTTCCATGGGCATACTGACCTATGAGCCCGGTGATATCGGCCTGATCGCGACCGGTGGTTTCAGCCTTACTCATAAACATGGTGTCGAGCAAATCGGTGAATCGCTTTTCGCTGCCCAGCAATGCCATATAGCCCGAAATATCCTGCGGAACATAAAAATTATATTGCCAGCCGTTTGCTTCGGTGTAGTGAAAGGTTACCTCGCGCGGATCGAAAGGCGATAAAAAGCTTCCGTTGGCTTTGGGCTGATGAAAACCGTTGAGCGGATTATAAAGATTTTTATACGATTGAGCACGTTTGATAAACCGCCTGTAGGTGGCGCTATCGCCCAAATGCTTTGCTGTCATGGCAACACACCAGTCGTCGAAAGCATATTCGAGGGTTTTTGACACACTTTCCGATTCTTTGTCAGCCGGAATATATCCTTTGTTCATGTAGTGCTCCATGCCGGCCCGCTTCACTTCCGATGTTTTCACCATGGCATCGAGCAAAAGGCGCTGTGTGTCGGGGTTTTCAATCAGACCTTTCATAATGGCATCGGCGATGACCGGAATGCTATGGTTGCCAATCATGCAAAACGTCTCGTTAGATGCAAATTCCCAAATCGGTAGCAGGTTGGCCTGCTGATATTGTCCCAAAAAACCCAATACCCAGTCGCGCGTTCGTCCGCGGTCGATAATGCTCATGAGGGGATGATAGCCACGATAGGTGTCCCAGAGCGAAAAAACAGTATAAACATCGTATCCGGCAGCCTTGTGAATTTCGAAATCGCGCCCGAGATATTGCCTGTCCACATCTTCGTACAGGTTGGGAACAATCATGGTGTGATAGAGCGCCGAGTAGAAAATCATTTTTGTATTCAGATCGGGATTCCGGAAATCGATTTTACCCAATTCTTCATTCCATGCCTTCCTGGTTTCTTCCTTTGACTGGTTGAAATTCCAGGAGGGTATTTCAGTGTCGAGGTTTTTGCGCGCACCTTCGATGCTGGTGGCCGAAATGCCAACTTTGAGCAACAAATGACTGCATGTGTCGGGTAAGAACAAAATGGCCTTGAGGTCGGTTCCGATCACGCTGCTGACTCCCTGTTGCAGGGTGTCGTTGAGATAGAGATATTTATGTCGGACAGGCTCTGACAACCTGATGACAAAGTAGAATTTCTGATTCACCGCCCAGGCTTTGCTGAAGCGTACTCCGCTGATGGTGCTATCGTTTTCGAAGGTAAGCTTGCTGTATGTCACTTCGTCGCGATGCTCAAGGTCGATGAGAATTTTATTGCGGGTTTCGTGACCAAAGGTGTAGAAATGCATTCCGCAACGGGCCGTGGTGGTGAGCGAAACCTGAATCTGATCATCGGGGAAATGCACCGAGTAGTAACCGGGCGAAGCATATTCGTCGCGATGCGAAAACCTTGAAGTGGTTTTCAGTTTGCCAAGGGTGGCATAGGGCGATGTTGCAGCATCACTGAAGGGCTTAATCAATAAATCGCCGTAATCGGAAACGCCCGTTCCGCTTAAATGCGTGTGAGAAAAACCATATATGATTGAATCGGAATAATGATAACCGCTGCAGCCATCCCAGCCATCGAGTCTTGTGTCGGGGCTCAGCTGCATCATGCCAAACGGATATACTGCTCCGGGATATGTGTGGCCATGTCCTCCGGTGCCAATGAACGGATTGACATACTGGCTGTAATCGGTCTGGGCATGTGTGGGAAGCAGCTGAATCAGCATGGTTATGAAAAAAATAAATCTCATAAAAGTTACTTTTTTACAGTTTTTTCGAAAAACGTCATTTTTAGGCAAGATCATTCAGCTGGCAGTTACTTCTGAACCAGCGCAGCGGCTCCGAGAATGGCAGCATCGTTGTCGGGCAAAGCAGACCATTTTAGCTGAACCTTGTTTTTGTAAATCTGAAGCAGGAAATCGTTGAAATATTTTTTCATGGGCAGCATAAGCAAGTCGCCGGCCTTAGCCACGCCACCGAAGATATAGATGACCGACGGACTGGTGTGCGCTACGGCATCGGCCAGTTTCAGCGCAAGATACCAGGCAGTTTTGTCAAACACATCGAGGGCAATGGTGTCGCCCTGTTGAGCGGCTTTTGCAATGAGCTCGGCGCTGAGCATGCCGGTGGCTACCTGATCGAGCAGCGATGGCAGGTTGCGTGTCTGAAGCAATTCCACCGCAGTTTTAACGATACCTGACGCCGAGGTGTATGTTTCGAGACAACCTCTGCGACCACAACCGCACATGCGACCGTTTGGATCGACAATGGTGTGGCCGATTTCGCCTGCAAAACCGTCGTGACCGAGAACCATTTTTCCACCGCAGACAATGCCGCTGCCGACACCAGTGCCGAGCGTGATCATGATGAAATCGTTTTCGTTTCGGGCCGAGCCATAAATTTTCTCGCCCCAAGCAGCAGCGTTGGCATCGTTGGTGAGAGCCACTTCGGTATCGGGAAAATGAGCAATCATGAGTTCAACAAAAGGAATAACCCCTTTCCATGGCAGGTTGGGCGCAAATTCGATGGTGCCATTGTAAAAATTGCCGTTGGGAGCACCGATTCCAATGCCACTCACACGGAATCCTGAACCGTTTTCCATGTCGCGGATCATTTCGGCCAGCGCAGCCACATATTCCTGTGCGGTAAGATGGCCGGTGGTGGCAATGTTTTTTTTGAGCAAAATGCTGCCGTCGGGTCCAACAAAGCCTGCAGTGGTATTGGTCCCGCCAATGTCGATGCCGCAGACAACTTCTTGATAGGTCATATTTTGCGAGGTTTAAATCCGATGAATCCGTAATATGCCAGAAAAGCATAGGGCAGAATAAGTAACTGATACGAAGCCTGCAAGCTGGTTTTGTCGGCCATATAACCCAGTGCTAGTGGCAAGAGTGCACCTCCGAGAATGGCCATTACCAGCAACGAAGAGCCCTGACTGGTGTATTTGCCCAAACCGGCAATGGCAAGGGTGAAAATGTTGGACCACATGATGGAGTTAAATAAACCAATGCCAATGATGGCCCACAGCGCAAGTTCGCCGGTTGTTCCTGCAGTAAGCAGCAACAATGCGATGGCAAAAATGCTGAAGATACCTAGCGTGCGTCCGGGTTTTGACCTGCCCAGCATGAAGGCTCCAAAATTAATGGCCATCAGGGCAAGAAACCAAAGCACACGTTGAATATCGAGTCCGCTTTCGATATATCCGGCAGCATAAATCACTAAAAAACCAGCCAGTGAAGCCAATGCCATGGCCGCATATTTTTTTATTCCTGAAAGTGAATTGCTGAGCGAAATAGCTCCGACAAAACGTCCGATCATGGCGCCTCCCCAATAGAATGCAAGAAACAACTTGGCCTCCATTTCGGTGTAACTGAGCAAATCGTTGAAATAGTTAATCAATGTGCTTCCAATGGCAACTTCGCTTCCAACATACATAAAAATAGCCAAAATCCCGAGCACAAGATGCCTGTATTGAAGAGCTCCGGCGCCTTTCATAACGGATTCCTCGTTTTCGAAGCGCGGCAGTTTCGAAAAAGCGAATACAACGGCGATCAGGATGAAAATGCCTGCAAAAATCAGATAAGGTAGTTGAACACTTGATGCTGAAACAGTGGTGCCGGCTTCGGTTAAAACGGCATCTCCATTGGGATCGAGCAGGGGAGTTCCGAACGAAGCGAAAAAATGAAACACCAGATAACCTCCAACAATGGGTGCGATGGTGGTGCCAAACGAATTAAAACCCTGTGAGAGGTTAAGGCGGCTTGAGGCGGTGTCGGGATGACCCAGAATGGCCACAAAGGGGTTTGCCGCAATTTGCAGTACGGTGAAACCAAGCCCAAGCACAAACAATGCAGTCAGGAAAAAGCCAAATGAATGAATATCAGCTGCAGGATAGAACATCATGCATGCCACGGCCGAAATCAGCAATCCAAGCACAATGCCGTTGCGATAGCCCATTTTGTTTATCGGATCACCAAAAAGCCAGGAGATAATGAAATAGATGATCGAACCGACAAAATATGCACCGAAAAACGCAAACTGTACTGTCATGGCTTGCGTGTAATTCAGTTCAAACACCTTCTTCAAATAGGGGATCAGAATGTCGTTCATGCAAGTGATAAAGCCCCACAAAAAAAACAGTGTGGTTACGAGGGCGAAAATCATGCGTTGCCGCGCAGGTGCAGATGTTGTGTTCATGCAGAATATTTTAAAGGCAAAAATAGGATAATATGCTGCATCCGTACATGTATTTTTATCAAATACGTCAAATTTGATGAACGACAGCAATTTTTCTTTCTGTCGCATTGACCACGCAACCATTTTGATGACAAAATTCTTCGCTTCGCTGCGCATGCTGATAGATTGCCGGGGCTCTGATCTTTCGCCATTGTCAGCTGAGTTATCAGGAAGCATCGGAAACCAATCGGTAAATTGAAAGAATTATATGTGCTTTCTCAACTCAATCCACGGTTGCACCTCGGGTAGTGGCGCAGAAAAGCTAAGCATTTCTTTGGTCGTGGGATGCGGAAAACTTAGTTTCCATGCCAGCAACGACAAACTGCCATCGGGATTCGAGCGTTTGGCGCCATATTTTAGATCGCCTTTGATGATGCAGCCAATATGGGCCAGCTGTGCTCTGATTTGATGATGACGACCTGTAAGCAGTTCAATTTCGAGTAGGGAATAGCGGTCTGAACTGCCTTTCAATGCATAGCGCAGCACAGCTTCCTTGGTATGCGCCGATGGGATATCGGTCACAAACGATTTGTTAAGTTTTTCATTGCGAGAAAGCAGATTCCTTAGTTCACCACTTTCAGGCGTGGGATTACCGGTTGTAACGGCCAGATAGGTTTTGTGAGCAGTTCCCTCGCGGAAAGCTTCATTGAGCCGTTCAAGGGCTTTGGAGGTCCGGGCAAAAACCATGACCCCGCCTACCGGTCGGTCGAGCCGATGCACCACACCCAAAAATACATCGCCGGGTTTTTTGTATTTTTCTTTCAGATACAATTTTAGCAAATCGGGCAGGGGAGTATCGCCCGTTTTATCGCCCTGCGACATTTCGCCAGGCAATTTATTAACCACAAGAATGTGGTTGTCTTCGAATAATATGCGCGATTTGAGATCGGGTTTGTTTTCCATATTAATCTTCTGGAGTGAAATGGTAGGTTTTGATGAAATTGTCTGTAATTACTAAACAAGTGAACAAATGGCAAGCATCTTCAATATCTGATTTTGATGTAATTATAATGGTTTCATTGTTATATGTTCTGGAAAACAAAAAAATTCTGTTTACAGGAAGCATGAGAATGGAATGATTTATTAGTTTGTCAGATTCCAAATAACTTAATTCAGAAACATAATACATACTATCTATATTAAGCACTGCATAGTAAGCTTGATTTTTTTGAATTATTCCATAACAATGGGTGTATGGCTTAATGGTTTGAATAAGCATGTGCTTTACATGATAGAATTTTGAAACAATACTGGCACTATCCAATGGCATAAACTGTTGATGAAAGTTTTCTGTATTGCAGATAGTCTTTTCAATATTAGAGCTATCGGAATTTATTATTTCTTGACGCATTTTCTCGACAAAGAAATTGTAAAAATCTGCGTATTCAATTTGACCTTCCAACTTATAGGCAAAAAATGCTTTAAGGCTGTCATCAATTTGCGGCAGCTGTTCCGGATTATGAAATCTCAAAACACAATATTGATCACCAAAAGGACTTCTTCCTAAAACGACATACCCTGATGAATCACTGAAGATTTGACTTGGTGGATCATACATTGGAAACCCGTTTGAGATGCCAGTTCGCTTATTGTGAAAAACTATGGCTCCACCCCATTCGCCCTGATCGATTCGATAAAAATAATATATTGAGTCTTCATAAATAAGTTTGCAGTTTTTCCCTAGTAGCGTTGATTGAAATGCGATTTGAGACTGAAATGGGTGTGAATTTTCCCAAGTATTGTTTTTCCATAATTTCCATTGATAACCAATGGAGTCATTGCTGGCAAATTTCCCGTACAAAGAATCGTTTCTAACAAAAAGCCAAGTAAGGCTATCCGTATTCATGTCCTTGAAGGCTGAATTGTCAATTTTATTTGTGTAAAGGTCAATGGCAATAATTTTCTTTGTCTGGCTGTACTTGATCGAATCTCTCACTCCTCTTGATGTTGAGCTTTCCACCGTGTTTTCACCAAGAATAATTAAATAGTTTTTGTAAATGAAAGCTCCTTTTGGATAAATACATTCATCAAAAGTATTCACAGAGCTCTCGATGTTTTTGTTTTTTGGAGAATTGCAGGAAATAAAAAACACGAATGTGCTGAAAATAAATAAATTAAAAATGGTGTTTGTCGAAAATTGCCAAGTCGACATATTCAAAAACCTGAAATTGCTCCACGATTTCCAACTCGGATTATTCTGGTTTTCTTCGAATAATATGCGTTCCCTTAATTCAATCATTTGTATAATGAAATCGTTCTTTTTTTTATTCAAGACGCGATAAAACGCGTCTCTTTTCATTTCTTTCGCTCCCGCACGATTGCATCATGTGGTATATTCATAATTCACGGCTCACAACTGACTACTGTCAACTGACCACTGATTACTGTCAACTCACAACTATCCACTCCTAATACTGCTCTTTGTCGCTCGGGAAATCTTCGTTTTTCACATCATGAATATAATTGCTCACTGCGCCTGTGATTTCAGCAAAAAGATTGTGGTAGCGGCGCAGGAAGCGAGGCGAAAATTCCTGATTGATTCCCAGCATATCGTGCAGCACGAGTACTTGCCCGTTGGTATGGCGGCCAGCTCCGATGCCAATGGTTGGTATTTTCAGGCTTTCGGAGACTTCTGCGGCAAGGGCGGCAGGAATTTTTTCAAGCACAATGGCAAAACAACCTGCTTTTTCGAGCAATAATGCATCTTCGCGAAGCCTCTGGGCTTCTTCGTTTTCGGTCGCTCTTACCGTATATGTTCCGAATTTGTAAATCGATTGCGGCGTAAGACCCAGATGTCCCATGACCGGGATACCAGCCGAAAGAATCCGTTCCACACTTTCGATGATTTCGCGTCCGCCTTCCATTTTTACTGCACTTGCACCCGATTCTTTCATAATGCGAATGGCCGACATCAGCGCTTCTTTCGAGTCGCCCTGATAGGTTCCGAAAGGCAGATCAACGACCACGAGGGCACGTGTTTTACCGCGCACCACCGACGATGCATGATAAATCATATGATCGAGTGTGATGGGAAGGGTGGTGTCGTATCCTGCCATCACGTTCGAGGCCGAGTCTCCCACTAAAATGATGTCGATGCCTGCCTTGTCGATGATCTTGGCCATCGAAAAATCATAGGCGGTCAACATGGTGATTTTTTCGCCTTTCAGCTTCATTTCCTGAAGAACGTGCGTGGTGATCTTGCGCAGATTTCTGAAATCGGTCATGAATTCGGTTTTAGGACTGCAAAGATACGAAGAATTGAAATGAACCCACTGAAAGCCTTTGCCCGCTGTCTAGCGCCGGTTTTGACCAATGAGCTTTGAAAGTAAGGATTTGTCTTTCAGCAATCTGGCTGCACTTCGAATGAATTCCAACGCTTCGCGTTTGTGAAACAAAAGCACTGAATTGTGCATTTTTTTCTCGGCAATATTACTGATTACTTCAACTTTATCTCCACTGTACGGGTCGAAACCGCACCAATGCATCACCGACGAAAGTGTCATGGGAGTTGGTGTGAAATCCTGCATTTGCTCGGGATAAACCCCTGCATCTTTCAACGAAAGCGCCAGTTGAAACGAATCGTCCATGCAGCTGCCCGGATGCCCTGATATAAGATATGGAACCACCTGCTGTCTTTGTCCCCGCTCGGCGTTGATTTTGTCGTATTCGTTTTTCAATTGCAGAAACAGGCGGAAAGAAGGTTTGCGCATTAGCTTGAGCACCCGCGGGGAGCTGTGTTCAGGTGCCACTTTCAGGCGTCCACTGATGTGCTTTTCAACCAGCCGTCTGAAATAGGCGCGACCACCGGGCAAAAAACCATGTTCGTTCAGAAACAGGTCATAGCGGATGCCCGAAGTAACAAAAACCGATCGTACACCTTTTATTTGTTCTGCGCGTTGGTAGAGGTCTGATAATTTTTCGTGCGATGAAGAAATGTTTGAACAAAGTGAGGGAAAGATGCACGATGGTCGCTTGCAACGTTCGCATTTGGCCGGATCAGTCGGGCTCATGCCATACATATTCGCCGACGGACCTCCCAGATCGCTGATGACACCTTTGAAATCGGGCATTTGCGTCGTTTTTTCGATTTCCGACAACACCGATTCGCTGCTGCGGCTTTGAATGAACCGCCCCTGCTGCATGGAAATGGTGCAAAAACTACAGCCGCCAAAGCAGCCCCTGTGTAAAGTAATGCTGTGCCGGATCATTTCATAGGCCGGAATCGGTGGCTTTTTGCGGTAACGCGGATGCGGCAGCCGGGTGAAGGGCAGGGCATAGATTTGGTCAAGTTCTTCGGTGCGATAGGGTGCCCCCGGCGGATGCACTACGACAAAGCGTTTTTGAAACGGTTCGATAAGACCTTTTGCATTGGGCCGGTTTGAGTTTTGTTCAATTTCGACAAAATGTCCGGCAAAAGCGGTTTTACTTTTCTGACATTCTTCGTGTGAAGGCAGCCACAGATAGGGCTCTTCGGGTTTCTTTTCAGCAACAAAAGCGGTTCCAGCGATGCCGGGCTGAACAATAGATTCGCCCCGATTGAGTCTTTGTGCCGCTTCGGCAATAGCTTTTTCGCCCATGCCATACACCAGCAGGTCGGCAGCAGAATCAATGAGTACCGAAGGTTTGATGCTGTTGCTCCAGTAATCATAATGGGTCAGTCGTCGTAAGGAAGCTTCAATGCCACCGATAATCACAGGGGTGTGCGGGTACAGTTTTCTGACAATGTTTGCGTAAACGCTGGTGGCATAATCGGGTCTGAAGCCGCTTCGGTCGCCCGGGGTGTAAGCATCGTCGGAGCGAAGTCGTTTGCGGGCGGTGTAATGATTCACCATCGAATCCATATTTCCCGCGCTGATGCCAAAAAACAATCTTGGTTCGCCGAAACGTTTAAAATCGCGAAGATCATCACGCCAATTGGGTTGTGGAATGACGGCCACCCTAAATCCTTCGGATTCGAGCACACGCGCTATGACAGCAATTCCAAACGATGGATGATCGACGTATGCATCACCGGTGATCAGCACCACATCGGGACGGTCCCAGCCCAGGGCTTTCATTTCGTCGGTTGTAGCCGGGAGAAACTGCATTGATGGCTGCATGTTCATTGTGGTATAATCTGTCCGTTTCCAGAACCTGTTCGGATGATTTCAGTGGGCGACCCCTTGTATAAGATATTTCCAGTGCGACGGATTTCACCGTACAGAAAACTGTCGGCTTTGAGATGAATGTCATTGTTACTCAGCGTGTGTGCATACACTTTTGGAGAAGAAAAATCATCGAAAATCAAACGTGAACCACCAGCATGGTAGAGATAAAGCATGTTTGATGATCCAGTAGCGCAAAAGGCTCCTGATCCGGCATTGACTTTAAAATACACTTCGTCGGTATAACCTGTATAATAAGTGATTCCGCTTCCCGTCCAATATTCAATGGTGATGCTTTCGCCATGGTGCGGCACCAGAAAACGGTTTTCTCCAAAATTATCGGTTCTGATATAATTGAGGCTGGTGTAATGGACAGTGAGCAATGGCATGTGATTGAGATTCCTGACCCAATGGCAACGCGTGAGATCATCAAGATACAAAGTGCCATTTTCAATATGGTAATCTACTCCATCAATCAGTTTTTCACCGCAAGTAATGTCGAGTTGGTTGAGACTATCCTGAACAAACATCAATTTAATTCTTCCGTCAGCTTCAATGCGATTGAAAGGCTCGCTGAGCGGAACAGATATCGTTTGCACTGGACCAGTACCTTTGAAACAGTCTGTTTCGTGTCCTTTTCCGCAAGACAAAAGAAAGAGGGGGATGATATAGTAAAGATGCGATATTTTCATGGTATCCTGTGTGTAAAACCGAATTCAATGGCATCGGCTTTGGCGTAATGAGCTCTCAGGGCAACACCGGCTGCCCAGGTGTCGCAGAAATAATAACGAAGAGCCAGTCGTTCAAAAGCACTCTCTTTGTTAAAATTGCTGTTTTTCAAATATGTGCCAGCTTGCAAAACAATGTGAAGTCGTCCGACCGGCGCGGTCCAGCCTGCTTTTATTGCAATCTTGATATTGTCGGAGAATGGCACAATGGTATCACTGAATTCGGTTAATCGTTCTCGCATGGAGTAATCGACAATAAAATCCGAACCAATGCTCCATGAATTCATCCTTTTTCTGCTGATGTTGCGCTCGGCCGAAAGCGAGAATGCTGGCATGGTCCGCATCTCTGCTTTAACCTGTTTCCATGATCCACTGCAGCTTAGGCTCCATTTTCCTTCCTTGATATCGGGCTGAGACAAACGAGGGGTTTCAGTCTTTTTATTGTTCCAGTGGTATGAAGCGGCAAGACCAAAACTCGGGATATTCAACCCCAGGTTGGGAGCCTTGGTGGCTCCGTTTGAAAAATGAGTCCACAGCAGTCTCGCTTCGGCATTCCATTGCTCACTTAGCTTCAAGGAGTGGCGAAAGCCAACCACAATCAATGCATTGAAATGTGAACTGATGGCATTGAACATATAATGATCTTCGGTGTATGTTTTTGTGCTGTATTCGAGCCCGCAACCCAAAACAAACCATGTTTTCTTTCGCTGTCGGTTTAAAGGAAACTGAAACTGAGGATTAATGCCAATTGCATACCCCATGGTGTCGGGATTCCCTGTATTAATAAATATAACACCAAGCCCTTTCAGCATTGAAGAACCTCTTTCAAGATTGCTGTCACGGCTTACAAGGTAAGTGCACTGAAAAAGTTTTGCATGTCCGGTG
>CAZLHV010000034.1:0-21602 GCA_964559205.1 uncultured Bacteroidaceae bacterium
TGTACCGGAACGGCCTCGGTCACCCTCACCGTGAATCCGCTCCCAACCATTTCTGCTACAGCTTCTCCAGCAGCCATCTGTGTGGGCCAGAGTTCCACCATTTCGGCCAGCGGAGGCAATACGTACACCTGGAGCCCCAGTGGTTCGGGAAGTTCTTTCTCGGCCAACCCGGGATCAACAACCACTTATACTGTGACAGGAACATCGGCAGCCGGTTGTACCGGAACGGCCTCGGTGACCCTCACCGTGAATCCGCTCCCAACCATTTCTGCTACAGCTTCTCCAGCAGCCATCTGTGTGGGCCAGAGTTCCACCATTTCGGCCAGCGGAGGTAATACGTACACCTGGAGTCCCAGTGGTTCCGGAAGTTCTTTCTCGGCTAATCCGGGGTCAACAACCACTTACACTGTGACAGGAACATCGGCGGCCGGTTGTACCGGAACCGCCTCGGTGACCCTCACCGTGAATCCGTTGCCAACCATTACGGCTACCGCTTCTCCTGCAGCAATCTGTGTGGGCCAGAGTTCCACCATTTCGGCCAGTGGAGGCAATACATACACCTGGAGCCCCAGTGGTTCGGGAAGTTCTTTCTCGGCTAATCCGGGATCAACAACCACTTATACTGTGACAGGAACATCGGCGGCCGGTTGTACCGGAACGGCCTCAGTGACCCTTACCGTGAATCCGTTGCCAACCATTACGGCTACGGCTTCTCCTGCAGCCATTTGTGTGGGCTTCAACACCACCATCAGTGCATCGGGTGGAAGTAGCTATTCGTGGAGCAATGGAAATCAAAGTACATCTTTTACCGAGTCTCCCGCCGTCAACACCACCTACACAGTAACTGGAACCGATGCCAATGGATGCAGTAATACGGCCAGCGCAACAGTGACAATTATGCCTGATTTGACAGTGACAATAACACCATCTTCGACCGATATCTGTGAGGGCAACAGCACCATTCTGCAGGCAGGATCGCCTGGTAGCGGTGTGAGTTATAATTGGGATTCGGGACAAAGCACCGATAACATCAATGTTAGTCCGGCCTTAACAACAACATACACTGTAACCGGAACCGATGCACAGGGTTGCTCGGGAACAGCCAACGCAGTGGTCACAGTAAATCCTCTTCCGGTTGTCAATTTCACTGGTACTCCGTTGATGGGTTGTCTGCCACTGGCTGTAGAATTCACTGATCAAAGTACAGGAACCATCAATAATTGGGATTGGGATTTCGGCGATGGCACGGGATCTTCAAGTCAAAATCCATCGCATGTATACAACAGCGCCGGAACCTTTACAGTAACTTTGATTGCAGTGACCGATGCTGGTTGCGTCGACTCGCTTGTGATGCCATCCTACATCACTGCTATGGCCAATCCTCTTGCATCATTTATTGCCGATCCGAATGTAACCACCGAAGACGACCCGACCATCACCTTTATTGATCAATCATCAGGTGCAACTGCATGGCTTTGGGAATTTGGCGACGAAGCATCGGGCAATCCAACCAGCCAAAGTCAAAACACCACCTATACCTACCCGGGCGCCGGGGAGTATCTTGTTTGGCTCTATGTGTCAAATGCAGCCGGTTGTCTTGATTCAGCCTATACCATTATCGAAATCAAACCTTCGTTTACCTTCTACCTGCCCAGCAGCTTTACACCTAACAGCGACGGAAGAAACGAAGTTTTCAAACCATATGGAATGGGTTGGGATACCGACACATATACATTTAAAATTTATGATCGCTGGGGCGAAATGATTTTTGCCACAACCAGCATCAACGACGGATGGAATGGAAACAATGCCGACGGAACACCAGCTCAGGAAGGCGTGTAATCTGTGAAAGTGTACGTGAGGGCTCTTGATGGAAAAGAACACTTTTACGTGCAGCATCTCACGCTGATACGATAATAAAAAAGCTTAAGCATTGGAACGCGGCGATCGTTTTCGGTTGCCGCTTTTTTTATCTTTGTAATCCATGCCGTTAAATAACTGGTTCGCTTAAAATTCAGTGGCATGTTGTTATCAAATAAACGCATAATGAAAAAAGAAACCATTTTTAGATTATTGGCCGAAGGAGGGGGAATTGACATTGTAAGGATTTCGGAAATAGACCATGAATACTATGAAGTGTATCATTGCGAATTTGATCCCGGAGACGAAGGACTGGATGTAAATGAAAGAAAGCATTTTCCGAGCTTTGAAACTGCTTTTCAGAATATAAATGAACGATATCCTTGGCACAGGCTGCATATCTCAAATGTTCATCCAGATTTCAAGTCCTTTATCATGGCGCAGCTTGCTGAAAAGCAAAACAAACAACAAATCACCCCCGAGGAGATGATCAAAATTGTGAAACGTATTAATAAAGGCTAAACGTCGAATGAAAGACAATTGTACGCAAGAATGAAATTATTCAGTATCATTGTTGAAACTATTTTCAAGAGATCTTTTGAAATATCAATTAACGAAACCTAAAATGAAAATAAAAGCAAAACTGATATTCTTCGGATTAATCCTTGTCTTGACTGGCTGCCGCGAAAAGTCCCCTAAAAATCATGAGTCGGAATTGCCATGCGCTGATAGCACGATTGATTATCCCACGTATTCAACAGATTCAATTTGCGCTGAACTATTAAAGGACACCCTGAATCAAACAAACCCTGAATCAAAACAATGGATTATTTGTTACGCTGATTCTATCAGAGCTTATGGCAACAGAAAGGAAACTTTTTTTCCATACAGGAACTTTGACAGGGTGATTATTTTTCGGATGCCAGGTCATGAACAGCATTCAGTCAGTCTTCCCATGGATACATTTTTTCTTAACACCTGCCAAACCGAGGATATCCTTGAAATCATCAATAATCCGCTCTATTTTACGTTTGCTGAGTGCGGAACGCCCATTTTCGATTATCAGTTTCAATTCCTAAACCATCATGAAATCATTGAGGTATTATTTCTTGATCTTGATTGCAACTTTTTCATGACAGATTCAAAAGTCAAGGACATGAATTGGCAGCGGATGAAATATGGCGCCATTGTCAATCGTGAGAAAATACAGCGAATAAAAAACATTCTGATCGAAACCAACGCCATTTTCAAGTCGGACGAAGAATAGAAAAAACCATGAACGGTTCAAGAAATCATTTAGTGCAATTTTACTTCAAGCGGTTGCTAATAAGCACAAAAAAACACCACCTGCCCTTCTATTCATACACAAACCGGAAGTCATGGAAATGACTAATTAACGCCGGGCAACAATATAGGCTGAATTGTTATCTGTTGCTGAACGTTGCTCCCCGCTGCATTGCTGTTTCCGGCAGGAGGGGTTTGAAGCTGATAACCCGAATTGCTATTTGACGAGGTCTGTTGGCCCGTGCAGCCTTTGCATTCATCGTTAACCCAGTTTCCGATGATTTTGCGCCCATCGTTGAATTGATAAGTTCCCTGTCCGTGTCTGGCTCCACCGCGGGCAAAGTGACCCGTGTACACGTCTCCGTTGCTGTAATGATAGGTTCCGCTCCCTTCAATAAGATCATTTACATATTCGCCTGTATAGTAAGCTCCGCTCGGCCAGCGATAGGTTCCCTGACCATGCTTCATGTCATTTACCCATTGACCTTCGTATTGATGACCCTCAGATCCGTTGTTCCAGGTCATCACGCCATAACCATTGTACTTTCCGTTTTTAAAGCTGCCCTGATAAACAAAATCATAACCCTCCACTACGCCTTCGCCATCAGCACAATTACCAGACTTGCACCCCACATGAGGATAGACCATCGTTGAAACGAAAACACCTTTCTCCCACATGGCATCAATTTTATCACCGCCCGCCTTTTCGAGAATGCCATGACCCTGAAACTGACCTTCGGCAAAATTCCCCCTGTAAACATCGCCTGATGCAAAGAAATAGCTGCCAAAGCCATGAATTACGCCTTCATGGAACTCGCCAGAATATCGCTCTCCGCTCTTGAACTCAAATTCGCCCGCTCCATGAAATCTGCCATCTTTAAAAAACCCTTTATATGAGCCTTTATCATTGATGATTTCACCATATCCGTTCATGCAATCTCCCATGGAACAACCCTTCACCCCTGAAGGGCTTGCAACTGCAAGACTAATGTAAGTATCAATAAATGCGCTAACGTCTGATGCCGAGGCAGGACATCCGCTTCGGCCATCGATGTATTTGCCTTGAAAAAACAGAACATACCAAGGGGTTGTTTTACCAATCAGTTCAGGGATGGAATTCAGAATTTCTTTGTCCTTGTCTGGATCTGTTGCAAAAAAACGCATTTTCTCTACATATGAAAGCTTGATAGAACTGACAAATGCGTCGAGCTTTTTTGCCGGCATGGCCCACGACGACCAGGCATAGACAAAACTGAGTCCATTGGCAATGCTGTCGCTGAGTTGTGTGCTACTAATCATTGTGCTGGTGGGCGTTTTCGTCACCTGTCCATGTAACATAGTCAAACAAAAAAACGCCAAACCGGTGAAAAAACATCGGAATGTGAATTGAAGTTTGTGCATGCTTCGCGAAGTTTTAGGATGAAGGATCGCTTTTTTCAGTTTCCTCAACGACTTTGGGAAACATTCGTCTTTGAAAGACAATGATGATGATCACAGCAATGGAGATGTACGAGTCGGCGAGATTAAAGACAGGTCTGAAAAACTGAAATTCATCGCCACCCAGCCCAAAAGGAAACCAATCTGGATAATGACCGCTAA
Organism: uncultured Bacteroidaceae bacterium; assembly: GCA_964559205.1. Classification (GTDB taxonomy): domain Bacteria; phylum Bacteroidota; class Bacteroidia; order Bacteroidales; family DTU049; genus GWF2-43-63. Next base: position 4,744 of record CAZLHV010000034.1, read on the forward strand.
ACATTGGGAAATACAGCATATCAACGACGCGTCCCTGCAAGAAACCTGCGTAGCCTCCACCTTGCGGAAAAATGGCTGCCGGATCAGCACCTGAACCATACACAGACGAAGGCTCGAAGATCATTCCGTAGAACATGCTGTCAACAATGTTCCCGGTGGCGCCTGCGAAAATGAGTGCAATACTGAAAATATAAAGCACATGTTTTTTCTCGCGGATGATTTTCAGCATATACCAAAAAATGGCTGTAGCCGCAATGATACGAAAGATGCTCAGAAAATATTTACCGGTAACGCCCGACCATTTCAATCCGAAAGCCATGCCTTCGTTTTCAATGAAATTGAGCCTGAACCAATGTCCAACCATATTCACTTCCTCGCCAAGAAGGAAATGGGTTTTGATGTAGATTTTAAACACCTGATCAATAATCAGGAGACCCACAATAAAAAAGAGGACTTTTCGCAGCACTGGAACTATTCTTCGGGTGGGAGGCTGATTCTGACCTCTTTCTTGGTCATTTTGTTTTTGGCCTCGATGCTAAGTGTTGCATGAGGAACTGCACGCAGACGCTCTTTAGAGATGAGCTTTCCGGTGACCCTGCAAATGCCATAGGTTTTATTCTCGATGCGTACCAGCGCAGCCTCGAGATCGCGGATAAACTTTTGCTGACGGGCCGCCAGCTGGCTGTTTTCCTCTTTCGAGAGCACTTGTGATCCTTCTTCAAGAACCTTAAAAGTCGGGCTGGTGTCGCTGATGTCGTTGTCGTTGGTGCCGGTAAAGGCTTCCGTAAGCAAAGCGAGATCTGCCTTGGCCTTATCAAGCTTTTGCACGATCAACTGACGGAACTCCTCGAGTTCTTCATCGGTCAGGCGGGTCTTTTCTTTTTCTTCTTTTGCCATACGTTTCGTTTTATGCTTTTTGAACAACCACGCGAACAGCGATTTCATCAGTCAGCTCAAGCAAAACCGCATCCGCATTAGATTCCAGTCCATTGTAAATAAACGATGATGCTAAAATCTCATTGCAAATATATGAATAATTGTTTGCGAAAGCTGTTTCTGCCTCCGGGTTGTTTTCAACAAACACAACAATGCGGTCTGTAACCTCATATCCACGATCCTTGCGGATGTTCTGAATGCGGTTTACAAACTCACGGGCCAGCCCCTCTTGCAGCAAGGCCTCGCTGAGTGTCACATCAAGTGCCACCGACAATGTCCCTTCGGTCATCAGCACCCAGCCAGGGATATCTTCGGTGATGATTTCAACATCGCCAAGAGTAATTTCTGCAGGTCCATCGACGAGCATCAACGTTTTGCTGCCCGCTGTTTCAAGTTCCCTGATGTCGGCACCGCTCATAGCGGCAATGGCTGCGGCCAATTCTTTCATCTGCTTGCCGAATTTTGGTCCCAGCGCCTTGAAATCGGCTTTGATTTTTTTCACCAGAAATGTGCCGTCGTCCTTAAAAAACTCAAGCTCCTTCACATTCACTTCGGCCAAAACAATATGCTTCACCGCTTCAAGCCTCTCCTGAATGGTGTCGTTGGTGATCGGAATCAACATCTTTTGCAAAGGCTGACGAACACGGTGACCTGTTTTTTTACGCAACGAAAGCACCATCGAGGCAACCTGCTGAGCCAGCTGCATCTGCTCTTCGAGCGCCTTGTCGATCTGACCCGATTCGGCCATTGGAAACTGACATAAATGAACACTTTCTGCATTACGACGCTCAGTGGCATTGTTTAAATCCTGATACAAACGCTCGGCGAAGAAAGGCGCAATGGGCGACATGAGAATGGCCATGGTCTCCAACACATGATAGAGGGTCTGATAGGCCGATATTTTATCGGTGGTCAGTTCTCCTTTCCAAAAACGGCGACGCGACAACCGCACATACCAGTTGCTTAAGAACGCATCGGTGAAATGCTGCATGGCACGACCGGCTCGGGTAGGCTCATAATCGGCATAGGCTTCATCAACTGTGCGTATGAGTGTGTTGAGCTCTGACAAAATCCAGCGATCCAGCTCAGGACGCTCGGCAAAGGGCACATCGGGCTGGCTGTAGTCGAAACGGTCAATGTTGGCATACAATGCAAAAAAGGCATACGTGTTATATAAAGTGCCGAAAAACTTCCGCTGTACTTCGGCCACACCTTCCACATCAAATTTAAGATTGTCCCATGGCTGAGCATTGGTAATCATGTACCAACGAGTGGCATCGGGACCATATTTGCCAATGGTTTCGAAAGGATCAACGGCATTGCCCAGCCTTTTCGACATTTTATTGCCATTTTTATCGAGCACCAAACCGTTCGACACCACCGTTTTATACGCAACCGAATCAAAAACCATGGTTGCAATGGCATGAAGTGTAAAAAACCAGCCACGGGTCTGATCAACACCTTCGGCAATGAAATCGGCCGGAAAGCTTTTTTCGAAAACATCTTTGTTTTCAAAGGGATAATGCCACTGTGCATAGGGCATGGCGCCACTGTCGAACCAAACGTCAATCAGATCGGCCTCACGACGCATGGGCTTTCCGCTGTCTGACACAAGAATGATTGGATCGACCGATGGTTTGTGCAAATCGAAACGCCGATAGTTTTCGTCGCTCATATCGCCAGACACAAATGCTGCTGCAGGGTTCGAACTCATAAAGCCTGCTTCCATGCTTTTGTTGATTTCCGACACAAGTTCGGCAACCGAACCAATGCATTTCACCTCGCTGCCATCTTCGCTCACCCACACGGGCAAAGGCACACCCCAATAGCGACTTCGGCTGAGATTCCAGTCAACCAGATTCTCAAGCCAGTTTCCAAAACGACCGCTACCTGTCGATTCCGGTTTCCAGTTGATGGTGTTGTTCAGCTCCATCATCCGCTCCCGATAAGCCGTGGTTTTGATAAACCATGAATCGAGCGGATAATACAGCACCGGCTTATCGGTACGCCAGCAATGCGGATAGCTGTGCTCATACTTCTCGGAGCGGAAAGCCTTGTTTTCCTTTTTCAGCCAGATGATGATATCGATATCCACCGTAAGCTCTTTCTCCTTCTCGGGTGAATAATCGGAATAATACTGTGCTTTGACGAATTTTCCGGCAAATTCTCCCATCTCTGGTGTAAAGCGCCCCTGACGATCGACCAGGGTTAATGCTCCAAGATTGAATTTCTTCCCTACCCTGAAGTCATCGGCACCAAAACTGGGGGCAATATGCACAATGCCTGTTCCATCTTCGGTGGTTACAAAATCACCGGGGATCACCCGAAACGGATCACCTTCGGCTGGCTGAGCAAAAGGCATCAGTTGTTCATATCGCATTCCGCACAACTGAGCACCTTTCCATGTAGCAAGAATCCTGAACGGAATGTTTTTCTGTCCCGGCTGATACTCGTCGAAACTCAGATTTTCATTCTCGGCAGGAAACCAACGGCTAAGCAAGGGAGCTCCCAATACAACCGCCTGTGGCTCAAAAGTATATGGATTGAATGTTTGAACAAGGTGATAGTCAATCTGTTCGCCAACAGCCAAACCGGTGTTCGAAGGCAAGGTCCAGGGGGTGGTGGTCCATGCAAGGATATACACATTGCCGTTGATTCCTTCAGTTTGAAACATGAACTCGCTGTGTTCGTTTCGAACCACCTTAAACTGGGCCACAAGACTGTTGTCCTTTACATTCTTGTAGCATCCGGGCTGATTGAGTTCATGGGTACTGAGGCCTGTTCCGGCCGCAGGTGAAAATGGCTGAATGGTATAGCCCTTATACAGCAGGTTTTTGTCGAACAACTGCTTCAACAGATACCAGACCGATTCGATGTATTTGTTGTCGAAGGTAATATAGGGGTGCTGCAGATCGACCCAGTATCCCATGCGGCGGGTCAGCTCATCCCATTCTTCTTTATATTTCATTACTTCGCGGCGGCACTCGTCGTTGTATTCCTCCACCGAAATGCTTTTGCCAATATCTTCCTTGGTTATGCCCAATTTCTTTTCCACGCCAATTTCCACCGGCAGCCCGTGGGTATCCCAACCGGCTTTACGTTTCACCTGAAAGCCTTTCAGTGTTTGGTACCGGCAAAACAAATCCTTGATGGTTCGGGCCATTACATGGTGAATGCCCGGCATGCCATTGGCACTGGGCGGACCTTCGTAAAAAACATATTCGGGCCGGCCTTCGCGTGTGTCAATGCTTTTGCGAAAAACGTCGTTGTTGTCCCACCATTGTCTGATCTCATCGGCCAGACTTGTTAGCTGTAATTGCTTGTACTCGTTGTATTTACCCTTCATTTCAGCGGATTTTCAAAAACAAGGTGCAAAAATACGAAAAATCGGGGTGCAGAAAAAGCACTGCCAAAACTTAAGGGAATTTGGGACAAATGGCAAGGCGCAGGCAGCACATTCTGTGGCATTGTGGCAAACGGAAGCCCGCATGAAATCTATTTCTATTCCTTTTGAACTGAAATTTGATTCAAAAAATGACAAATCTCCGTCAAGTCGTTGAGTAAAAAAATGCAATCAGGATCCACCGGGCACAAGAAGGCTTCGATGCTTCAAATAATGTAAGTTGTATTCATTTCCGGTGCGCTTCGCTTCAAGGCAATAATAGTAACCCTTCTGACTGACCCATGTCAAAAAAAAACACCCACAAGAATTTCTTTGGTTATTCTACAGTGCGGGTACCAGACACCTTTTGCATGGGCAAGGAGTTTCGCTCCCAGAAAACACCATCAGAATAACCCTGAATACGCTGATCATGCAAGGCCAGCTCTAATCTTTTTTCCGCAAGAATACAATACGCTTCATTCAATTCAATGCCGCAATAATTCCTTTGAAGTTTTCGGGCTACAACCGATGTTGTTCCCGAGCCGAGAAAAGGGTCCAGAACCAGACCACCCACAGGACAACTCGCCAGAATGAGCTTCGCAATGAGTTTTTCGGGCTTCTGCGTGGGGTGGTCGGTGTTTTCTGCCATTGACCAATACGGGACAGTAATATCGTCCCAGAAATTCGATGGATGGGTTAGACGAAACTTTCCGTCTTTACTTTCTTCCCAATCCTTTGGCTGGCCGTTTTTTTTGTATGGCGCAAGTACTTTCCTTTTCAGCTTCACCGATTCCACGTCGAAGTAATAATCATCCGATGAGGTTGCAAACCAAATATCTTCAGAGCAGTTTTTCCAGTTGGCTTTTGCTCCTCTGCCTTTCTCACGTTGCCAGATAATCCTGTTTCGAACCTTAAGATATTTGGATACGATCTGATACAATGCTGAAGTACACCTCCAGTCGCCGCATATGTACAAGCTGCCATTGGGCTTTAATAGTCTGATTAAAGCCGGAAACCAACTCTCAAGATACGACAGATATGCGTCATCGTCGGTCCTGTTGAAACGAAAGCCGTTAAAATCCTTATCAAGATTATACGGAGGATCAATAATCATTAAGTCGACCGAATGCTCTGGGAAAAAAGCCATGATCTCAAGCAAGTCGTTATGAAACGTCTTGTTGATCATATCTGAAACTGACATCTTCTTTTTGGCCACATGCAAACGACTTTGCAGCACTGATCTTTCCTTCACATCAATCGTAATCGTTCTGTTTCCTGGTGCTCTTTTCTTTTCCATCCATCAATCCTTTTCTGCCATGATCAACTATTGCAATATATCGTTGCCCTCATTGCCAAACCTGTCGAACTTTTCATTATTGAAAACCACTCATCGCTTATGCCCTGAGCAAGATTATAGGTCAAGCATATTCACCGCATATCAATAATCCATGGCAAAATACACTGGCGTTCCATATTGCTCGTTGTCCATTCAGGCTAAATTCAAATCAAAAATACAATTTCTTTTTATCACGCTACCTGGGTGATGATTTCTTTTGGCATTTGAAAATATGCAGTATGCATCCTGATGATGTCAACCACCTGAAGAAATTCTGAAATAAACCACTCCGGGCGATCGATGCCGTTGTCATCTTTGAATTCCGTTTTTCGCTTTTGAAAACAACCTGACCCGCTGCTTAATCTGCAATTCCTGCTCTATCAAAAACTCAGGCCTGTCCGATTTACTCACATCGGCTGTGTCAATAATGATGCGGCTTATCTCGATGTCATGCTGCACAATCATTTCTCTGACCTTTTCAACCATCTTTTGTCTGGTTTGAGATTCTTCTTCCTGATCAGGGCTGCACCAGATTGTCATGATGATATGCCGATTCTCTTCCATGATTGCGCTCATTGTTTCTAACTCTTTTTTACTTTTCCATTTCAATCGTTTCAAATTTTTTCGGAAATACAGTTTCGGAAGTGAATTGCCAAGGATAGGAATCCTCATCATCCTGAATTTCAATTGCTGCTCACCAACGGCATCAGTCAGAAACAGTTTATGCTTTTCAGTATAGTATTTTGGCGAAGAAACACAGATATTATAAAACACATTCCTTCTCACGGCAAAAAAGCATGCGATTCCGCTTTCATTGGTTGAATCAGTTTGTACGCTACCATCAGAACCTTCAATATGTATTTTCGCGCCAGTAATGGGTTTGCCGGTGGAGTCAGCGATCACCGAAATGGTCAAATGTATTGTGGGTTCAACTTTTTCCTGTGCGTAACAATGATATGTTTTGCCTGATATCATCATCGCAAATAGCATGATCAGAAAGATGCACTGTTTATTCATTTTTTTTATCAGAAATGTTTTCTATTGCAAAGATTTCAAAACGCACCTGCCGGCATTCATGTCTGATGCGCTGCCGATCTGCTTTCGATCTTGTCTTCAGAAACTCTTTGGTGATGAAAAAGTTTACAGGAACAGGATGACAACCATCGTAATTGTATCGAATAACCGCATGACGTGCGGACTGTGTGTTAACTTTGATTCGATCTGGGTCGGCACCGGCTTTAATGCAATATTGATAAATGTTCAGTGCGCGCTTTTTCTCAAGACCGCTCCTCTCGTCAGGTTCACTGTATCCATTGATTTGCAGAATGGTTGAAGGATTATCTTTCAAAAAGCGATTTATTTCTTCAATAACATCAGATGAAAGTAAGTCATGTTTGATTTTTGCTGATCCATGATTAAACTGAAAAACTGGAAGATGAATAAAATCAATCACAATTGGAACAAGCCTGATTTCAACTACCGTATTCATGAAACACGAGTCATGAGGCCTGATTTTACGCCTTTCGGTGAAACATAAATGCTTATCGATATACAATGAATAGGAATTTTCTCCGGACAAATTTGAAATATCGCAATACCCTGCACTATCTGTATATACTGTTACAAGACTTCCGTCACTTCCCTCCATCCTGATTTCTGCGTCAAAGACAGGTTGTGCCGTTTCTTCAAAAACAACATGAAAAACGACATAGTACGTGTCTGTATCGACATGCTGATGTGCGATACAACGAACACCGAAAATATTCATTAACAAGAACAGCCAAATTAACCAGCTACGATTCATACAACGAAAATACAATATTGCTCACACGTTTAATGCTGCTCTTTTCAAATCTTACAAATACAAAAAGGATCATAAAGATTCGGAAGTGCCGCAAATAAAGCCGCACAAATTCCATATTAAAAAAAATGCGTAACTTGCACATTCTTTTCACTTTAATCAACACGATGATCAAACCATTCATCCCGGTTATTGCATTTTTTCTTTGTATTGCCGCACTGATAGGATGGGAATCGTTTCAGGAAAAATCCCTCAGAAATGCTGATCCGGTGAAATACCGCGACCTGCAGCATATTCATTCCTCAGACACCCTTCATGTGGTGATGGGTTACAACTCGGTCAGCTATTTCGTATATAAAGGCACTCCCATGGGCTATCAGTTCGAAATGGTGCAGCAGTTGTGCCACGATTTCGCTTGGTTTCTCGATTTGTCGGTCAGCAACGATGTCGAAAAAGCCTTTCAGAAAACTGCCTTTGGCGAATGCGACCTCATTGCCATGGAACTAACGATCGACAGCAACCGCTATCCACGGATCGCCTTTACTGAACCGCTTTACGAAATGCGTTCGATCCTTGTTCAGCGGAGCGACAACTCTTCTCATGCTGTCCTCAATGACCTGAAGGAACTGGATGGTAAAACGGTCGTCATTCCACGAAAAACCATTTATCAAAGGCAACTTGAGAAGCTCGAAGACAGCCTGAAAATCGACATCAATATTCATTCTGTTGAAAAAGCAGGCACCGAAGACCTCACCGCAGCAGTGGCCAGTGGAAATATCCTGTACACCATTTGCGACGAACATCTGGCAAGAACCGTGAAGGCCTATTTTCCGCAGCTCGATTTCTCATTGGCCATTTCACCGCCAAAACCTGTGGCATGGGCGGTGAACGAAAAAGCCATACGATTCCGAAATGCGCTCAATGAATGGATTGTGAAGTTTAAACAAAACGGCAATCTTGCCTTTCTTCAGCGAAAATATTTCGACCATCCTATTCTGTACCTGCTGAGCGAACCCGTCGAGCTCAGCCTGTCAAAAGGACGTCTGAGTGCCTACGACGACAGTATAAAAAAATACAGCCGTATTATTGATTGGGATTGGCGACTCATTTCATCGCTTATTTATCAGGAGTCGCGTTTCACTCCCGGCTTCACCAGCCCGGGTGGTGCTTTCGGCATCATGCAGCTTATGCCGGTCACTGCTGCTCAATTTGGCGTTTTTCCGGGCAGCAAGGTTCATGAACAGATTCGGGGCGGACTTCAATTAATTCATTACATGGATTCGGCATTCGCCCCTTTTGTTCTCGACAAGAACGAGCGCGAAAAGGTGGTGATTGCAGCCTATAATTTAGGCATGCCGCACTTTTTCGATGCATTTGCCCTGGCAAAAAAAATGAACAAATTGCCGCTCACCTATCCTGTAGTGCTCGAATGCCTGCGCTGCAAAACAAAGTCGCAATTTTACAACGACCCGATTGTCCGCTATGGCTACATCAACCCATGGTATGCCGACCGTTTTGTAAAAGAAATCTATGCACGATACAATGCCTATTGTGCTATATTTCCGGCAGAGTGAGTTGTTAATGGTATAAATAGTCTGTATTGATCCGAATATATCGGTTGAGGGCTGACCATGATGATATCCATGAGATAAAAACCCCTGAACACAAGACTGCCCCGAAAAGCAGATAAACCAGAGTTTCGTCCTGAACAGCCTTCAATTCCGGCAACTGATTGTTGATGACAATAATCACTCCTTCGAGCATCACCACAGCAAGCAAACTACTTACAAGCCCCATCCATACAGACTGTATCAGGAAAGGACGCCTGATGAATCCGCGGGTTGCGCCCACAAGCAACATGCTGCGAATTAAAAAACGCCGCGAATAAACTGCCAGGCGTATTGTATTATTGATCAAACTGTATGAAATTAAAAACACCAAAGCGGCAAACGCAAACAGGATGAGTGATACGGTGCCTGAATTCACATTGACTTCATTCACCAGATCCTTATCGTAGTAAACATCACCCACGATAGGCTCTCTCCTGATTTCCTGAACAAGTGCATCAATCAGTTCGTCGGTGGCAAATTCTGGCTTCATGGTGATTTCAAGCGATGGCGGAATGGGGATAAATCCCAGTGGTTCAATAAAATCCTGACCATAATCTTCTTCCATTCTGGCAGCCGCCTCTTCGGGCGACACCATCACACATGATTTCACCGAAGTGTTTAACTGAAGCCGTTTTTGCAAGGTAAGCATCTCAGCATCAGGCAAACTGTCCTTAAACATGACCGTAACCAGAAAATTTTCTTTCACATAATCTGTTAACCGGTTTGAATGCAGAAGAAACAGCCCGGACAATCCCAGCATGAGCATCACCAACGAAATGCTGATCATCAGTGTTACATAGGAGCCGCCAAGCCTAACAGAAGTTTTTCGGTGTTTTGCCATGACGCAAAAATACTATTTTCTTTGTGAATGAAAGATGGCGAACGAAAATTCGTTAATGCGCCTAATGGCAACAATGAATAAAAACGATACGCATATTGGGCAAATAATTCATTAAAATTATTTCTTCACGACCCTGATCTCTACCCTTCTGTTCATTTGCTTTTCAGCTTCGGTTCGTTCTTCGTTCAGAGGACGCGTGTGTCCAAAGCCCTGATATGACATCCGGCCCGGATCAATTCCTTTGTTTAACAGATAGTCATACACCACCTGTGCGCGCTCACCCGAAAGATTTGTATCGTCATAATGAATGCAACAAATATGGCCTTCGATAGCAATCTGAAGCGTTGGCTGTGACAGCATGATTTGATACAACTCTTCAAAAACAGGCATTGATTCAGGCAATGGGCGGCTTGAATTGTTATAGAATGTGATATTTTCCAGCCTGATCAGATCGCCCTCTTCTGCTTGCGAAATCTTTTCCTCCAAAGCCGAAACCATTTTTACAGGCGGCTTGTTTAAGAAAATATCAACCCTTCGGTTTCGATAAAACTGATCACCGGCAAATTGCTGCGTTTCGTTTTTACCTTCAATCGAAGCACCTTTGAGGTCAATGCCTTTCAGAGATAAATAAGATTGAACCTCGTTGGCGCGATTTTCCGACAACACCTGATTATACCCGGTTGAACCAACCGAATCGCAAAAGCCTGAAATGCCAACGATGATAACACCGGAATCGCGGCAAAGCACGACCAAAGAATCAAGCACCCTGCACGCGCTCACATCCAACTGATGCTTGCCGGAGTTGAAACAAACGCTTGCCACGGGCTTTTGCTGTGCAAATGCGACGATTGTCGCCGAAAAAAGCCAGCTTAGAAAAATCAGAATTTTCATGAATTTGCCTTTGTTGAATTAAAACGATCACGCTCTTAAGATATTGCACGCTGGGCACGATCCGGTTTATATGTCAACGGAAGTTTATCTTTGCAAAATGCAATGCGAAATTCTTTGGGAAGACGACATCGCCATGGCAGTAAACAAGCCCGCCAATGTCCTTGTTCATCATTCGGCCTATTCAGGCTGCGAAAACGAGATGACGTTGCTTGAATTGCTGAAAGAACACAATGTGCCCCACGTGTTTCCGCTTCACAGGCTCGACAGAAAAACATCCGGAATTGTATTGCTCGCCAAACGGAGAAGCGATGTGTCAGTCTTTCAGAAATTATTCGATGACCAGAAAATTTCAAAAATCTACCTCGCTCTTTTGCGTGGACACACCAATGACGCAGGGATTATCGATTCGCCTGTAAGAAACGACCGCGGTCACTACCGCGAAGCCCTGACCACTTATCAATGCAAAGACAAGTATGAACTGAATTTTGAAATTCCACCCTACTCCACAGCCAGGTACAGTCTGGTTGAAATGGAGCCAAAAACTGGCAGGCTTCATCAACTAAGGGTTCATGCCAATAAAATTGCCCATCCGGTTATTGGAGATCCAAAGCATGGAAACCGGCACCATAACCACTATTTCGCAAATCAATTGGGCATACCTTTTTTGTTCCTGCACGCCAGAGAGATCAGATTTTCCCACCCGATTACAAATAATGAAATCAGCATCATTGCACCATTGCCAGCTTTTTGGGAGCGCTTTGATGAAATCAGAAAAAAGATGAGTGTTTGAGTTGCTCCATGTAACTGAGCAATATTTCGATAAGAACAAACATGCCCACTGAACCCTGTGCTCAAAACAATCTCCGGAAAGTTCCGGAGTGAAAACCAGTAATATATCTGCTATCTTTGCAAAAACTCCACCAATGCAAAAATTATCAACATTTATCAGCACAATAATCCTTTTAACGGGACTGCAGGTCAATGCACAGTTTTCTATTCCCAAAGTATTGATTGAGGTTTTTACGGGTTCATGGTCAGGTTATTCTCCCGATGGTGCAGTTAAGCTTGAAACGGTTTTGAGCGACTACGAGAACGCTATTGCCGTGAACATTCATAACGGCGATGCCATGACCATTTCGGAGGAATCGGATCTGACCGGGTTTTATTCGCCTGCCTATCCCCAGGCTGTTTTGAACCGTACAGGCACGCTCTATTCGCGGGGTTCATGGCTTTCGACCACCGGCACCATGCTGCAGACGCCGGCAACCGTTACCGTCTCCTTCGATTCCATACGATACAATTCGGGGACGAGGCTGCTCGACGTTTACATTAAAGCAGTGTTTACCGGAGCAGAAGCCGGCGACATGCGATTCAACTGCATTGTGAGCGAAGACATGGTGACTGGTACCGGCTCAGGCTATGATCAGGTGAATTATGATAATTCAACCCCGGGACATCCCTATTATGGGGCTGGCAATCCAATTATTGGTTACGAACACCTGTATGTAGCACGCGACTATCTGGGAGGCGCATGGGGCATTTCAGGCTATATCCCTGCTTCGGTTACCCTGGGAACCACGGCCACCTATCATTTTTCGACCGCATTGAATGCATCATGGAACGAAAATAACATTACCCTCATTGGGTTTGTATGCAATTACGACGGGTCCGCTTTGGGTGACCGCCGCATTCTGAATTCGGTAGAATTTTCAGGATTGTTTCCTCCCGAGCCTGAAATGACGCTGAGCAGCCACCTTGTTTGTCGCGGAAATACCATTGACTACAGTTATGCCGGAACGGACGATGCAACCCAATATTACTGGGAATTTGCAGGGGGCACACCGGCCACATCGACTGCAATGGATCCGGGTCCGGTCTATTATGATGTGGCAGGAAACTACACCACTAAACTAACTGTTACCGGCATTGCAGGCTCAGCATCGGTGCTTGGAAGCGTCAGCATCATTGGCATCGACACCCAGGTGAATCTCACCGACAGCTCACTGATTGCCAACCTCGGCGGAGCCACTTACCAATGGTATGACTGCAGCTCAGGATTTGTTGCACTGAGCGGCGAAACAAACCGCGAATTTGTTCATCCGGGCAGCGGCGAATATGCGGTGGTTATTTCTTCAGGCGCTTGCACCGATACTTCCAAGTGCATTGATGTGCAGAGCTTTTCGATCGATGAGCCGACGCTGACTCTGTTTACCATGTATCCCAATCCCTCGGACGAGGTGGTCAACTTTGCGTGGTCCGGAACAGGAAGGCTGCGCATCGGAACCATGGACGGACGCCTGGTGTCGGAAACGCAATGCGGCATAGAACAAACAGCTGCACACATGAAGCTGGAACCCGGTTCCTATGTGGTTTCTTTCATCGGTGAGCAAGGCATTGAAACCAAACGCTTGTTGATCACCCGCTGATCTGGTAACATATCGTTGCACCGGGCAAGCCATTGCTGACATTGTCAACAGGAAAAATGCTAATTTTGCACAAACAATTTGTCTTCATCATGAAAGCACTCATCCATACCGCACGCGGCACCATGAAGGTGGAATTCTTTGAACAGGACGCTCCGAACACCGTAGCCAACTTTGTAAAACTGGCCAAAAGCGGTTTTTACGACGGTCTGAATTTCCACCGTGTGATTCCCGAATTTGTGATTCAGGGCGGCTGCCCGAATGGAACCGGCGCCGGTGGCCCGGGATACACCATTAAATGTGAAACCAGTGGCGGCAATCAGTATCACGATCGCGGCGTGCTTTCGATGGCACATGCAGGCAAGGATACGGGTGGTTCGCAGTTTTTTATCTGCCACAACCGCCAAAACACGGCTCACCTCGACCGCAAACACACCTGCTTTGGAAAAGTCAGCGAAGGCCTTGAAGTGATCGATGCCATTCGTCCGGGCGATGAGATTGAAAGCATTGTGATTGTTGAGGAATAGGAATTGTGGCTGGTAGAGCCTTTAACAGAAGCGGGTCTTAGTAACTGTCTAAATTTCCATTATAATCGTAGATGAGGAAAAACTTTACGGTAGAAAAGCAGTCGCATTTCGATACATCCGCCGGTAGGCGGACACTCAATGTGACTGCTTTTTTTGTAGACAATAGAAGACCACAATTTCCATATTAGGGAAAGCAAGACTGTTACTTAGAAAAACTCATCATTCTTTACAAATATCTTCTCACTTTTTTTGAATATTGCTGATATTGATGCCTGAAGCGTTGCAAAAGGAATTTTTCTTCTGCCAGAATTATGAAATGGTAAATGGCAATACTGTATGCCGCAGCTACCAGCACCAAAATGCTTTGAAGATAAACAAGTGCCGCAATACTCAGCAAATTGAAGCCAACGTACATTGGATTTCGGCTTATCCGGTACAAACCACCGCTTTTGAAAATGGTATTCTCGGTTGGCAAGCCAAGTCGGGTCGATTTGCCAAGATTAATCAAACTCAATACAACCATTAGCAATGCGGCTATCAGTAGTGCAATAGAAATGCATTCAGCATATAGATTTGGAATTATGCCTCCCGGCTTTTGCCCGAAGGCTCGCCATACGGCATAAACCCAAATAAAATATCCAGCAAATTTTCCACTGTAAAAAAACACTGGATGAATACTTGCGTTTCCGATAAGTCGCTTTATCATTGTCAATCGAATTTGTGAAAGAAATTTTTGGGTTCAACATGTACTGTTGAAACAATATTCAGCTTTTCGAATATGAGTTCTTCGAGTCTGGTTGTCATTTGATGACCCGTTTCGATATTGATTGAGCCATCGAGTTTGATGTGAAAGGTGAGTTCGCGATGAGCCACATAGTTGTGAATGTGGTAATGATGTGGTTCAATGTTGTCAGAATATGTTTCTTTAATCAACTTATCGATTTCTAAAATCAGTTCGGGGCTTGGTTCTTCGCCCAGCAATTGATTGATGGCGTCTCTGATAATTTCGTATGTGGCATAGAATAGCATTAATGAAATGATGATGCCTAATAAACTGTCAATCCACCAATATGTACCGGCGAAAAATATTCCAATAAGCACTGCAACCGACGAAAGTGCATCGGAACGATGATGCCAGCCATCGGCTTTAATGGACACATTGCCTGTTTTTCGGTAAATGTAGAAGGCATATTGTGCCAACGCTTCTTTCACAACAATTGAAACAATGGTAACCACAATGGCCAGCATCCCGAAATTGGCCGAATCCCGGTCGCGCATCGAAATAATTGAGTCTTGCATAAAACTAAATGCAATTATTCCAAGCAAAACGCCGATGAAAATGGCAGTGATTTGTTCCCATCGTCCGTGACCAAATGGGTGCTTTCGGTCGGGCTTGCGTGTTGAAAGCTTTACCCCTCCAATGACAAAAATTGAGCTCAATGAATCGGAGAGTGTGTGCCATGCATCGGCTGTGAGTGCCAATGAACCGGTTACAATTCCAGCCCACATTTTCAATCCGAATAAAGCGGTGTTGATGACTACGGATACGATCCCTTCGGTGTATCCTGCCTTGCTTTTGTCCATGATGTTTTTTTCAGAAGTAAATGATGTAAAAATATTCTTGATGCCGCTTAATTTTGTGAGATTTTCATCGAATGAACGGCCTTGTTGAGTAAAACAATAAGGATTTCTTTTTCCGATTCCGAAAGACCTTGCGTAAGCAGCGATGCAATTTTCTGGTGAAGTTCGGTATGTATTTGAGCTGCTTTTTCGCCTTTTTCGGTTAGGTGAACATGGGCCGACCGACGGTCGCTATCCGATTTTGCACGGGTAATTAATCCACATTCGTGTAAACGATCGAGCATAAGCGACGCCGAAGGCTTTGTTATCTGAAGATTTTGAGCCAACTCGGTGAGTGTTGGATTTTTCATTTCGTTGATGAGTTCAATGCATGTGAGCTGACGCGCTGTCAGAATTTTCAAATCCGATTGCTGCTTCATTTCTTCTTCGAGCAACTCGCTTTTATGCAAAATGGTACTGATCAACTCTTCAAGATTGTATGCCATGGGAGATATTTTTGACAAAAGTAACATTTTGTTAGTTTGCACTAACTAACTTTAAGTTTAATTAATTGTTAATTGTCGCTAATTGAAGTGACAGTCATGCAAAGCACACTTCAAGTCATGCAAAATGCAGTTACAGTAGTGCAAAATGGAGTTGCAGTAATGCAAAATGCAGTTGCAGTAGTTCAAAGCGTAGTTACAGTAATGCAAAACGCAGTTACAGTAGTGCAAAATGCAGTTACAGTAGTGCAAAACGATGTTGCAGTGATGCAAAATGAAGTTGCAGTCATGCAAAACCCGCTTCAAGTAGTGCAAAATGCAGTTTGAGTTGTGCAAAGCACGCTTCAAGTAGTGCAAAATGAAGTTGCAGTAGTGCAAAACACACTTCATGTAGTGCAAAATGAAGTTGCAGTGATGCAAAATGCAGTTGCAATAGTTCAAAGCGCAGTTACAGTCGTGCAAAACGAAGTGACAGGAATGCAAAATGAAGTTGCAGTGGTGCAAAACAGACTTCGAGTCGTGCAAAACGATGTTGCAGTCATTCAAAATGAAGTTACAGTCATTCAAAGCACACTTCAAGTCATGCAAAATGGAGTTGCAGTATTGCGAAGCGCAATTCAAACCGTTCAAAGACGTGGAGAACCATTGCAAGGTGTTGTGGCGCTGACGAAAAAGGAGCTTTCAGGGGCGAAATAGAGATTGGTGGACTGTGAATGCTGTCATGACACACAAATGGCATACTACGAGCTCAAACAGTGAAAAAATAAGGGACTAACACAAGCCCCGGATCTTGAAATATTTTGAAATATTATTGTAAGTTTGTGTATTGCATTTCTGAGCTGATTGGGATTTGGGAGGTTGGATGGGGGAGATGTTGAATTATTATTTTCGAGAAATAGATTAACTAATAAAAAGCCTTATGATTTTTGATCCAAAAGATTTTTTCAAACAATATCTTAAAGATTTTCACAAATTGAAAGCTCTTTAATTGAAAAACATGATAAGCAGCCTTACTTATTATGAATCAATTATTCTGGAGGACAAAGATA
>CAZLHV010000035.1:0-21416 GCA_964559205.1 uncultured Bacteroidaceae bacterium
ACGAAAAACATCCTTCATACCCGAATGTTCAGTGCTTTCTGCAAGACGGGTGTAAAGTTTGAATGCTGCCTTCTCTCGAGCCATCGCTACCTTCAGAGCCTCGTCATATGTAATACCCTCTTTCACATCAGGATAGGCAATGTAATCGGCAATTTTCAAATCAGCCACCTTCTCCTTCGGCAAATCGAACAGCTGCTCCTCTCTGATTTTCACAAGCCGGGCTTTGTGCCCAATTTCTTCGCGGGCAAATTCCTCAAAAACAGCCTTCATGTCTGTCGTCCTTGCACTGGCTGCCAATCGGGTGTAAAACTCAACTGCACTTTGCTCCTGTCCAATAGCAAAGTCAAGTATGTCATTCAACGTTTCAAACTTTTCCATGATTTCAATTGTTTAGTTCATCAAAGTTGACATGTTCTTCTGATGCTTCAACACCAGATGATCTCCCCCCAAAAAACATAAATTCTTTGGCTGATCGGCAAGCGTCTCTTCAAAAGTAAATACCTGAGTCGGTTCAACTGGCAGTAACCCGGCAATTTCCTCGAAAATCACGTCAGCACCGGCATATGCTGTTAATCCCAATCCAACGGCAATTCCATTCAGTATGGCAATATTATCAATTCCACAGGCAGGATCAAGCACTGCTTCAAAGCGCTGAATCATTCCTTGTGTGTTGGTAAATGTACCTCCTGTTTCGTGTGGGAACGACATGGGCAGAAACAACTCTGCGGCTTCGGCTGTCGCAGTCATAAAATAATCAGCTACTACCAAAAATGCAACAGGATCAATCATCTGCTTCATTCCATCAGCCTGAATGGCGGTTCCGATAGGATCTTCCCCAAATACAAACAGGTTCTTCACTGAACCACTGGTTAATCGTTCAGCCAGGCTGAACTGACCATTTGAAGGCAGACCCTTTACACCCCAGGTTTGTTCAAGTAATGGAACTGCGTCAGCTATGAAACGACCTCCAGGTGCTGTTTTTGGGCATAATCCCATGTCGCGTAATCCCTGCGAATTGTTCTTTGCTTTCAAAGCAATGATTCCTGATGCCGTTTTCGAGTGCTTTCCTGTGAGCAGAGCAAGATTCTGAATCTCCAGCGCCAATTGTGAGGAAGTTCCTGCTTCGGCATAAACCAATACCGTTCGCGCAGTTTTGTTGTATTCATCAGCGAGTCTTTTCACCTCTTCGGCCTCGAGCCCCGAATCCATCACAAGCTGATTGAAATCGAGCTTCATCATTGCTGCTTTCCATGCTTCAAATCCGCTTGTACGATCCTTTATAAAAAGGGCATTCTCCTGATTCTGTTGCAGCAAATGATAGCTCATTGCTTTAATAAGCGCATAGCGCGATGAAACCCTGATCACCCGATCTGCCTTATGATCCATCATAGGTTGAGCCTGATCGGTAAGAAGGGTTACCGGTATTTCTTTTGTATGCCGGGCATTCTGAATGAAAAAGCCAGCCACACCATTGGCCCGGCTGATTTCAGGGCTCAGTACCCAGATGGCTTCTGCCTCTTTCAATGCCGTGAAAGGAACCTGATGACGCGCATTGGCACTGTAACCCTTGCCGCGCTCAAGATAATGGAAGCTTCCTACGTTATTGGTACGCGCACCTGCCCTGGCTACTTTTTGAATATAGTATTGCTCCTCATTCGACAGTCTTGCGCCAGCCATAAACGCATTCTGATCGGGATCGCTTTGCCTGATCCTGCTTTGAATCATGTCAAATGCCTCACTCCAGCTAATGTCAACCCATTGCCCGCTGACTTTTTTACGTGGACTCAACACCCTGGCTTTGTCGTTCATGTATCCATAACCAAAACGACCGCTGTTACACAGATTCCCATCGCTGTTCACCAAACCTGCAGCGCCACTGACACCATGCACAAATCCGCCCCGATGATGAACCTCTAGTTCGCAGCCGACCGAACAATAATTACAGATGGTTTTAAACGATTCTGTTTTTAAAGGGCCCGGTTTGAACAATTTGTTTTCCGACATGGCACCTGTCGGGCATGTACTGATGCACATTCCGCAACTTTCGCACGGGGTATCCTTAAGACTTTTCCCCATGGCCGGTGCCACATATGTTTCAAAACCCCGGTTCACAAATCCGAGAGCAGAAGCACCGACGACCTCCTTGCAAATTCTGATACAACGACCGCAAAGCACACATTTGTTCTGATCAATTTCAATATACGGATGCGAGAAATCAGTATGATGCTCCATGAATACACCCGAAAAATGATTCTGCACCGCATCATAATCTGTGGCGTGCTTTTTCAGATCACAAGTGTAAAGGGCTCCGCAACCACATTCGAGACAGCGACCCGTTTCCTTTGCCGCAACATCACATGAGGCATATCCAAGTTCAACCTCGTTGAAATTTAAACGATCCGATGGCTCCAGCACCGGCATTTCTTCACGAAGCTGCTGCTTAAAGCGGTTTGAATATTCGGCTGCTTCCTGCTTGCGGAAATTTTCCTTGCGACTAAAAAACTCTTTTGGTTCTGCTACAATCGGTTTTCCATTCAAAAACTGATGGCAACTGTTCACGGCAATTCTTGCCTGTGCAATTGCTGCAATGGCTGTTGCAGGTCCGGTTACGCCGTCTCCGGCAGCAAAGACCCCGGGAATACTTGTTGCCAGCGTTTGCTGATCGGCTTCAATATCGCCCCATTTTGTAAGCTTAAGCTCAGCTCCTGCGTAAGTGTTCATATCCTCAATAAAATCCACATCGGTTTTCTGTCCGATCGCAGCAAGAATATAATCGAGTTCAATGACAAATTCACTTCCCTCAACAGGTACCGGCCTGCGGCGACCCGAAGCATCAGGTTCACCCAAAGCCATCTTCTGACACACCATCCCTTTCAATCGACCATCTTCATGTTTGAGAATCTTCACGGGAGCGGTGAGCAATTCGTATTTAACACCTTCGAGCTTCGATTCATGAATTTCAATCGGATTGGCCGGCATTTCAGCCTCAGTACGTCGATACACCACAACCACATCGGTCGAACCACAACGAATAGATGTCCTGCAGCAGTCCATGGCGGTATTTCCGCCTCCAACAACGGCTATTTTCTTGCCGCGAAAATCATAACGCTGACCACTCACTTCCATGTTTCGCAGAAAATCGATTCCGCTGAAAACACCATCGGCATCTTCACCTTCAACGCCAACCAGGGTGCCTTTCTGCGATCCGATCGTAAGAATGGTGGCATCGTATTTTTCTTTGATTTCGCGATACGATATGTCGCTTCCCAATTTCTTTTCGGTAAATATGTTTACTCCCAGCTCAGTAATGGTGCTTACTTCCTGATCAATCACTTCATTTGGAAGACGGTATTCGGGAATGCCGTACCGAAGCCATCCGCCAACATGAGGCATGGCTTCATATATATCAGCCTGATGACCCAGTTGTGCAAGCCAGTATGCTGCTGATAAACCACCAGGGCCACCTCCGATGATGGCAACTTTTTTCCCGCTGGGTGCGGCCACCTCAGGTTTGAAATGATGTGCTGATTCAAGGTCCCGGTCAGCTGCATACCTCTTCAGATAATCAATGCCAACACCGCTGCCTTCGCCAAGCAAATTACGACGGCAAGCCAACTCGCAAGGTCTCACACACACACGTCCGCAAATAGCCGGCAATGGATTCCGTTCCTTGATTAAGCCTATTGCTTCGCTATACAAGCCTTTTTCAATCAAGGAAATATAACCCTGAACATCAACTCCGGCCGGGCACGTTTCCTTGCAGGGGCCAAGGCAATCAGCATAGTGGTTGCTTAAAAGCAGCTCCAGCGCCATCTTACGACTTTTTCTCACATCGTCGCGTTCAGTGTCAATCACCATCCCTTCGGTGACTTTTGTTGAGCATGATGGCTGTAAGCCACGCATGCCTTCCACATGAACCACGCATACAAAACATGATGAAAACGGTTCAAGTCTTGGATCATGACACAGGGTAGGTATTTTATAACCATAACGGCCGGCAAGATCAAGAATGCTCTCTCCCGGCTTTGCCGTTACATTTTTTCCGTTCAATACTACATTAATGGGTTCCATAACAATTGCTTTTTCAGACTTAAGAAAGATTGATGGCTTCGAATTTACATTTGCTGAAACATACACCGCAGCGGATGCAAGCGCTCTGATCGATGAAGTGAAGTTGCTTGCGCTCGCCCGAAATGGCCTGCGTTGGGCAGTTCTTTGCACAAACCGTACATCCCGTACATTTTCCCTCATCAACCGTATAAGTCAGCAATTTTTTGCAGGAATGCGCCGGACATTTCTTGTCGCAAATATGCGCTTCATATTCGTTGCGGAAATACTTAAT
Organism: uncultured Bacteroidaceae bacterium; assembly: GCA_964559205.1. Taxonomy (GTDB): domain Bacteria; phylum Bacteroidota; class Bacteroidia; order Bacteroidales; family DTU049; genus GWF2-43-63. The sequence goes on from CAZLHV010000035.1 coordinate 4,343, forward strand.
GGTCGTCAGCACGGGGTTCGGTGCAGTTTGTCCAAGCCCGCACAAGCTTCCTGATTTGATCTGATACGAAAGGTCTTCCAGCATTTCAATATCCCCGTCGCGGCCTTCACCTTCAGTGATGCGGGTCAGAATCTCAAGCATCCGCTTTGTTCCCACGCGGCAAAAGGTGCATTTGCCGCAGCTTTCTTTCTGCGTAAAATCAAGAAAGAAACGCGCCATATCAACCATACAGGTGGTCTCATCCATCACCACCATGCCTCCCGATCCCATTATGGCACCAGTTGCAGTCACCGAATCATAATCCACTAGCGTATCAATCAGGTGCTCAGGTATGCAACCACCCGAGGGGCCACCCAGTTGAACTGCTTTGAATTTTTTGTCATTTTGAATTCCGCCGCCAAGTTTGAAAATTACATCGCGAAGGGGAACGCCCATGGGCACTTCAACGAGTCCGCCATGCTTGATTTTTCCGGCCAGTGCAAAAACCTTGGTTCCTTTGCTCTTCTCGGTTCCATAGGCGGCATATTTCTCAGGGCCGTTGTTGATAATCCAGGGCACGTTTGCCCAGGTTTCAACATTGTTGATGTTGGTCGGCTTTTTAAACAATCCTGAAACCGCAGGAAAGGGTGGTCGACGTCGTGGCATGCCTCTTTCACCCTCAATAGACGCCATGAGAGCAGTTTCTTCGCCACAAACAAATGCACCGGCTCCTTCTTTGACATATAAGTCAAAATGAAAACCGTCGATACCGCAAATATTCTTTCCTAAAAAGCCTTTTTCACGCGCCTGGCCAATGGCAATATTAAGGCGCTTAATGGCAAGGGGATACTCTGCACGGCAATAAATCACGCCATCACTTGCACCAATGGCATATGCGCCAATAATCATTCCTTCGAGAATGGCATGCGGATCACCTTCAATAAGGCTACGATCCATAAATGCACCCGGATCGCCTTCATCCGCATTGCAAATCACATATTTCTTCTCATTCTTGCTGTTGTAAGCAAATTTCCATTTCATTCCGGTTGAAAAGCCTCCTCCACCCCGTCCGCGCAAACCGGAATCAAGAATTTTCTGAATCACATCCTCGCGACTAATGCCCCCGGACGCAATTTTACGAATGGCCTGATAGCCATCAAACTTGAGATAGTCTTCAATGCTTTCAGGGTCAATCACGCCACAGTTTCTTAATGCGATTTTCACCTGTCCGTTCCAGAAATCATCATCAACCGACGAAAACAAATCGGTTCGGACGATGTAATCACGCACCGGCTCATGATTGCGAACATGCTTGTTGATGATGTCCAGGGCCTTCTCAGCATCGACTTCGCCATAGAGATAACTGCCGGAATCGTCGATAACTTCAACCAAAGGCTCACGATAACACATGCCCACACAACCTGTGCGCTGCAGTTCAAAGTCGAGCCCGTCGCTTTCTTTAAGTCCCCTGATTGTATCAAACACTTTTCCGGCCCCGGCGGCAATGCCGCAACTGGCCAGACCTACAAGTACTTTTGTTGTAGCCATATGGATTGACCTTATTGTTGTTTTTCTTTTATGCGGATATCATTCACTATTTTCACCGACGACTTTCCTGTCAGTTTACCAAAGGTGTCATCGCCGATCATCATCACGGGTGCAAGTGAGCAACAGCCCAAACAGGCAACACTTTCAAGGGTGAAAAGCCCGTCGGGAGTAGTCTCACCATCTTTTATATCAAGCGCTTCTTCCAAGGCTTCAGTGATGGCAGTGGCATTTTGCACGTGACAGGCCGTTCCATGGCATACCTTAATAATATGCTTGCCTACCGGCTTGAGTCTGAACTGTGCGTAAAAGGTAGCCACACCATACACATCGCTGACATTCATTTGCAGCGTTTCTGCAGCTTTAACAATGGCATCGGCTGGTAAATACCCGTAAATGTTCTGAATTCCCTGAAGCACCGGGATGGTGGCACCACGGTGCCCCCTGAATTTCTCAAGCACCGGCTCAATCAGCGTCAGATCCTCGTCCGGAAGCGTATCTCCCTGCCCGGTTAATTGATGAATACGTTCGATTCGCATGAGTATGATTTTTGCGAACGAAAGTATAGATTAATTGGTTTGATAAATTTCCTGAATAGAAATTTTAATAAAGACTAAATAAAAAAAGCCCCGTTATTACGGGGCTTTCCTGCAATTAACAAACCTTAATTTGTGATATAGTGTCTAAACCGCTTACGCAGCGTGTTAGATTATACCCTGATCGAGCATGCTGTAAGCCACTTTGAGGAAACCGGCTACGTTAGCACCTTTTACATAATTCACAAAACCGTTTTCATCTTTTCCGTGTTTTACACAAGCTTCGTGAATATCTTTCATGATTTGGTGCAGACGTTGATCAACTTCTTCGCTTGACCAAGACAGTTTCATTGAGTTTTGGGTCATTTCAAGACCTGAAGTAGCTACGCCACCAGCGTTAGAAGCTTTTCCGGGAGCGAAAAGAATTTTGTGCTCCATGAAAACTTCAATTGCTTCGGGGGTAGAAGGCATGTTGGCACCTTCGCTAACGCAAACACAACCGTTTTTCACGAGGGTGAGCGCATCCTCTTTGTTGAGTTCGTTTTGGGTTGCGCAAGGCAGAGCAATGTCAACTTTCACTTCCCATGGGCGTTTGCCAGGGATGAACTGAGCGCTTGGGAATTCGTAGCTGTAAGGCTTCACGATATCCTGGTTGCTGGCGCGGAGTTCGAGCAAATAGTCGATTTTTTTACCTGTGATGCCTTCCGGATCGTAAATGTATCCGTCAGGACCGCTGATGGTAACCACTTTACCGCCAAGTTGGGTCACTTTAAGCGCTGCGCCCCAAGCCACGTTGCCAAAACCTGAAATGGCCACAGTTTTTCCTTCGAAGCTCATGCCTTTGGTTTTCAGCATTTCAGCCGCAAAATACACGTTGCCATATCCGGTAGCTTCAGGACGAATGAGTGATCCACCCCAGTTAAGACCTTTGCCAGTGAGAACGCCGGTGTTTTCGCGGGCAAGTTTTTTGTACATACCGTACATGAAACCGATTTCACGTCCACCTACTCCGATGTCACCTGCAGGAACGTCGGTTTCCGGTCCAATGAGTTTCCATAATTCGAGCATGAAGCTCTGGCAGAAACGCATCACTTCGCGGTCGCTCTTTCCTTTAGGATCGAAATCGGAACCACCTTTACCACCACCCATAGGCAGGGTTGTGAGGCTGTTTTTGAAAATCTGCTCAAAACCGAGGAATTTCAGAATTGAAAGATTCACACTGGGGTGGAAACGCAAACCTCCTTTATAAGGTCCGATGGCGTTGTTGAACTGAACACGGTATCCGCGATTCACTTGCACATTGCCATTGTCGTCAACCCAGGGAACTTTGAACATCAGCACGCGGTCGGGCTCAACAATGCGCTCAACGATGCCGGCTTTTTCAAACTGTGGATTCTCGTTTACAACTTCTTCAATTGACTCCAGTACTTCGCGTACTGCCTGCAGGTATTCTACTTCACCCGGATTTTTCCGCTCGAGGTCCTGCATTATTTTTTCAACGTTCATATTGTTGGGTTTTAAATTCTGCGACAAAAGTACCCCCACTTTTCATGCCTGTGACATTTGCGCATACCGATTATAAACGAAGCCGAAATGTATTAAATCACACCCCGTCATGACGTAAATCAGTCTTTCATTTGATTTTTTTCTACTACCTTTGAACCCTTATTTTACAGAACTGCATTATGGCGGCGAACAGCAACGGCAATTCCACATGGAAAATCGAAGAACTGAAAGAACGGGCAAAGGAGTTGAATTGCCTTTACAGTGTTGACGAGATACTCTCGAATCTTGAGCAGGACGTTCATGACGTGTTGGCCAAACTTCTCGACATATTACCTGCCGGATGGCGTTTTCCGGAAATCTGCGAAGCTGAAATCATCCTCGGTGAACAAATTTTTTCACGACCAGCGCTACATCGAACCGAACTCAAACAAAGCGCCCTGATCAAAGCCTATGGCCAGATCATTGGCGAATTGCGCATCTACTATATTAAACCGGTAAAACTCGAAAAAGGCATCTTCCTCCCCGAAGAAACGCAGCTCATTAACGCCATTGCCGATAAAATTGCCATTTTTGTCACCCTTCAGAAACTGCGACCGCATAATGTTGACGAGGAACTTAGCGGAAGTGAAAGCGACCGGATCAAGGAAATTCAAAGCGAACATCATGGGTTGATTGAATGGCTGAAAACCTATGGGTTGAACATGCATGAAGCGGGTCAGTTGCTTCGTAACCCCCTGCACTTTCGCAAGGGTGAAACCATTGGCAAGCAAGGTGCCTACACATCTTATTTTATTCTGCTGGCCAAAGGCGCCACCAAATCGTATATCGAAGGTGCAGCCAGCAAAAGCTATTCATTCATGCTTTCGCTACCCTACGAATTTATCGGGCTTTCATCGCTTTTTGGAAACAACTACTATTTCTCAACCGTAGCGCTCATCCCTTCAACTGTGTTTCTTGTGGAGAAAGAGACGGTGATCAAACTCATGATGAGCAATCCTAAATTCAATAAACAAATCAGCAAATGGCTCTGCGACAGCTATAAAATTCTGTTTCATAAAATGACATGCCTCAGTCTCAAACAAACCATTGGGCGCATGGCCGAAGTGTTGCTGTATCTCACAGGCGAAGTATTTAAAAACGATATTATACCACATTACATCTCCCGAAAGGATCTGGCAGAGCTAAGCGGAATGAGTAATGAAAATGCTGTTCGAATTCTGAGCGATTTCAAAAACGAAAACATTCTGAAAGATACACCCGAAGGCTTGCAAATCCTCAACAAGCCTTTGCTTCAAACCATCAGCATTACCGGATATCCGGAACACTTGCTCCTTCAATTTTTCTTTACGCACAGCCACTTGACATGTGATGGGAATTGAGTTTATTCTACCCTCAGAATTTCCCTTAGCCTGATGTCGTTCGACGAAGCGCCAATCATGATGCGGAATGTGCCCGGCTCAACCACCCGCTCCATTTGTTCATTCAGCATGCTGAGCATCTCAGGTGTGATGTCAAACACAATGGTTTTACTTTCACCTGCTTCAAGGTGAACACGCTGAAACCCTTTCAGCTCCATCATGGGGCGTGAAACCGAAGCGAGTTCGTCGCGTATGTACAGTTGTACCACTTCATCGCCTGCGGTTTTCCCACTGTTGGTGAGCACAAACGAAACGCTGGTGCTTTCGCTTGCAGACACAGGATTGCTTCCGAGGCTTAGTGCCGAATAGGTGAAGTTCGTATAACTCAGACCATAGCCAAAAGGGTAATAAGGTTTTCCGCTCATGTCAAGATAATCATCGCCACGACCGGTGGGCTGATGATAATACACCCAAGGTAGTTGTGCTTCACTTGAAGGAAATGCGACCGGAAGCCGTCCTGCAGGATTGTATTGTCCGAATAATACATCAGCAACCGCTGTTCCACCCTGATCGCCAGGATACCATACCGCAAGCAGTCCGTCAATATCATCGGCAAAATCTGTCACAATCACAGGTCCGCCGCCAACAAGCACAACGATGACTGGTTTTCCGCCAGCCGCAATTTTCCTGATCATTTCTTCCTGTCGTCCAGGTAAATGCAGAGAAGCACGATCGCGGAATTCTCCTTCTTCGATACCTGCAACCACCACGGCCACATCGCACGATTGTGCAGTCTGCACTGCAAAATCAATTTCTTCCTCTTCTGATGTATTCATTCCCGCATCCCACATCAATGCTACATGTGCGCTCCCGACACTTTCATAAAACTCCAGCCGTAAAGCATAGTTTTTGCCTTCTTCAAACCGATAAGGAACCGTTATCGTTCTGACGCTTTGCTTTTGCCAGTTGTCAAGAATTAAAGAATCATTGATATAAAGTCTGTAGCCGTCATCGCCTCGCAAGCCGATATTAAAAACACGGTTTCCTGGTGATTTCAACATGCCTGTCCAGCGTACGGAATAAAAATCATAATTCACCACGCCATGCTGCGGAGAAAAAAGTGTCCATGCAAAATCAACAGATGGATCAACCCGGGTAAGCACAGGCTTTCCCTGCATGGAAATGTTGTTAAAATATTCTGCTTTGAGACCTTGGATCTGCTTTCCTTGATCGATATGAAACAGAAAATCCGGAGCAATGACTTGCAGCGAATCCGAATATCTGCCACACCCCTCAGCGTAAACCACATTGGCTGTTCCAACCGAATGCTGAATTCCCTCAAGGATGGTCACTTCAGCATTTCCTTGACGTGAGTATCCTCCCAAACGTCCTTCAACGGCATCTGGACCAATCACAGCCACTTTGATGTTTCGGCTCAGCGGTAATGCGTTATTACGGTTTTTCAAAAGCACGATGGATTCGCGGGCAGCCTGCAATGGCACATCGGGCACGGTGACATTATGAAGCAATCTTTCATTTACATATGGATTTTCAAACAAGCCCAATTCAAATTTCGCCCGCAGCACTCTGGCTACAGCACTGTCGATGACGCTCTGATCGATACGTTTTTTCTGAAAAGCATCGTAAAACAGCGGATAATGATCAAAAGATGTTTGAAAAATGACATCAAGCCCAGCATTGAGCGACTGAACGGTGGCATCGGTGTAGTCTTTTGCGGTGAAATGCAACACATTGGCCCCTCCGGTTGCTCCGGCATCGCTGATCACAAAGCCGTCGAAGCCCCAGCTCTTGCGCAGCAACTCATTCAGTAACCATTCATGCTGCGAACAGGGTCTTCCATTGACTGAATTGTAAGCCGTCATGATGCTGAGCAAAGAAACCTGGTTCACAAGCGCTCTGAACGGAGGATAAAACACTTCTTCCATATTACGCTCGCTGTAATGAACGGGATAGGAATCCCGGCCGCCATCGCCTGAGTTAACCACAAAATGCTTAGGTGTTGAAATAATGCCTTCGCGCTCGAAAGCCTTTACAAAGGCCAGTGCCATCTGTGTCACAAGATAGGGGTCTTCGCCATATGTTTCCTCGACCCTGCCCCAGCGTGGATCAGATACCACATTCACTACCGGCGACAGCACCATCCGGATGCCACGTTCTTTAACCTCAAAGGCGATCTGAGAAGCCACTGCATTCATCAGCGAAGTGTCAAAACTGGCCGCAAGTGCAATGGATTGTGGATAGGAAACCGCTCCCTGTCGGACAAGACCATGCAAGGCCTCATCAAATGGAATGATGGGAATGCCCAGCCTCGTTTCTTCGACAAAATATTTTTGTGCTCTGTTGATCGCACGCACGGTTTCAATGCTGGCTCCTCCCGAATTGGAAATAAGCTGGTTTGCCTCATGACCGTTGTTGGCTGTCGACGCAAACTGAAATCCGAATATGCCGTGCGGATACCTTGCAAAATTTTCGTCGAGCGAAACCGGAATCATATACAGCTGCCAGAATTTTTCTTCAGGAGTCATTCGATTCAGCAGGTCATGTATCCGCGCTTCGGTACTGATACGCGGATTTTTATACGGCAAGGTGTCCTGTGCTGAGATTTTTGCAATTGGCATCAAAACCAGCAATGTCAGGATCAATGAAATCTTTTGCATCATGATTAATTGATGGTAATACGAAACACCGAAACATACGGAGTAGGTCTCTTTGCGGAATCCTGCATCGATTCAGGCATGCGTATTGTCAGTCCTGCAGGCCCGGACGATGATTTGATTTTCTCGTCTGAGCCAAGCATCTTTATTTTGTAGTTCTTGATGTCGCTCAATGCCGACAACGTAAGCGCTTTTCCCGGCCATTGCATCGCAAAAACATACAGGTAAGTTCCATCCTTCGATTGAGTGTATCGAATGGAATCACCATCGCCGAATTGTTTCCACGGGCGACTTCCATAAATGGCTTCCCCGTTCACCGACATCCATTTTCCAATGTCGAGCAGGGTGTTGACAGCTTTTTCTTCAAAGGTTCCCTGTGGTGTAGGACCAACATTGAGCAGAAAATTCCCGCCCTTTGAAACAACATCGACCATGGAACAAATGATTTTTTCGACAGGCTTGTATGTGGCATTTGGCACAAAACCCCAGTTATCGGTCATGGTCATGCATGTTTCGAACGGATAGGGAAGAATGGTGTCGGGAATGCTTTGCTCCGGGGTACGATAATCTTCAAAAGGACCATGAACGGTTCGGTCAACCACGAGAATTCCGGGCTGATTGCGCCGTGCCATGGCTGCGATGCGGGGCATGTCGATATCCTGCTCATACTCGGGTATTCGATAACCCCACGATCTCACTTCGTCGTTGATGGTCGAGTCGGGACGCACCCATCCTCCATCGAGCCAGAGAATATCAAGACGGCCATAGCCGCTGGTTAATTCTTCGATCTGATTGTAGGTGTAATTTTGAAATTCCTTCCAACGGCCAGGGTATTTGCGTGTGTCGTAATTGCAGTTCCTGTCGGGTGTGGCCAGCAAGGGCGTCCAGTATGCAGGGCAATGCCAATCGGGTTTCGAAAAATACGCGCCGACCATGAAGCCTCTGTTTCGGAATGACTCAAAAACATACTTTGCCACATTGGCTTTTGGGTTTGAGCTGAAAGGACTTTCGGCCGAAGTGATTTTAAAATCGGTTTGGCGAGTGTCGAACATACAAAACCCATCGTGATGCTTGGTGGTAAACACAACATATTTCATTCCTGCTTTTTGAGCAACATCGGCCCAGATTTCAGGATCAAACTGCTGCGGGTTGAACATTTTGATCTGGCTGAAATAATGATTCTTGTACTCAATATATTCCATCCCGTTGCGATTCTGAAAGTCCTGATCTTCGGAACAAAGTCCCCAGGACTCAACAACACCAAGCTGAGAATAAAGGCCCCAATGCATGAGCAGACCAAATTTTTGATCCTGCCAGTGACTGAGTGTTTCTATGACCAGCGAATCGGTGGGCTGAACATAATGATCAAAATCTTTATGTTGTGCATTCAATTGCAGAAACAACGAAAAAAAATAAAAACAGAAAGACAATGAATACCTCATATGCATCATACTTTATTCGGCAAATGTAGCATAAAAAGACGCCCACACCAAGCTTCGGGCTTCCTGTTTGTCAATAAATCAACCCCGATGATAAAAAGAAAGCCGTATTCCTTTCTGGAATACGGCTTTCGGGCGAGCCTGAAGAAATTCACGCCTAAATTGCCATATAGGTAATTTTTACTACGCCGTCTGTAAGAGGCAATGTCGGAGGTAGAGTGCTTTGAAGCGTAGCTGAAAAAGTTCCTTCAATACGCCGGGCAGCCACATCGTGTTTGGTGATAATCAATGTTCCGGGATTGGCAAAATGTGATCCGGCTGATTCAGGCTCCCAGTCTAGTGAGCATCCTGACCCTGAACCCACAGATAAATTGTACGTCCCGGGCGCAATATCTCCGGGGATTGTTAAACTAAGCATGCCGGCACTATTGTCACCGGTAATCCACAACTCATTGCTTTCGATGTCTTTCATTCCACCAGGATTGGATGGTGAAAATGTAGAACCATTAATCTTTGCGGAAAAAACATTTGTAGCAACAGGTGTTTCATCCTCTTCATCATCTTTTTTACAACCGCTCAAGAACAACGATGACGCTACAATCCACAAAATCAAAAATTTCAAAGTCGTTTTCATCATAAATTATTTTAAGTGCATTATTACAAATTTACAATAATAAATATAACATTAACAACAATAAATAAAGATGATGAAAATAATTCAAATAGTATTAAGCGATTCAGACGAATCGTAAACCATTTCGGAAAATGGTATTTTAGTCTTAATCAGCTAAAATCTGACACTCTTACATGACAATACTCAGGAAAAGATTAATTCCCTGAAAAACGCAACCTTAAGTTTTCAGAAAATAAATATCGACCGGGAATGCTTTTCTCTACTTCTCGTAAAAAATTGTTCGGAGCAGGGTTTGACCAACCACTTTTAAGGTTCCTTTGTCGATTTTATCCAAATCGTCGTAAATGGTGTGCCAATAAGGATAGAAACCAGTTTCTGAGTCTTTATCCTGATGGATAATGTCGATGGTGGGGATATTCGCGTATTTGTTAACGTAGTAATGATCGTCCATAATAGGATTCGATTCTTCATTGATAAAATGACTGCTGTATCCCAGTGCATGTGCATGATCCCACACTTTTCGAACAATGCCGGGAGCAAAACGCATCGAAAAGCCTTCGTGATAGAATGTGGCCCCGGCCGCACCAACCATGTCAAGAAGAATTCCATAACGCGCAGTATAGCCAGGTTTATGTGGATTTTTGCTCCAATATTGCGAACCAAGACCCCAGGTGTCTTCTTTTTCCTGTCCTTGTGAATCTTTGGGTTCACCATAATCTTCGATATCCCAGAAGAAAATATCAACCCCAATGGCAGGTTCACTTGTCTGAAGCACACGGGCTACTTCGAGCAAAACACCCACTCCCGATGCGCCATCGTTTGCCCCCGGAACCGGGCGGCTATGGTTGGCAGCATCTTTGTCCCAGTCAGCTGTCGGGCGTGAATCCCAGTGAGCCGATAGCATTATACGCGTTTTAGCCTCAGGGTTTATACTTCCGATGATATTGTATCCGGTTAACACCACATTATTATAGGTACGAACGCTGATGGTCTGAATGGTGGTTTCGGCTCCATGACGCTTAAGCTCAGCTTCGAGCCAGTCGCGACATTGCAAATGTGCCTTGCTGCCCGGCACCCTGGGGCCAAAAGCCATCTGGGCAGCCACAAAAGCATAAGCACTATCGGCATTGAACTCAGGAACCTGAATGTTTTCGGTGGCTGTGGTATCAGGCTTGTCCTGTTTGTTTTTATCTCCTCCACCGCACGAAGTCAGCACCATGGCGATTATTAACGGCAAAATAATTCTTTTCATTCGACTCAGTTTTTTCAGGTAATTATTCTTAATGGTTGAATGACCATTCAGTCCCTTCTTTGGTATCCTTGATCTCAATGCCTGTCTTTTTAAGTTCATCGCGGATGAAATCGGACATGGCAAAATTCTTTTCAGCACGAAACTTCAGACGCAAATCAATGATCAGCTTCATCAGATCCGATGAGGCATCATTGCTGCCTTGAACTTCTTCATCGATGGTAAGACCCAGAATGTCAACAATGAAATCCTGTTTTATTTTAATCAGGGTGTTCTTCTGCGCTTCCGACATGGAGGTTTGCTGATCGGCGGCAGCGTTGATAAATTTCACCGCATCGAAAAGAGAAGCGATCACCATCGGCGTGTTGAAGTCATCGTTCATGGCAGCATAGCAATCGGCCGACAGCTTGTTGGTATCAAATTCGCCGGGTGCTCCGGGAACAATGCTTTCGAGACGTGCAAAAGCCCTGACCAACCGCTCATACGCTTTGCCAGAAGCCTGTAATGCGGCATTCGAAAAATCAAGCGTTCCACGGTAATGCGCTTGAAGAATAAAGAAACGAATGGTCATTGGGGCATATTCCTGCTCAAGCAATGGGTGACGACCGGTAAAAAACTCCTCGAGGGTGATGAAGTTGCCGAGCGATTTGCCCATTTTCTGTCCGTTAATGGTAATCATGTTGTTATGCAGCCAATATCGAACCGGCTGTTTGCCACGGGCTGCAACTGACTGTGCAATTTCAGACTCATGATGCGGAAAAAGCAAATCCATGCCGCCGCCATGTATGTCGAATGTTTCACCCAAATACTTGGCTCCCATGGCCGAGCACTCCATATGCCAGCCCGGCACGCCATCGCTCCAGGGTGATTTCCAGCGCATGATATGTGATGTAGAAGCTTTCTTCCAAATGGCAAAATCGGCGGGATTGCGTTTCTCGCTTTGACCATCGAGTGCGCGTGTGTTGGCAATCATGTCGTCGAGGTTGCGCCCCGACAGAATGCCGTAAGGGTGCTGCTGATTATACTTGGCAACATCGAAATAAACCGATCCTTCAGCTTCGTAGGCAAAACCGTTGGCCAGAATCTGTTCAACCATTTCAATCTGCTCAGGGATATGGCCCGAAGCATGTGGCTCGATGGATGGATTAAGCACATTGAGCCGGTTCATAAACTCGTGGTAACGGTTGGTATAGTATTGCACCACCTCCATGGGCTCCAACTGTTCGAGACGTGCTTTCTTTTCAATTTTGTCTTCGCCTTCATCAGCATCGTTTTCAAGATGTCCCACATCAGTGATGTTTCGCACATAACGAACCCTTAAACCAATATGCTGGAGATATCGAAATACCACATCGAACGTAATGGCCGGACGAGCATGACCCAGATGAGGATCACCATAAACGGTTGGCCCACAGACATACATGCCTGCGAAAGGTGGATTGAGAGGTTGAAAATCTTCTTTATTTCCCGATAATGAATTATAAACTTTCAGAGGCTGTTCCATGACACTTTGATCTTTTGCAAAATTACAATATTAAATGCTATTGTGCGAATTTGCTGACGGATTGACGGGATAATTGAATTACACCAGAATCAGAAAATGCGCTTTAGCATTCATGATGCTTAATCCGGACTTTGTGTATGATCGTGAAAATTCTTTTTGCAGCACCCGGCTACCTTTTCATTTTTTCTTCAAGGCAGATAAAGTCAAAAAACTTCTGACAAACTCGCCAACGGCAAACAATCCCATCCATGCGAAAATGCTTTCAGGATTAACTCGGGGAACAATGCAGGTGGTTAATGAAAGTATGATCGTTGTGATGAAAAACAAGAAGCTTATGTGTGACTCCGAAGGGACTTCCCGACGCATTTGGTCGGGATAAACTTCTCGTCCCTTCGCAGAACTGTGATGAAAAACAAGAAGCTTATGTGTGACTCCGAAGGGACTTCCCGACGCATTTGGTCGGGATAAACTTCTCGTCCCTTCGCAGAACTGTGATGAAAAACAAGAAGCTTATGTGTGACTCCGAAGGGACTCGAACCCCCAACCAACAGAACCGGAATCTGCCATTCTATCCAATTGAACTACGGAGCCATTTGCGGTGCAAAGATACGAAAAATAACAAAACAAGCAGCTCTGGTGATGAGCGCACAAAGAATGGTTAGGAATCCTGAGGCCGGCCGCCAATTTTTTTATTGATGCGGTATCGTTGCATTTCAACAGCTCGGGTAGAGATATGCATGGCTTCGGCAATGTCTTTTGATTTGATATTGAGCAGACGCAATGTATAATGCATTTTTTCAAGATCGCTGAGCGGACATGCATCGACGCGTGCAATTAATTTAGGATCAAATTGATTCAGATAGGCTTTGGTTTCGCTCCAGTGATTCAAGTGTGATTTCAAATCGGGCCAGTTGTAAATTCCTGTAGAGCCGATACCGAATCCTTTACTGCCGTACTTCACCGCTTCGAAGTAAGAAGAAATCATGTAATAACCGTAATAATAGGCAAAAAGGAGATTCATGAGCATATTGGCCACCAGCGCTGCGTTTTCGTCAGGAAACCGGACGGAGAAAAACACAAGACCGACGATATTGTTTAGCATATTGAGCACCAGTAGCATATAAAGCCGACTGTCGCCGATACTTCTTTTCAGAAGATGGCGAGTGGAGCGGATACCGGGAATCACGGTTCCCCAAACTAAAAAAAACAAAAGAAAAGAAAAAATATAAAAGAATGCTTCGCCCTCAGTGTTCAGGAAACCGTTTTCTGCCCTGAAGCCAAAGATCAGAAAAAGGAAAATGCACTCGGCAACAAACGAAACCAGAAACAGGTGTTTGATCTGTTTCTCGAAACTGATTATTGCATTTGTATGAAGAGCCAAGACATAGCGACCGATAATGAGGTTGAGCAATAAAATAACGGAATCAAGAAATACATACAACACCGAATAGTTTTCGCCGGGTTCAGGTTTTGCCTGCAAAAGAAAATTGGCCATGGACCCCAGATTTACCACTGCGAGAATCAGCAGCATCTTCATGGCAGCAGAAATCTGCCTGCCAATGCGCAGATTCAGGATCATTCCCAGCAAAATGATGCCTGCCGAGAAAAGAATAAGCACCTGATACAGATTTTCCAAAACATCCATGACACAAATATACAACGATTTGATTGCTTCGTGAAGTGATCTTTAGCATAACGGAAATTGGTCATTTCAAAACAGCGATTGCGACAATGATTCAAGCTTATAACACAGATTATCAGGCATTAACGCCTGGAGTATATCACATGTAGTATAGATGTAGTAGTCGTGTTGTAATGTTGTAATTTCCAATATTTTGGATCATCGGGCACAACTATTGTAACTTTGCTCCGTAAAAACCTGCGCATGAAATCTGCGAAAACATCAAGCTCTGACGAACTAAAAACCCGGGCACCGATCAAAAAAGGTGTTAGACAATTAATTACAATTATTTGTTCGTTATTGTTTTCAAACAGTGCAATGAGTCAGACAACCATTCAGGTAGGAACTGCCGGATCGACCAGTGCTTATCCATTGGTTTCGCAAGGAGCTGCATACAATTATTCTCAGCAGATATACAAGGCCACCGATGGGTTATCGGCATACAATGGACAATACGTGTTTGCCCTCCGCTTTTTCTGGAATGGCACGGGTGATATAACGAATTCAAATTCATGGACCATCTATTTAGCCAACTCGGCGAAAACAACGTTCAGCAACAACACAAACTGGGAACCTTTTGCATCATTTACACAGGTTTATAACGGAGGGGTTTCGTTGCCGCCAACTCCAGGCTGGTTTACGATTGTGCTCGATGTGCCCTATCAATACACCGGAAACAGTCTGATTGTTGCCATTGATGAGAATACAGCAGGTACCGCAGTAAGCAATGCAACATTTAGATATACTACATCTGCAAGCACATTGCTTGCCCAACGTTCATCGTCAGACATCAGCCCTTCTGCTCCTGGAACAGCTGCTTTTGGGCCTGCCAACAGAGCAGATGTTCAGTTTGACTTTTTCAGCACAACTTCTCCAACAAATGTGGTAAGTGTGACCAGCACCCTTGGAACCTTCAATCGATCATACCCGAATTTCAAATATGCCATTGATGCCATTAATTCAGGCACTCATCAAGGTGTCGTAACGGTCGAAGCTGGCAGCTCCGATAATCAGATATTATCTGTATCGGCTCAGACAGATTTATTAGCGAGTGGAGCAGGATCTGCAAGCTATTCAAGTCTATTGATCCGCCCTGCGTTTACAAACATCACCATCAGTGGTTCGCTACCTACATCGGGCACAAGCATTCAGAGTATTCTCAATCTCAATGGCTCACAAAACGTTGTGATTGATGGTCGAATAGGTAGCACCGGAACGACCAAGAATCTGACCATCGAAAACACAATGGCAAGTCAATATGCAGCAGGGTTAACATTCTCTGGTGCTGATAATGACACCCTCCGCTATTGTACGGTTAAATCTTCATCAACATCAACAACTTCGGGGGTTGGCACCATCTCATTCCTATACCACACTTCATGGTATGGGTGTAACGATAATTCGGTCGAATTCTGTGACATCACAAAATCGGGGATTACTTTACCAAACTTCGCCATTGCCAGCACCAACTCCAGCAGCGCCAATAAAAGCGAGAATAACAGAATCATAAACTGCAATATTAGCGATTTTCAACGTGCTGGTATTTGGCTTGGAAACTCCAGTACTACCGATTATAATCACCTGTGGACCATCAGCAGAAACAACTTTTTTCAATCGGGATCGGTTGCAATCTCAGCCAGTAACTTCATGAACTGGGCTATTCTCATTGGCTATCATGATGCATCAAATACCTATCGCCAAAGCAACGGAGTATTTACAATTTCCGAAAATAACATTGGAGGAAATGGAGCTGGTGGCAACTGGACCATTACCAGTGGCTCAGGGACATACACTTCTGTTGGCGGCATTTTTATATATGGGAGCACAACCGCTTTTTCTGAAATAAATGGAAATACAATTTCAAATTTTGCAGTTCAGACTTATGTTGCCGATCAAGCATATTTTAAATTATATGGCTTCAACGGTATTTACAATCATCTGGGGAAAGTGAAAATTGGGTCATCGATTGGAAATAACGTCCACGACATTTCCGTCACGCATTCAAGTGCAAACTGGGGAGGCTTCATAAGCGGCATATATTCAAGTACATCAAGCGATCTTTCATGCGAGATTATGAACAATTCCATTCATGACATTTCACTCACTGGTGGCAGCGGGGAATTTCAATATGTATATTTAGTTTATTCGTATGCCGGGTCAAGCGTGTCAACCAATCGGTCTGACAATAACGAAGTATATGACATTGACGCATTAAAAGGCCGGTATGTATATGGAATGTATATTGATGGAGGAGCAGAAAGAAACCGCATTCGCAACATCGCAACCGATGGAACCATAGGTGAATTATATGGAATCAGATGGGTTGTAACCGGCTCCGGTAATGCATCCTCATATCGATTAGATAACAACGAGATCATTTTGGGTTTGGATAAGTCCGGTTCATCAACGGCATTGAACAAGAATATTTATGGAATCCATACAAACAGTCAGTATTTGGTCATGTACTACAACAGCATATTGCTTGAAGGCACGGCGATCACAAACAACTCAAGTTGCCTAAGAATCAACACAACCGGAACTGGGCCAGTCATAGTAAACAATCTTTTGTATAACAATCGTTCAGGTGGCGCTGGACGACATATGTGTCATTCGACGGCAATAAACCTTGCCAGCAACCCAGGCTATCTCACATCCTCGAACAACGCATATGTTTTCAGCACCAATTTGGGAGAATACAATACAGCAATAGCATTTAGTGGTGGCACTTCCGTACCCGATCTCATTTCATGGACATCAGCAGCCACAAACGAAACAAACTCACGCGACACTTTAAGCAGCGCGTTTCCCGTCAACACATTCTTTCCAACCAGAAACGCCCCGGGAAATCTGTTGCCATCTTCCGATAAATGGCTGTGTGCCGGAATTGTCGTTTCACAAACAAATGACATCACAAATGCTTCACGCAACAATCCAGCCCCAACAACGATCGGAGCCTACGAGCTAGACT
>CAZLHV010000036.1:0-21388 GCA_964559205.1 uncultured Bacteroidaceae bacterium
GATGGACGTGGCTTATCGCTCTTTGTATACGACCGCCGCGACAATGCCATGACCGTACGCCGCATCGAAAACAAACTGGGTATTAAAGGCTCTCCTACCTGCGAACTGGTATTCCGCAATGCACCTGCACAATTGGTGGGCGAACGCCGCATGGGACTGATAAAATATGTCATGTCGCTGATGAACGCAGCCCGCATTGGAGTGTCGGCACAAGCGGTTGGCATTTGCGAAGCTGCTTACCGCGAAGCATTCGCCTACGCACAGGAACGCGAGCAGTTTGGTAAAGCCATTGCACGCTTTGCTCCCGTGTATGAAATGCTTTCGGTGATGCGCGCCAAAACCGATGCAGCCCGTACGCTTTTGTATGAAACAACCCGCTACGTTGATATTTACAAGGGATTAACCCACAACAGCATGCACCGCAAGCTCGATAACGACGAGCGCAACGATTTGAAACAATATCAGCGTCTTTCTGATGTGTTCACCCCCATCACCAAGCTGTTTGCCACCGAATATTCAAATCAGGTGGCTTACGATGCCCTTCAGGTTCATGGCGGATCAGGATACATGAAAGATTATCCGGTTGAGCGACTTTACCGCGATGCCAGAATTACCAATATTTACGAAGGCACGTCACAACTGCAGGTGGTCGCAGCCATTCGCGGGGTGATCAATGGCACATACAAGGCATGGATGGAAGAAAAAGCCGCCATGAAAGTGAAACCCGAGCTTCAGTATTTGCTTGACACCCTGGCAAAAATGACCGATCAGTATGTAAAAACGGCTGAAAAAGTGACCGAGGCCGGAAATGCAGAACTGATGGATTTCCATGCACGACGATTGGTTGAAATGGCAGGACACATCATCATGGGTTATTTGCTGGTGTGGGATGCCGACCGCGAGCCAATGTTCACCCGCTCTGCCGACATCATGATCCGTCATGGCCGTGCTCAGAATATTGCTGCTGCGCATTTCATCAACCATGCAAACGAGCGCGATCTGGCCAGTTACGTAGCCGGCTGATACCAACTTTTTTCTGAAAGGTGCCTTCGGGGCACCTTTTTTTTGCTGTGACGTGAGACGATTGTTCTAACCCAATGCATAGCAATCAGGTGCATGCACCTTCGTGCCTTGCTCGTCAGCAAAGAGACTGTTGGCTGAACACCTTAAAAAAAGGAAATCACTTGTTCTGGTGGAGAGGTTAATTCTCAAGAGATGGCTATTGATTTACCGGCACGTTTCTAAGTTGCTCTTCATAAACATTTTTATCAATAGGCAGTGTTTGAGCCGGGTTGGTTCGATATTGCTCCGGAATATCTTTATCATTGCGATCAGGGTAAAGATTCGGATCGGAGTACCCCTCAATGACAGTTTCCATCCTCATATTTTCATAACCCTTTCGCTTGGCCACAATTCGCCAGTCGAAAGCTGCATTGCTGGTGCCATTGCGATTTTCAATCACTTCAAACCATGAATCGTGCTTCTCGATATGAACACCGTCGGGTAGCTCGTCCACAAGTTGAATAAATACCTTATATGGATGTTCATTGCTGATGATAATGGTTTGAAGAAACAGCGGATCTATATCGATTCTTGCCCTGCCATTCACCAGACGAGCTGAACCAAAATCTTCGAAATAGTTTTCGGGTGATTCGACACAATAGAGTGCCTTTGGACCTTCACTTGTTCTCATCACACACGACTTGGTGCCCGAACCGGCAAGTCCATTGCCATAATAAACGCCACGTGCTGAGGTTCCGATTAAGCCGTAATTTGTGGCTGTAAAACACGATGTCAGGTTGCCCACAGCCGCGGTGTAATAACCTGCAATTCCGGCAGAATGGGATCCGGACTGTGATGTGCGGCCAAGGGTACCCACACAATAATTAGCGGCACCGGGAGTGGCTGCCTGCCACCCATACAAA
This sequence comes from uncultured Bacteroidaceae bacterium, assembly GCA_964559205.1. Lineage (GTDB taxonomy): Bacteria > Bacteroidota > Bacteroidia > Bacteroidales > DTU049 > GWF2-43-63. The sequence goes on from CAZLHV010000036.1 coordinate 1,926, forward strand.
CCCTGCTGACCATAGCTTGATGATCCGGTAGCAACGACTTCTCCAATCACTCCGACCACTGGCCAGGATGAATTGGTGCCCGAAGTGTTTCCGAGTCCTATGCCACGCACACCGGCATCGAGAGTACCAATACCAGTGAAGCCATTGTATGCACTTCCAAAGGCATATCCTCCCGAATAGGTCACATTGTCGCTCGCGTTGATGGTGCCATCGGTGCCGGCATCGATGAACGGATACTGATCGAAGGTGAAACTGGGTGCGCTGGTGGAAGGAACCCCCGACCGGTGCATGACAGCCCCCACAGTGCCTCCGCCAAGAAACGAACCTTTCGCATTGGCACCGTCGTAATAGAAAGCCCATGTTTGTCCTGCATCGAACACCCTAGCATTGGTATTATACATTGGCTGAATATATGCAGCCGCTGTTGGTCTGATCCACCACTCCACATTTCCCGGCACGGTAGGTGGTTGTGCAAATGGCGACCAAACTCCGCCACTATGTTTATACTCCAGCACACCGCCGTTATCGCGGAAACCATAGCCGGACACGCCAAAAGTGGTATTAAAATTCATGTACTTATTGGCACCGCTGGCAGCTAAACCTTCGCTGTGAATGGTCAGCTGTTGTCCGTTGGTGAGTGTTGAAATCGTAAGCTGGCTTGCTCCGTCATTTATCATCCTGACATTAAAATCGGATGCAGACCCGCTGTAGTGAAAATCAATATACGGTGTCCCCACTCCGGCATTGCTGTTTGAACCTCCCAATTCAATCGAACCTCCCTGATCGTTGACCAGCCTTGAATAGGCTGATCCAAAATACACATTGCTCCATGCATACGCGGTTGAGCCAAGATTTCTTGTACAATGATCATCACCAGGAAGTGTGTTTCCGGCACCGTCAATCTGAAATATCGGGCCACCTGCAAAGTTATCCTCATCATAAAGCCTGAGACCATAATCGGCACTCCATAACGAAATCACATCACCATCCATGTAAATCCCGGCGCCCTCGCTTTCGACATTTTCAATCCACATCCCATTGGTTCCTCCATTTGGCGACCAGGTTGAAGCTTGCCCCCCAATACCTGTGTTTCCATGATGCAATACCCCTTTGGCAGCTGTATTGACATAGACGTTGTTTGAAACCAATGCATTTCCGGCCACATGCAGCTTTTGCGATGGAGCGCTGGTGCCAATCCCGAAATTACCCCCTGCCATAAGACGCATCCATTCGGTATTGCTGGTTTTTATCACCAAATCCCGGGCATCGGTCGTTCCAAGAAAGTCTGTTCCGGGAGTTGTACCGGCATTGCCCCCCAGAAGCCAGGGTTTGCCGTTTGTGGCATCGAAAATTCTGGCCCAATATGTACCGGTCCAAAAGTAATAACCAGGCGTTACATCATTCAGATTAGCCGTATTATATACAATCAAACTCACGGCAGGAGCTGCTACTGGTGCCGCCAGGGTGGTCTGAGTTAAGGCAACACGCGAAATAAGCATCCCTTTATTTGCCGATTGGATTTCCAGAATGCTTGACGCATCAGGGGTGAATGCATTGATGCCAATACCCACACTTTGGGCACGCATTACTTGGTGAAACACAATCAAGGATAACAGGCAGAGAACGATTCTTATCATACAAATCAAATTATTAGTATTAAAACATGCATCGGAATAATTCACTTCTTAGACGAATAAAACATCATCCCGCTATGAATGACAGATTACATCTTCTATTAAAATGAAGTATTTCCCCCCGGAAACATGCATTTTCATGGCAAAATTAGCAATAATTGTGATCTAAACACAAATTCTTTACAGGTCATGAAAAAATTACAATTTAACTCCCTGGTTTTGCTAACTCATCACCCATAAAAAAAGCCATCACCCGATTAACTACGAATGATGGCTCTGAATGAACAAGGTTTCTTTACAGATTTTCCAAGATAAAATTGGTCATTTTATTGTATAGATGATAGCGGGTGTACCCACCATAAATCCCATGATTTTTATTTGGGTAAAGAAACATTTCGAAATCTTTATTGGCATTTACAAGAGCCGAAATCAAATCCATAGTGTTTTGAACATGGACATTATCGTCGGTGGTGCCATGAACAAGAAAATATTTTCCACGAAGTTTTTTCACGTGCGAAATGGGCGAATTCTCATCATATCCGCTTGCATTTTCCTGCGGAGTACGCATAAACCGTTCGGTATAGATATTATCGTAATAACGCCAGTTTGTCACCGGGGCAACGGCAATGCCAGCCTTAAACACATCGTTGCCTTTGGTCATGCACAGGGTCGACAGATATCCACCAAAGCTCCAGCCAAAAACACCAATGCGGCTTTTGTCGACATAATCTAGTGAACCAAGATACTTGCCTGCTTCAATCTGATCAGCTACTTCGAGTTTGCCAAGCTGCATGTAGGTGCATTTCTTAAACGCTTCACCTCTGCCTCCTGTGCCGCGGTTATCGACTGAAACCACAATATAACCCTTTTGAGCAAGCATCTGAAACCATGCAAAATCAAAATATCCATAGCTGTTCTCAACCGTGTTCACTCCCGGACCTCCATACATGTACATGAATACCGGATACTTTTTCCCTTTCTCCATGTGCGGAGGCTTGATCATCCATGCATTCAGCTCAACTCCTTCCGATGTCTTAAAGGTAAAAAACTCCTGTTGAACAAAACCATATTCCTTCATTCGTGCATTCAGTTCTTCATTGTCCTCGAGCACAACCTTTTCCTTTCCCTTATTGTCGCGGATGGTGTATTTCGGCGCTGTATTGGCATCCGACCATTGGTCGATGAAATATGCAAAGTCGGTCGAAAATGTCACGTTGTGCGAGCCGTTTTCGAGCGGGATTTTCTTTTTAACGCCATCGAACGAAACGCAGTATGGCATTTTGTTCATCGGACCATCCTCGAACGACAAATAATACACCTGCTTGTTGACTTCATCAACCCCTGTCACTTCTGCGATATCCCAGTTGCCTGATGTCAGTTGCTTCTTCAATTTTCCATCCATCCCATAATAATAGATATGATTGTACCCGCTTTGTTCAGAAGTAAAAATAAAACCACTGCCATCCTTCAAAAAACGTGTGTTGTCGAAAATATCCACATAGTATTTGTTGTCTTCCGAAAGCAAAACCCCCGATGTTCCGGTCGTGGCATCGGCCAGCAGCAAATCGAGATGGTTCTGCAAACGGTTAAGCCGAAACATTACAAGCTTTCCCGGTTGATAGCTCCAGTATATGCGGGGAATATACTGGTCGGTTTCTGTGCCGGCATTCATTTTCACCGAAGTGCCGGCATTTACATCATAAACAAAAATATCCACAAGCGAATTATCTTCTCCTGCCTTGGGGTATTTATATTTATATTCTTCTGGATACAATTCGCCATGGTAGGTCAACGTAAATTCTTTCACTCCCGATTCATCCATTCGATAATAGGCAATGTATTTACCATCAGGCGACCACTCAAATCCCTTTGTAATTCCAAACTCTTCTTCATAAACCCAATCCATGGTTCCGTAAATGATCTTGTTCCATTCGCCATCACTACTGATGGCTTTTTCCTTCGACGAAACCATGTCATAAACATAAATATTATTCTCGCGCACGTAGGCTACCTTTTGCCCGTCGGGACTGAAATCAGGAAGACGAACATTGCCCTCTCCGGGAATCTTTAGCAGTTTCTCAGTCTTGAAATTATAGACATAATAATTGCCTTTTACACTATGTCTGTAAATGCTTTCGATATCAGTTCCAATGAGCAAGAGCGAAGCGTCGCTATTGAATGAATACTCTTCGATTTGCGCAATGTCAGCAAGCTTTGGATGATCAAGCCCGATAATGGTTTTTTCAAATTTGCCGTCCGAAAAACGATGCAGGTTAATTTTATTGTCTTCAAGCACAGTATAAAACTGCCCGCCCTCACCCGGATAGTTCTGTATATCGTATATCGACTTGGGATAGAACTGATAATTCACCCAAATATCGGTCAGGGCAATCGTTTTCTGAGCCACTGATGCATGGAAAGAGACAAGAAAAAGCACCAAAGGCAGCATTAAGCGGGCAAAAGCTTTCATATTCAGTCAATTTTTTTCAAAAGTAAGTAAAAAATCAACCTTCATGTCATGATTTTCGCCGAAAACTGACCGAAAACCGCCAAAAACTGATAGTTTCACGAACAACGGGTCAGGCCAGTGTATCTTTACTTCACAATCACACCACAAGAATCCCGTAACCATATATAATATATCTTCCTGGTGCTTTGTTCGTAAAACCCGAGGCCGTCTGTTAAACGACGGCCTTTTTTCATTTTCATAGCTGAGCGCTTTAGGTCTCTGAGAACATTGAATAGCATTGCTGAAATCAGGTTTTTCAAATAATTCCTATCAACAAGAACTTCAACAGACCCGCGAAGATTCATGTGAGATTAGACCAGCAGAGGCCTGTTCTTAAGGCAAGACCTTTCAATGATCTACCCATGAACCTTGATCGCTACTGAAAATAAAACATCCTTTCCCGAATTGCATATCAGCAGGTTTTTACTTACTTTTGCGCTGTGAGCGAAATCAATCCAAATCTTGATCCTCTTGGCAACGGCCTGACACCTACGGAGCGCGAAATCGAAAAAGTGCTTCGTCCCGGCGACTTTCATGAGTTTGTTGGACAGAAACAAGTGGTCGATAATCTGCTGGTGTTTGTCCGTGCTGCCAGACAGCGGGGCGAAGCCCTCGACCACACCCTTCTGCATGGCCCTCCGGGACTCGGAAAAACCACCCTGTCGCATATCCTGGCCAACGAAATGGGGGTTAATATTAAAATCACCAGCGGCCCTGTGATTGAAAAACCCGGCGACCTTGCCGGCTTGCTTACTTCGCTCGAAGCCAACGACGTGCTGTTTATCGACGAGATTCACAGACTGAGTTCTGTCGTCGAAGAATACCTCTATTCGGCCATGGAGGATTACCGCATCGACATCATGATTGAGACAGGCCCCAATGCACGCAGTGTACAAATCAAACTCAACCCCTTTACCCTTGTTGGCGCCACCACCCGCAGTGGCCTGCTTACGGCTCCGCTCCGCTCACGTTTTGGCATCAATGCCAGACTCGACTACTATGATTCAGAAACCCTGCAGCGCATTGTTGAACGCTCGGCCGGCATTCTGAAAATCGCCATCAACGAAAAAGCCTCGCACGAAATTGCACGACGCAGCCGTGGAACACCTCGCATCGCCAACCTGCTGCTCAGGCGCGTTCGCGACTTTGCACAAATCAAAGGCGACGGATCCATCGACCTGCCCATCACCGATTATGCACTCAGTGCACTGAATATCGATAAAAACGGACTCGACGAAATGGACATCCGCATTCTGGAAACCATTATCGGAAAATTCAAGGGCGGACCCGTCGGGCTCACCACCATTGCCACAGCCGTTGGCGAAGATGCCGGCACCATCGAAGAGGTGTACGAACCATTCCTTATTCAACAAGGCTATCTGATGCGAACCCCCCGTGGTCGGGAGGTTACCCCGCAAGCCTATACCCATCTCGGTAAAAAACGCCCCGCCAGCGACGGCCGGCTGTTCGACGATTTTTGACATAAAAAAAGAGATACTAAATGTAGTATCCCTATTAATTCTATCAAAAAAAAATCTTATTTAGCCATGTAATCCATCACCTGATTCAGTATATCGGCGGCTTTGGTCAACTCGGCTTTGTGGTCATACACACTGACATAAATATCGAGGTACACTTTATCGATCACAGCCGAAGCGTAATATTTGTTGTAATTCTTCTTTCCGCCCATTTGGTCCGAAATATTCTTCACCAACATGTAATAAAAGGTGATATCGCCTTTTTTAATTTCAGTAAAATCTTCAAGGGTTACACCAGCCTTATCCTTATACATAGCGGTCTGCGCATTTTCGAAATCTTCAAGCGATTTCACACAAACATCTTCCTTGTTGCCAAGCTTATCCACATTACCTGCATTCACATTGATAAAATCGGCGCCTTTGTCTTTGGCATCTTTAATGGAATAACCATAATAAAACCATTTTGCAGCGGTGTCGGACGAAGCATTTGAAGAACTGAGTTCAAGCCCTTCAATTTTCAGGTTCTGAGCAAGATTGTTGTAATAATTGAAATCTTTCACTTCGGCTTTTTCTTCAACCTTTGTGCTATCTTTGGTTTCTTCTTTCTTCTCGTCTTTTTTGCCTCCACAGGAAACTAGCACGGCTGCCACAAGCAATGCCGGCACAAGCATCATCATTTTTTTCATGGGTTTTGGTTTGGTTTAACAATCGCCAAAAGTAGCTGCTGACAAGCACCCATGTCAAGCACATTGACAATTCATTAACAAGGTCAGGGTTTAAGGAACGAAGCCTGATACACCAGTCCGCTATGAATCAGCTGAATACGATAGCAGCCAGCCTGCAAGGACGATACGTTCAATTCCGGACTTTCGATTTCCTCTCGCATCAATTCGCGGCCATTTATATCGAAAACCACCGCCAGCACAGGAAAGCGAAGACCAGGAGCATCAAACATGATGAATTCATTGGCCGGAACCGGATAAACGCGCATGGTGTTGAGATGCTTTTCATCAACGGATAGATTTCGCAGACTGTCCACATATGAAACGGTGATACCGGCCCCCATTCCTCCACGCTCGGTGATGAGCATCACCGGAACCGAATAGCCCTGGGCAAACCACTTGTATTCCGTTTCAGTGCGATCGATCGGGAAACCCATGCCCATCGCATCATAATAAAGGCTGTCATGAATTTCGAGATAGCTGACCACCCGCAACGCATCAAAAGTTCCAAAAGGTGTGATCAAAGTTCCGTACCCATCAATATGATTGTAACGTACCCGCTCCTCGCTATAATAGCCCAGCGTGGGAATGCTGGCGCTGAAAGCCGAGCTCGAAGTATCCATGTCGCCATATTCGGCCGGCAACGGCAATATGCGGTCGGTCGGATCCCACTGAATAGGCAGTGGTGCGCCGTTGATGGTGGCTCCCATTCCAACCTGAATATAGGCCGAGGAGGTCAATTTGTAGAAATTATACACATCGGTAAATGTAAGTGTCGGCATGGGGCTCTCATAGTCCTGTCCGGCACATACTGTGGCCTTATGATCCGGATCAAGCGGATTGTTGAATGCCGCAATATAAGTAACCGGAATGTTTGAACTGATGGTCGATTCAAACAAAATGGTGTCCTGTCGGTTTGGAACCAGCGACGAAAAATCCCATGTAACTGAAGCACCTGCGGTGGTATAATTGAGCGAACCCATGTCCACCGCATGACTGATGATGTATTCCTGATCAGGCACTGGAAAATCACTCTCGGTGAGGGTTATCTGAGCATGAGCCTGTAAGGAAAAAAGTGCTGCTGTCAGAACGATCCATTTTTTCATTGGTGGTAATTTTTACAAAGATAAAAAATGTCAGCAACAACATCATGCAGCTTGATCTTACATAATGAAGCCCCCAAAAAGATTTCATGCTTAGTCATTACCTAAACCACTAACTGAGAAGGTAAAGGTCTCACGATTCAATCACGCTTACTTTTTCTTATTCTCAACCATTGGCACAAACCTGAACAGCCCGTGTTCGCGTTCGGTGAAGCTGTTGTCTTCGTTTCGCGTTATGGTTTTCATCACCTGAACATCCTGATGGTCGCCCACCGGAATCACCAGCACACCTTTGGGCGCCAGCTGCTGCAGAAGCGCTTCGGGAACATGTGGAGCCGCAGCAGTAACAATGATCCGGTCGAAGGGAGCGTAGACGGGCAGGCCTTTATAACCATCTCCATAAAAAAGTCTCGGCGAATAGCCGATGGCCGGAAGAAACTCTTTCGTACGATCATACAGGTTTTTGACACGCTCGATGCTGAACACCCTTGCGCCGAGTTCGAGCAGCACAATGGCCTGATAGCCGCTTCCGGTCCCAACTTCAAGCACTTTCATTCGCGGACTGATTTCGAGCAGCTGACTCTGAAATGCCACAGTGTATGGCTGACTGATGGTTTGTCCTTCGCCAATGGGAAAGGCTTTATCCTGATAAGCAAACTCAACAAAGCTGCTATCCATAAAATAATGTCTCGGGATTTTCCCAATGGCTTCGAGCACCCGGCGGTCGCTGATGCCCTTCCCTTCCAGCTCGCTCACCAGCCGTTTTCGCAGGCCCTGATGCCGGTAGTTATCCTCGAGTAAAATGCCACGGAAACGAAGCGCCATGATATATGAACAATGTACTTTTCAAAAATTCAGTGCGAAATTACGAAAAAGCCTTCGTTTTTTAAGCTATTTTTGCAAACTCATTCAAACTCTTGCTTATGCTGAACATCGGCGTGCTGGGTGCCGGACACCTTGGAAAAATTCATATCAAATGCCTTAAAGAGCTGGAAATGTTCAATCTGGTCGGGTTTTACGACATCGACGAACAACGCTCGGCCGAGGTTGCAGAACAATTTGGCATCAAGGCCTTTACTTCGCGCGATGAGCTCATTGCAGCTTCAGATGCCGTGGACATTGTCACTCCAACCATTGCTCATTACGAAAGTGCTGCGCTTGCCCTCAAAGGCATTCGTCATGTCTTTATCGAAAAACCCATTGTGACCACACTGCAGGAAGCTTCTTCGCTGCTTAATCTCAGTCGCGAAGCCAATGTGAAAATTCAGGTCGGTCATGTCGAACGGTTTAACCCTGCGTTTTTGGCGGCTCAGCCCTATATCAGCAAACCGGTTTTTATTGAATCGCACCGACTGGCGCAGTTTAACCCAAGAGGCACCGATGTGCCGGTGGTGCTCGATTTGATGATACACGACATCGATATTGTGCTAAGTGTAGTAAAATCGAATGTACGTAAAGTCAGTGCCAGCGGAGTGCCGGTCATCAGCAATACGCCCGACATTGCCAATGCCCGCATCGAATTCGACAACGGCGCTGTGGCTAATCTTACGGCAAGCCGCATTTCGATGAAAAACATGCGCAAAAGCAGGTTTTTCCAAAAGGATGCATACATCAGTGTTGATTTTCTGGAAAAGAAAACCGAAATCATCCGCATGAGCGAAGTGAACGATGAAAGCAAACTTCCCGCGTTCGCCATGGTGATTGATCCGGGCAATGGCTCTGCCAAAAAGCAAATACATATTGAAAATCCTGACATTCAGGAAGTTAACGCCATAAAAATGGAGCTAACCCGATTCCATGAATCCATCACGCGCAACGAGCCGACACCTGTGGGCATCCTTGACGGGTACACTGCACTCGAAGTCGCCTATAAGGTCATGGAACAAATTAACGAATCCTTATATTTTTTCTCCTAAAAAAGTTTTCTAACGGCATACTAAGAAATCATTCTCTTCGTTTTTGCCATATCATTACACCATGAGACCCTACCTGATTTTATTTGTAATAGCTGCATTTTTCAGCGGCTGTAACTGGATCAATCCATCTGAGGAAACGCCATCATACGTAAGGATTGAATCATTTGATTTTGCTGCTTCGAGCGGCGAAGGAACATCATTACAGAACATCACCGATGCATGGATTTATATCGATGGCGAAAAGGTAGGAGCCTTTGTATTGCCATGTAATGTGCCGCTTCTTCATTCAGGTACTTCTGAGATACAGGTTTATCCTGGCATCAAGCTCGATGGCATCTCAGGCACAAGAGCCATTTATCCATTCATGCGTCCTTGGTCAGCCACGGTGAATCTGACACCCGACTCAGAAATCGTACTGGAGCCAGCGAGCAGCTATTATGCAGATTTGGTTTTTGAAGTAATTGAAGATTTTGAGAGCGGCGGCATTGTGTTTGGTGAAACTTCCTATAGTGACACCAACATATACAGGACCACAGAGCCCGCAGAAATTTTCGAAGGAGGAGCAAGCGGTAAAATTGTGATTGACAGCGAAAGACCCCTCATGGACATCCGGTCAAACTCTGCCTTTGTTTTGCCAAAGCTGGGACAGTATAACTTCATCGAGCTTCATTTCAAAACCGATGTTGAAGTACAGGTGGGACTGATTGCGAATGAAGGCACACAATCCATTTATAATCCAGTGGTTGTCTTAAATGAAACAAGTACTTGGAAAAAAATCTACATCAACCTGACCCCATTGGTTACCAGAGAGTATGATGCCAGCAGTTTCTATATTTTCCTGAGGGCCTACCTTCCCGATGACGCCACTCAGGCCACAGTATATCTGGACAATATTAAACTGATTCATGCTGAATGAAACGACGTAGACTCCTTCAAACTGTACGATATATCCTGACTGATTTATTCAGTGCTGCTGCAGTTTGGGCTGCGTTCTTTTCCTATAGGAAATATCAATCGGGGATGGCTTTCGATGCGTTGTGGGATGAAGTATCGGCCGATCCAAAATTTTATTTAGGGATTTTCATCATTCCTTTGTCATGGATGGTTTTTTACACCATGGCAGGGTTTTATCGCAATATTTTCAGGCGATCGAGGCTGCGCGAATTAGGACAAACCGCTGCACAAACCCTTATAGGGGTCACCATCATTTTTTTCGTTCTGATCCTTGACGATAAAGTGCCGTCGTTTATCAACTATTACGAGAATTACCTTTTTCTGCTGCTGGCTCATTTTATTCTGACATATATGGGCCGACTCATAATCACATCGGCTGCAGCACGAAAAATACACCGCGGCATTTGGGGATTCAACACGCTGATTGTCGGCAACAACGGCAATGCACTTGGCATTTATGAAGATATCACCAAACAGCCTCAGAGTGCCGGAAATATTTTTGTAGGATACATCCCGGTATTAGAGAGCAATAATGATAAATTATCGAAATACCTTCCAGCTCTCGGGAGCCTGAATGATCTTGAGCAGATCATCCATTCACATCGTATTGAAGAAGTGATTGTCGCCGTTGAACCTTCTGAACACAGAATTATTACTGAGATTCTTAGCTTGCTCGACAACACATCGGTTGATATCAAAATCATTCCGGATTTCCGCGACATTTTGGCCGGAACTGTTCGCACAAATTCTATTTTCCATGTGCCTCTCATTTACGTATCGCGTGAAATGATGCCCCACTGGCAACGAATACTGAAAAGAGGCATCGATGTTTTTGCGTCACTTCTGATCATGAGCATTTTGCTTCCGGTATATCTCATCACTGCCTTAATCGTCAAAACCGGTTCGAAAGGTCCGGTCATTTACAGTCAGGAAAGAATCGGACTACATGGGAAGCCGTTTATCATGCATAAATTCAGGTCAATGTATACCAATGCTGAAAATAACGGACCAGCTCTTTCAAACAAGAACGACAGCAGGATCACTCCTTTCGGCAAGTTTATGCGTAAATACAGGCTCGATGAGCTTCCACAATTCTATAATGTGCTGATAGGCAATATGTCGTTGGTTGGTCCAAGGCCCGAGCGAAAGTTCTTTATTGATCAGATCGTTGCGCAGGCTCCCTATTACAAGCTGCTGCACAAAGTGAAACCTGGCATCACAAGCTGGGGTCAGGTAAAATATGGCTATGCTGAAAATGTTCAACAAATGATTGAGCGATTAAAATATGACATTCTGTATATTGAAAATATTTCACTTGCTATGGATTTTAAAATACTGATATACACAGTGCTTATTGTTTTTCAAGGGCGTGGAAAATAGACCCTGACCACCTGACAAATGACATGTCCTTTCAAAATCTTTGCTTCCCGCAGAGTGATTAAATTTTTTAATTTTGCACAAAGAAAAAACGATGAGTCAGAACGAGCAAAAATTTCTCCCGGAAGGCCTCACCTACGATGACGTGCTACTTGTGCCTGCCTACAGCGAAGTGTTACCCCGCGAAACCAGCTTAGCATCTCAGTTTACGAGAAATATCCAGATCAATGTCCCTCTGGTTTCAGCTGCCATGGATACCGTGACTGAATCTGCCATGGCCATTGCTATGGCACAAGAAGGAGGAATTGGGGTCATTCACAAAAACATGACCATCGAACAACAGGCCATTGAAGTTACTAAAGTTAAAAGAGCCGAGAACGGAATGATCATCGATCCGGTGACCATTGGTGCCGAAAAAAACGTCGCTGATGCCCTTCACCTGATGCGTGAGCACAAAATCGGCGGAATTCCCGTCACCGATGAAAACCGCCGGTTGATTGGAATCATCACCAACCGCGATTTGCGTTTCGAAAAGCAATTATCGAAACCCATCAGAGAGGTCATGACTCATGAAAATCTCGTAACGGTTACCGAATTCACCAATTTTGAGAAAGCCGAAGAAATCCTTCAGGAGCATAAAATCGAGAAACTTCCGGTGGTGGATCAGGATTACCGGCTCATAGGACTCATCACCTACAAAGACATCATAAAAATCAAGGCCAGGCCAAATGCATGCAAAGACAAACATGGCCGGCTAAGAGCTGCTGCAGCTGTTGGCATTGCGGGCAACACTCCCGAACGTGTGGCAGCACTTGTGGAGGCAGGTGTCGATGCCATCGTCATCGATACAGCTCATGGTCACTCCAAGGGCGTTCTTGAGATGGTTAAGTTTATTAGAAATCAGTTCAGCAACATTGAGTTGGTTGTGGGCAATATTGCAACTGCAGAAGCTGCGAAAGCACTTGCAGCCATCGGCGTCGATGCAGTCAAAGTTGGAATTGGACCCGGTTCCATTTGCACAACCCGAATCATTGCCGGAGTCGGAGTTCCCCAATTGACCGCTGTTTACAATGTAGCTGCAGCCTTGCAGGGAACGGGTATTCCGATCATTGCTGATGGTGGCATCCGCTATACAGGTGACATCACCAAGGCCATTGCGGCAGGAGCCCATTCTGTGATGGCAGGTTCGTTGTTTGCCGGTGTTGACGAAAGCCCTGGCGAAACCATTATTTATGAAGGCAGGAAATTTAAAACTTACCGAGGCATGGGTAGTATTGAAGCCATGCAACATGGATCAAAAGACCGCTATTTTCAGGATGCTGAAGATGATATCAAAAAACTTGTGCCCGAAGGCATTGTTGGTCGGATCCCTTATAAAGGCTCACTGAGCGAAGTGATCCATCAGTTAATCGGCGGACTTCGAGCCGGAATGGGATATTGTGGTGCAAGAACCATTGCCGATTTACAAAAGGCACAGTTTACGCGCATCACCAATGCAGGAATCATTGAAAGCCATCCGCATGATGTGACCATCATACGTGAAGCACCAAACTACAGTCGTTAACCATAAACAAGTCAGAAAAACCCGAACGTTATGAAAATTCATTTAAGTGTTCTTTTCTTTTTCCTTGTGATCACAGGAATAAACGCACAAAACGATCCGGTGTTAATCACCATTGGCGGAGAAAATGTAACCCGATCAGAATTTCTGGCGGTTTATCATAAGAACAATATCAAAGAAGAACCCGCTACTGAGCAAAACATTAAGGAATATCTCGAGCTCTTCATCAATTACAAGCTCAAGGTGAAAGAGGCCGAAGCTCTTGGACTCGATACAAGCACAGCTTTTAAGAACGAACTGGCCGGGTATCGCAGACAGTTGGCACAGCCCTATCTCTCGAATCGTGAAGTAACCGACTACCTCATGCAGGAAGCATGGGAGAGAATGCAATACGATTTACGTGCCTCGCACATCTTGATCAGGGTTTCACCAAATGCATCTCCTGCCGATACCCTGAAAGCCTACAATAGAATTATGGATATCCGTAAAAAGTTATTGGCCGGTTCTCCTTTTGATGAAATGGCTTTGAAATTTTCGGAAGATGAAAACGCCAAGGATAAGCCTGGTAAAAATGGCGGCGTTGTAAAAGGAAATCGTGGTGATCTTGGCTATTTTACTGTACTAAATTTATATTATCAGTTTGAGTCGGCAGCCTATCAGTTAAAAACAGGTGAAATCAGCATGCCGGTCAGAACCGACTTGGGATACCATTTGATTAAAGTTACCGACCGAAAACCAGCAATCGGAAAAGTTCAGGCAGCACATATCCTCATCAAAACCATACCCGGCAAAGAAGATTCTGCTTTGGCAAGAGCCCGCGAAGCAAAAAACAGAATTGCAGCCGGTGAATCATTCGACGCAATTGCAAAAGAGTATTCCGACGACAAGGGCTCGGCAGTGAAAGGTGGCGTTCTGCCCTGGTTTGGATGCTTCAGAATGAGCGCGGCTTTCCTGTCCCCGGTTTACCAGATGAAGCCTGGCGATGTTTCCGAACCCGTTCTCACAGAATATGGTTATCACATCATTAAAGTGATGGATAAAAAACCTATCGGCAGTTACGATGAAGTGAAAAGCAATCTCAAAATCCAGATCGGTAAAGATCGCCGTTCATTTATTGCCCGAGACAAACTGGTAGCCCGACTGAAAATCGATTACAAGTTCAGTGCTGACCTTAAAGTTCTCAAGGAGGTGCTCCCGCTGATTACCGACAGCATTTATCAGGCAAGCTGGCAGGTTCCAGCTAGTCCGGTTCTCGAAAAAACTGTTTGCGTCATTGCTGACAAGTCGTTCAAACTTGGAGACTTTGCTGACTATTTGCAAAGAAAACAAGCACAGATAAAAAAAGGAGATGATCAATGGACTTTCGTTCAAAACATTTTCGATTTGTATCAGGAAGACAGAATCATTGAATATGAAAATGGCAAGCTTGAAGAAAAATATCCTGAATTCAAAGCTTTGATGAAAGAATATCGTGATGGAATTTTGCTTTTCAACCTGATGGATAAAAAGGTCTGGTCAAAAGCAGTGAAGGATACCGCCGGTCTGAACGCATACTACGAAACCGTTAAAAACAATTATCTCTATGATCAAAGGGCCGAAGCCTGCATTTATACAGTTGGATCTGAGACAGACAAAAACACCTTGATCAAGCTTCTGAAAAAAGCACCAAAAAAAGGCTACACTCCTGAAAAAATTGCCATGATGATGAACAAGGACACCATTCCCGCAGTGACATATCAGATGGTTCTTGTTGAAAAAGGTGCCAACGCTCTTGTAGACAAAACCGAATGGACAAAAGGTATTTACACTGCCTTCGATGCTGATAAAAACAAGCAAATCGTTTGGATGTTGAATATTAGAGAACCTGAACCGAAACCACTCCAGGAAGTAAAAGGATTGGTCACTGCTGAATATCAGAACTATCTTGAGCAAGAATGGGTCAAGGAACTAAGATCAAAATACACCTGGAAAGTAGATGAGTCGGTATTAAAGAGCATTTATTCGAAATGAGAATCCCCATGCTTTCTTTGCCCCAGGTTCTCATTATTGGCTTCGTACTCTTTCTGTCTTCATGCAGTAAAAAAGGAAGCAATGATCGTTTGCTTGCCGAAGTTGGTGGTGAAGAGCTTTATCTTTCCGACATATTCATTCCGTCTGGTCTATCGTCTGATGACAGTTCAGCACTCGTTAACCTTATGATCGACAATTGGGTTCGGCAACAGTTGATGTACATGGATGCTGAAGAAAACCTTGATGCAGATGAGAAAGATTTGCTTGAAAAAAAGGCAGAGAATTCGCGCAAACTCATTTATGCTTCGGCCATGGAAGAAAAACTTCTAGACGATTCTCTTAAACTGAGGGTGAGCAATGATGACCTGATGAAATATTATACAGAAAACCCTGATGAGTTTTTACTTAGCGAACATATTGTTCAGGTGCAGTATTTGAAACTTAGTATCAAGAACCCGGAGACAGCTCAAATGAAACAGCTGTTAAATTCAAATAAAGATTCCGATCAACGCATTCTGCGTGAAAAAGCAAAAAAAACAGCACTAAACTATTTCCTCGAAGAAAATGTCTGGCTTTATTTCAATGATATTTTGAAGGAAATCCCGATCAAAACCGACCAGCAGGAGGATTTTTTAAGAAACACAAACTACTATGAGGCAAAAACCGATTCAGTAGTTTATCTGGTGCGATTCAGAGGTTATATGCTGGCAAGCAGTACTGCTCCTTTTGCCTTGGTTAAAGAACGAATCGGGTCTATTCTCGATGCGAAAAAGAAGCATCAGGTTCTTGAGGAGTACAGAAATAAATTGTACGAAAATGCGTTGAAAGAAAACAGAATTAAACTTTACACAGATTAAAGTATGAAAAAAGCGACGATATTTCTAATGGCAGTGTTTTCCGGATTGCTTTGCTGGGCTCAACCAACAGGCGAGACTGTAGATAAAATTGTGGCCGTTGTGGGGAATAAAATCATCCTGATGTCAGAAGTTGAGACTCAATACTGGCAACTGGTGATGCAGGGCGAAAAGCAAACCGACGAGCTGCGCTGCAACATTCTTGAAGAATTGATGCTTCAAAAGCTTCTGCTGAATCAAGCCGAAACAGATTCGCTAGAAGTGTCTGAATCTCAGGTAGATGAAGAACTTGACCGAAGATTAAGGTATTTTATCCAGCAGTTTGGATCCCCCGAAGCATTGGAAAAATACTACAGCAAAACCATCCCGGAAATCAAAGATGAATTCCGCGATCTGATCAGGCAGCAATTGCTGGTTCAGATGATGCAAGGCAAAATAACAGAAAATGTGGCTGTTTCACCCGCAGAAGTGAAAAGCTATTTCCGCTCACTCCCTTCCGACTCAGTTCCATATGTTGAATCAGAAATGGAAATCGGACAAATTGTTGTTGTTCCTGAACCCTCAGAAACCGATCGTCAACTGGTGTATCAGAAGATCTCCGATTTACGTGCCCGGATACTCAAGGGAGAAAGTTTTGCTGCTTTGGCTAGATTATATTCTGAAGATCCTGGCAGTGCTGAAAAGGGTGGTGAACTTGGCATGTTTAGCAGGGGCCAGATGTACCCTGAATTTGAAGGTGCCGCATTTTCATTGAAAAATCAGGGCGATGTGTCCGAAATTATTGAATCACCGGCAGGATACCACGTACTACAACTCATTGAGAGAAAGGGTGACTACATTAATGTGCGTCACATTTTACTCATCGTAAAAGCGTCTCCTACCGATTTATTTGAAGGCAAGAAAAAACTCGACGAGGTTTACACCAAGATTAAGACGGGAGGACTTAGTTTCAGTGATGCATCAGAGCAGTTTAACCCGGAATCATACCGATCAAACGGAGGATTGATGATTAATCCCTATTCAGGCAACACCAAATTCAAGGCAGGTGAAATTGACGCGAATGTGTTTTTTACTACCGATAAACTTGAGCCCGGCGAAATAAGCAAGCCCGTTTTGTTTCAAACTGAAGACGGAAAAGAAGGATATCGCCTGCTCTATCTTAAAAGCCGTTCGGTGCCTCACAAGGCAACCCTTGAAGATGACTATCACTTGATTACTCAATTTGCGTTGAACTTCAAAAAAAGTCAGGCCTTGAAAAAATGGGTTACTGAAAAGAAAAGTGTAACCTACGTGAGAATCATGGATGAGTACAAGGGCTGTATGTTTAATTTCAACTGGAACTAGTCATGAACCAATATCACAGCGATGTGGAAGCTGCGGCAGGGCTTCAGCAGCTTTTCAATGATTTGAAGAAAGAGGTGTCCAAAGTCATCGTTGGTCAGGATGAGGTCATGGATAAAATTCTGATCAGTATTCTTAGCAAAGGACATGCATTGCTGATTGGAGTGCCGGGTCTGGCTAAAACCCTGATGATTACTACAGTTGCCCGCACCCTTGGGCTTAGCTTTTCGCGGATACAGTTTACGCCCGACCTGATGCCAAGCGATATTATTGGCACAGAGATTCTTGGGGAAGACCGCCAGTTCAGATACATTAAAGGACCTGTTTTTGCACATATTGTTTTGGCAGACGAAGTGAACAGAACACCTCCCAAAACGCAATCTGCTTTGCTGGAAGCCATGCAGGAAAGAGAAGTTTCGGTTGCAGGAAAAACACATTCTCTTCCCGATCCATTCTTTGTTCTTGCCACACAAAACCCCATTGAGCAGGAAGGCACTTATCCTTTACCTGAGGCTCAGCTTGATCGTTTCATGTTCAGCATTTGGCTCGATTACCCAAGTATGGAAGAAGAAATTGAAGTGGTTCGGCGAACCACAGTTGAGAAAATGCCTGAAGCGTCGGAAGTAACCAATAAGGAGCAACTTATTTATTTTCAAAATCTTGTGAGAAGGGTTCCTGTGAACGACCATGTTTTACGCTATGCCGTCGAACTGACAGCGCGCACCAGACCTGGCCGAGGCATGAATACGGCAACAGCCGATCAGTACATAGCGTGGGGAGCAGGTCCGCGTTCGTCGCAGTACCTCATTCTGGGTGCAAAATGCCATGCGCTTCTGCGTGGAAAATATTCGCCGGATATCGAAGATATTAATGCCGTTTCCGAGAATGTTCTCCAACATCGAATTGTAAAAAATTACAAAGCCGATGCAGAAGGATTAAGTCAACGCGATATCATTAAAAAACTACAGCAGTTTTAGTTTTGATTATCAGGAAGAAGGCCGTTCCCGGGTTTCTTCACCGACGAAGAGTCATCTTCGGTAGTAATTGCTTTATATACCCAACGCCCATCTTCGAAGTAAAAGGCGTTTGCCGTCTCCGACATAGGATAATAATATTGATACTGGCCTTCCAGTTCAGGCCGAACCGGAACCATTTTATCAAAAACGATTAATTCTTCAGTCTTATACTTTGTTTTGGTTCTCTTTTTAGGGGTTTTTAATGCATCGTCATTGTTGGTATTGATCCGTCGGTTCCTCTTTTCCTTTTCTTTTTTGGTAACCACCTTATAGGTTAATTCCTCATACCGAAGCTTCATGACCACCTTATCACTGTATCGGAATATCAATCGCTTTGCCCCATGATAACCTTTGCCTCTGAATATAAGCTTCCCAAACACCGGTTCATCGTTGCGGTCAAACATGACAATATCTACCACTTTTTCCTGATACAATGCATCTGCCCCATTCCACCCTATTAAGGTGTAAAACTTCTCTCCCTTGTATTTCTTTTCAACTAACTGATAGTAGACTGCCCCATACCAGACTCCCTTCTTAAATACTTCCTTTTCGGGATTCTGCACATCTCTTGAAACATTTTTTAGTTCAACTAATTTATAATTGTGCGATTTCTCCGAAAAAACCATCATCAGCCCATATGTTTCAAATGCATCGGAATGGAGGGGAATTGTCCATGTAAATATGCGGAATTTTTCATCAGGAGATGCAATTGTAGATAGGATATGTACGCTGTCGAAAGCAAAATTAAATGAGCCACTTTGTCGCAGATCCTTCTTCAGCACGGAAATAAAAAGATCGTTGGCTTCGTAGCGAACCATATCAGTTGAGCCATTGAACATTTTTTGTGACAGAGCTTTCAAACTATCTGACGATGGTGCCTGTGTCAATACATTCTTCTTCTGTCCGGACACAGACATAGAAAAGAGATAGAAAACAAAAACCAACAAGAAAGAGAGATGATGCTTGTTCATAGGCCAATAACGAAAAA
>CAZLHV010000037.1:0-19952 GCA_964559205.1 uncultured Bacteroidaceae bacterium
TGGCAAAGACGACACAGAAACAGAAGAAGATTTTTGTACTTGACACCTCAGTCATTCTTTACAATCACAGTGCAATATATAGTTTTCAAAACAACGATCTGGCCATGCCGATTTCGGTGTTGGAAGAGTTGGACACCTTTAAGAAAGGCAACGACACGAAGAATTACGAGGCGCGCGAGTTTATACGCATCCTCGATAAAATGTCAGAGAACCAGCCGATTAATGATTGGCTGAAGATCGAGCAAACCGGCGGTCGGTTTACGGTCATCATGGATGAGACCAGTGATCCTGATGCCACCCGGATATATCATAGCGATAAGGTCGATCACCGGATATTAAATGTTGCCATCAGCTTGTCAAAGCAATACAAAAATCAGCGTGTTGTTTTGGTTTCGAAGGATATTAATCTGAGGCTGAAGGCAAAAGCTCTAAACATTCTTGCCGAGGATTTTGAAACCGGCAAAGTGAAGGATGTGGAGGGACTTTACACCGGAAAGTCGATGATTGAAGGGCTGACCAAGGAAACCATCGACAGCATATATCAAAACGGTTTTTGTCTGCCTTCGGATATTGGAATCAAGGATCCGGTTCCCAATCATTATTACATATTAAAAAACACCACAACGTCAGTGCTGGCCTATTACAATCCGGCGAGCGGAAACATCGAGAAACTTGAGAAGAAATCGGCATACCGTATTATGCCTCGCAATGCCGAACAGGTATTTGCACTGCATGCCATTATGGAACCTGACATTAAGCTGGTAACGTTGCAAGGGGTGGCCGGAACCGGGAAAACACTGCTGGCGCTGGCAGGAGCGCTGGAACAAAAAAAACTTTTCAAGCAAGTCTATCTTGCGCGTCCCATTGTGCCATTAAGCAATAAGGATCTTGGTTTTTTGCCGGGCGACATCAAGAGTAAACTAAATCCATACATGGAGCCCTTGTTTGACAATCTCAAATTTATCAAGAGCCAGTACGGAGAAAAAGACAAGGAGGGCAATCAGCTGGACGAATTACTTGAAAAGGAAAAGCTGGTGATTACGCCGCTTGCCTATATACGCGGAAGGAGCCTGAGCAATATCTGCTTTATTGTTGACGAGGCGCAAAACCTTACGCCACACGAAGTTAAAACCATTATTTCGAGGGCAGGCGAGAACACTAAAATTATTTTCACAGGTGACATTCATCAGATCGACACTCCATATCTGGATTCGCAGAGTAATGGGCTTAGTTATCTGATTGACAAAGTGAAGAGTCAGCCACTATATGCGCACATTAAGCTCGAGAAAGGCGAGCGCAGCGAGCTTGCCAATCTTGCCAACGAATTGTTGTAACAAAAAAGGGAGCCGAGGCTCCCTTTTTTTCATTCCTTTATTCGACCACAAAGCTTCGCATTCCGCATTGTGATTCTGAGTTGACCACGACAAAATACACGCCTGGTTTGACTTTGAGCTGTAATTCGGCTTTACGTTGGGCCATAGGTAATATCAGTTCATAAACAGCATCTCCCAATTGATTGTACACTTTAATCACGCTTCCAGCCTTCAGGGGCTCTGTGGTTTCTATCGTAAGTGTTCCACTAGTTGGGATGGGATATGCCTGAAAATCCAGAGGCCTAATTTCAGGCAAAAATGAACAATCGATCACTTCTGCTTTCACAGCATTTGAGTACTCTTCGCAAGAGCCTGAGATCGCCTTGCGCCGATACCAGGTGGTGGTTGAAATCAGTCCGGGGTTGCAAGTTGCCGACGACTGGCCCGGATAATTTACAAATCCTGTAAGGCTGTCGGTGGTGCTATACTGCCACTGATAAGTATAAGACCCGGAAATCCCCCCTGTCGGGAGGGAAAGCGATCCGATGAGAGGGACATCCCCGTAATCGCAAAAGACCGAATCAACCGGAGCGATTGTTCCGCCTGTCAGCGGAACATAGCTTTCGGCGATCAGATCGGCTCTGTAGGAACCACCATTCCCGTTATTGCCTAATAGCAGGCCGCTTCCGCCAAGACCTCCGGAGATATTTTGGGTTGGGTTAATTAAATTGGTCAGGCAAGGGTTAAACATTATTTTTATACGGCCACCGCCCCCCCCTGCTCCGCCACGGGCATAATCGAAACAGTTGCCATAAAGTGAATCAGGAATTCCGGCTGTACCTCCACTGCCTCCAATAGCCGAGAGTGCTCCGGTAATGGTTAAAGTACCAGTGCACTCAAGCAGAATACCACCGCCAGAACCACCACCAGCAGCGCCACCAGCGCCTCCGGCTGCATCGAAAACCGATTCGCTGCAAATACCACAGGCGTTGTATCCTGAAGTGGAGCAATCCATTGAATTATCATCGGACTCACCACCACCGTTGCCCCCATTGGCGCCATTGTCTCCGTTGCATGAGATTGATCCGGAAATCGTCATCTTCGATGAGGCTTTCAGTGAAACCATTCCTCCACCAGCCCCACCCGGGCCACCTGATGTGCCGGCCGACCAGCCGCCACCGCCACCGCCACCACCAGCGCCGCCTGAACCCCAGGAAATATCGGTACCGTCAGATGTACCGTAAGCAAGCGACTGAGTTCCGCCTGCACCATAATCGCCGCCATCTGCCACTGAGAAACCGCTGCCAAATGCTCCGTAGCCACCTGCACCGCCTTTTCCGCCATAACTGCCGCCAGAACCGCCGCCAGCTCCGCCGCCGCCGCCATTAAACCCATCGCGAGTCCCTGAACACAGGAAGCCGCCACAAATTTGTGTTTGTGTTCCGCCATCGCCAGCCGATGCTCCTTGAATTCCTCCTCCGCTTCCATATCCGGGCAGTCCGGCATAACCACCATGACCAGGCACACCGCTACCGTTGGCATACGAGCCTCCCGCACCACCACTTCCTCCTAAATCACCCTTTCCATCGCCATCAATCGATCCGTAAACAATGATGGTGTCAGCTTCCACCTCCAAAAATCGACAGGCTGAATCAATGCTGAGGGTTGCCCCCATTTCAACCTGAAACCGCCCAATATTTATATGAGTACCCCCCATGGTTGTACTGGACGTAATGATCACATTTGCACCGGCATGGTCTGTTGTACCACATTGGCTGTATGCCAAGGTTACCCACAGCATTCCCCCCACAAAAAGAAAAGATAGCTTATTTAACATAATATCGATTTTGAATACAAATATACGCACTTAATTGACATAAATATCCTATTTGGAGAAAATGGCACAATCAAAAATCAGAAAACAACTTTCGACACAATCTGAAAAATTTGTATGTTTGACCGATGAATTACCGGGTAATTGTTCCAAATGTATTGACGGGCGCAAATCTGATTTGTGGTATGCTTGCGATATACATCGTATTTCAGCCATTCAGGTTCATCGAATCATCCCTTTCATTTGTGCTTTTGGCTGCCTGCTTTGATCTTCTCGACGGATTTGCAGCTCGCTTACTGAAAGGCGGTTCGGAATTCGGAAAGCAATTCGACTCATTTTCCGACCTGATTTCGTTTGGGGTGGCTCCAGCACTGATCAGTTGGAAAATGATGTATATTCCTGATGCAATTCCTTTTCAAACTCAATCACTGATTTTGTTTGCAGCACCTGCTGTTTTCGTGCTTGCTGTTGCCATTCGCCTTTCAGTGTTTAACAACGATACGCGTCAAAGCACTTCCTTTAGGGGATTACCTAGCCCTGCCGCTGGTATTTTAGTCGCTTCTTTCAGTTTGTTCTGGGGTGGTTTATGGGGAGATGCTGCGACCTATATGGCGATAATCATTATGCTTCTCAGTTCATCGGTCCTCATGCTCATCCCAATTCCACTGCTATCGCTCAAACTAAAAAGTGCTGAAAGCAGGATGCTGGCGCTTATGCTTCTTCTGACCGGCATTCCGCTATTTCTGGTATTTGATTTGGCATCCATCACACTTGTGGTGGTTTTGTATTTGTTGTTTGCCCTTTTAATCCAATATTTTTCTTCCCTTTTTCATCCAAAGAATTCAGAAATGAATTCTGCCGAGTGAAGTGTATCCATTGACTATGAAAGCACCTAACAACCGATTTATTTGCATTGGAGAGACTGTTTACGACATTATTTTTAAAAATGACCGTCCGGTAGAAGGAATTCCCGGGGGCTCCATGTTGAATACTTCCGTTTCGTTGGGACGTTTAGGCTGCCATGCCTTTCTGGTAGGCGATTATGCCAACGACCCCATCGGGAATATGATTGAGAAATTTTTATCCCGAAATCATGTTTCACTCGACTATGTGTCGAAGTACGACAATGCATTGTCGCGTATTGCCATTGCATTGCTCAATGATAACAACGATGCTGAATACACCTTTTACAAGATCAGAAAAGAGGGCCGGGCAAGTCTTTCATTTCCTGTTCCGACAAAAACAGATCTGGTGCTTTTTGGTAGTTTTTATGGGATAAAGGAAGAAATAAGAGAAGATCTCGTGCGTTTTGTGAAAGATTGTCAGTCAGCCGGAGCTATGGTGATTTATGATCCGAATTTCAGAAAAAATCACCTGAAAATCCGCGATCAGGTGATGCCTATGATTGATGAAAACTTTAAACTGGCAAGCATCACCAAAGGATCGGACGAGGACTTTGCAAATATCCTTGGCACTTCAAATCCTGCAGAGGTTTATTCATATATAACCCAAAAAGGTGGGCGGTTTCTCATTATGACTGCCAACAGAAATGGAGTAACGCTTTGCACACCACAGTTTACAAAACACTATGCCGTGAAAGACATTCCTGTAATGAGCACGGTTGGCGCTGGTGACACTTTCAACTCTGGGCTTTTATATGCCTTTGGTAAACATAAAATAGAGACATCCATGCTTGAATTATTACCCGAAGCTGTCTGGGACAAAGTGATCAGGAACGCCATCGGATTTGCCGAGCATGTTTGCATGAGTTACGAGAATTATTTATCGTGGGATTTTGCCCGCGAAGTGGAATCGGGAGAATGAGGGTTATCGCGAAGGTTCCCAAAGGACTGTTCCATCGCGTTTGACGTACCCCATTTTATCGCCATAAAAAACACGATAAATACCTGTCTGAACAAATTCTATTTTCGTGTAACTTGGCTTCACATAATATCGGCCATGTATATCGGCCACCCCAAACCATTCATTAGACTGCACAAGGAAATAGTTTCCGCCAGAAGTGTTGCTAATATTGTCCCAAATGCTATATTGGTTTTGCTTGTCAGTAATGGCATTGTACAAATACCGTTTCTCACCTCTGCTCAACACATACATACCTCCACTTATTTTTAAGGGCCTCTGAAAGCTACTAAAGCGAACTGTTCCGGAGGTGTCAATCATATAATATAAACTGCTTTTTCGCAAAATGGCGATGCCGTTTTCATCAAATGTTTCAGCATCTGAAACTCTATATTTAAATATCGATTTTAATTCTCGTCCTGAAGTGTCGATAATACAAGTCTTCAAATTGGTCGAAATGACTGCCATGCCAAAATTAAAATCCGATGCCCTACGGAATGGCCCTAGCTTGGTTTTCCCATTGAAATCGACAAACTCATATTGGTTTCTTGCCGTTACTAGAATTAGGCCACTGCTTACAGTTAATGGCTTGTCGGATTTCGATTGAAAGACTTTCTCACCCTCAGAATTGTACAACGATCTGCTTTTATCTTTTGATACACAATAGTAGCCTTCACCCGCATATGAAACAAAGCGACTATATGGAACAACGCGAATGCCCTTTTGATCCACCAGAGACCTGCGATTGCCTTTCATAACAATTCTAAACCCATTGTCGTCAGGTGGCGAGATACTTGAATACACCGGTTTAAGAAGCCATTTCCCTGTGAGGTCAATGAGACCAAATCCTTTTTTCATGTACACAACCGCGTTGGATCCAATAAATGGCGATGCTCTAATGTAGGTGTCGTCAATCACCTTTTTGCCATTCTCATCGATATAACCAAATAGGGTTGTCCATTTTACGGGCGCTAGTCCACTTCCGAACGACAATGCTTCGCGAAATTGCGGTTCAATAATCCATTCGCCATCCTTGCCAATATATCCAAACTTTCCACCCTTGATTGATGCAGCTGCTTTGCCCTCGCTGAAAGCAAATGTGGTTTTAAATCGTGGTTCGATGACCATGATACCATTGGTGTCAATGTATCCCCAACGGGTGCCCTTGCGCACTTGCGCCAGCCCTTCGCTGAACGAAAAAGCCTTACTGAACTCAAGATCGTGTATGAGAGACCCTTGGGTATTTATGAATGAATATTTTCGTTCCGATTTGGAAATGAGCATGTTCTTAAAGTTGCGACCCGACTCAAGTTCACTATTATACAGCCATGGATACAGAAAAGCCGGACATCCTTTAACACTTTGCAATTGAAGGCCAGGATCAGTTCTAACTCCAGGCGAACGCTGGAAAGCCAACGAATCGGCTACTTTTGCATAAAGAAAAAGATTCTTTCCAGCCTTTAGCACTGAATCGGTATAAGCGTCAGCAGGGATATAAAAGGAGCTGATTCCTTTAAAAAAAGAAGAAACATTACAAATTTTATAATCCTTGCTTTGCCGAGCTACATAGGCTGAATCAAACACCCAAGCTTTGGCTTTGGCCCCCGTCATACGATCGATGTAATTCACCGAAGAATGATAAATTAGTCCGGCATATGAAACTGAGCCCCATTCATTGCCCCGATAAATGGCAGGAACTGCATTTGCTGCTGTTAAGCTTATTCTGTTGATTCCATCGCTTGCAAGCTTTCTGTCTAGTAAGTTATTAAAATAAATGAAAGACCAAACAGGAGGAACAAGAATCGAGGCCCTTTCCTGATCAACAATGCCAAACAACATTCGACCTTTGAAATTTAGTGGCCCAAGGGAAATCACCGCACTATCGCTAAAAACTCCAACAAGGGTCAAGTTTTTGTCCCGATCAAAACGTGCGTAATCAAACGAAGGGGGAATGGCCCATTGTCCAGTAGGGGTACTCATGAGTCCGAATCGATTCATCGTACTATCTTTTCTCCAGCGATAAGGTCCAGTTAAAGTGAAAGCAGCATTCTGCATCGTGCTATTGATTGACATATTGGAAAGGTTCAATTGCTGATAATTGGTATACACTACAGATTGAACCAGTCTGCCACCCTCTTCAACATATACTTCCATTCTACTCCCAGAATAACATCGAATCGATTGTCCTGCTTGCCGAATATCGCCAAAAACTGGTTGCAATAAAACCTTGCCTGTGCTGTCTAATAATCCACGTTTCCCATTTATTGTAACCATCCAATAACGATTGCTCAATGGAACAATACCATCGTAAATCGACTCAGTAAGAGCTTTTGCATCAGGACCCAATAGCATAACTCTTTTGCCTATTTCGGACACCACAAAACCCCTTCCGTCGTACAATCGAACATTGAAAAGATTACGCCCGATCGCAGACGAACCATCTTCGCGAAGCAAATGATATCCTTCGTTATCGACAGCAATAAACCATTGATTGCCAAGCGTACTATCAATCAAAAGAGATAAATTATTATATTTAGGCTGAATTATGTAACCTGAGTCAAGATCATAAATGCCCCAAAGATCATTTTCGATTAATCGAAACCTACGGTCACGATAATGGCCAATAAAATCGCATGCATGAGAAATGGCGAGGGTCCCCAAACTGTCAACCAGCAAATAATCGGAGTCGACGAGATAATAATATCCCGATAGCAGAGACTGATTGATTTTTCGACCTGAGAGATCAGCAGCAATGGGTTTGTCGGACCATACGGAGAAAAACCCAGACAATGACTTGCTTTGAATATGGTAAAAAGGCGTGCTGGCATTTTCATTAACAGCATCCTGAAAAAAGGATAACCGAGCATCTTTTTCTGCATTAATCACCCTTCTCGATGCAATATGAAATACAACAATGCTGTCTTTCGAAGAAAGTTTTATTTGCCCCGAACCAAGTTCATACATATTGTATTCGGCTGGGACAATCATTTTGTCGCTCTGAGCTGCAATACCATAGAGGCCATTGGATTCAACCACAAATACGCCTTGGTGAAAAACTGCACTTTCGGCGGTGACATGCGATTTCAACTCTCCAATAAAACTATACATATCAATTCCATCAGGTCCAACGCACAAATAGCCTTCGCCAAGAACAGGAGTAATTGACTCGTATTTCATTGGAATAACAACACTATCACCCATATTAATAACCCCTAAAGCTGCGCGGTTGCCTGCAATAAAACAGTCAAGATAGGCTAACTCAAGCGTTTCATAGTATTTAGTAAAAATGGCTTTATCAGATAAATTGAAAGCAGCTCGGCGGCCATTCTGCTCGATCAACAGAAATGGCCTGCCCGAAACCGCTTCAATATTGTCGAATTGTGGTTCTACCACAATATTCCCCAAAGTGTCAATTAGCCCCATCCTATTGCCGGTTTTCACCGGCAACAGAACTTCGGATTGAGCCTGCACCAAGGCTGGCCAAAAGAGCATTAAAATAAGGAATATGCGGTAAAGCATACCATCAAAGGGCGATAATTACATCAAGCAAATCTTGATAGCATTTAACCTCCTGCTGACATTTCTCCAGATTTAAGTCTGTTTCACCTTCTTCACTGACAGCATTGAGATGAGCATTCGACCTAGACAAATAGGCTTTCCCCTCAGCATTAACAGCAAGAATACTGAATTCATCTTCTGGCGCTATCACCTTATTGTACTCACTGTTGTATTTTTGGGCTTCAAATGTAATATTCCCATTACTAAAAATCTCATACACTCTGAACCCTTCCGGCAGAGTTGTTCCATCAGCATAGAATCGCACTTTAATTTTCTTTGGATTCCTGAATTTTTTAATAAAATCCCAGTTATAAACACCAAAATTGCCTATAGGGATTGTACGACGAACTGCATATTCTGCAGTCAAACGAGCACTAGCACTATCAAGGGCAACCAGCGATTCATCGAGCGCTTTGTTTTCTCCAACCAACAGTTCCCCGCCATCGGCAGAAACGGGCACAACCGATGTTTTGAAAACTTCAGTTCCCTTTGACATAGTGACAATGTATTCGCCATTTCGAAGGCTATCGCGCTTAATCACAGTGGACACCCATGAGCGACTGAAAACCCACTTTTCTTTTTCCGGGTCCGGAAATTTGCGATTTCCACTGTACTTCCACATCACATCTTTAAGCCCTATCAGTTCAGGAAAGGCTCTAACATCAGCATTAATGTCAAAAACAAAATCGGAAACCGTTTTCACTTTTCTCGTATTCACTGTGGCGCTGCCTTCTTTACTGACCGAATCGACTGGCTCCGGAGCAGCTGGCTCAGCTTGTTTGGTGGCTATATAATTCCAATTTCCAGCAACAGTGTCGAATTGATAGAAGTTATATGCACCCTCCGAGTCATCAATTGAAGATGCTACTGACACAGTGACTGTTTTCCCTTTACGAATAGCCAACTGCTCTCCTTCGGTTGTTTTGGCATCAATCTGAAACATGCCCGCCGATTGAAAACAGTATTCTTGACCTGCGCTGTCGTACACCATAGGAATACCACTTATAATAATTCCGGCCTGATCGAGGTACTCTTCATAAACAACTTCCGCTTTCCCATCGAAGGGCTTGCCGTCGGGGCCAGTCATAGAATTTGCTGGAATCATAATCGTACTGCCACTGGCTAACTCCAGCAGCGTGTCTTTAGAAGTGTCAATCACAAAAGTGCTTTTCCCCGCATCAATTTCTGGCAGCGGACGGGAAATTTGTCGAACTTTAGCCTCCTTTTCTGAGCACGACAGCAATACCCATGCTGTCGCAATCATTGCGAACCCATTGATTGTTTTCATTTTACTTCAGGTTTAAGTTTATAAATCGGTGCTCAAATTACAACGCCGAAAAATAAACATATATTTTCAATAATTTAATCTAATGGAAAATCTATTGCATTTTATGGGGCATAAGCACAACAACAATTTTCAACAAGCTATTTTACAACTAGTTGAACAATAAAACGACGAAAACAATTTAACAAAGTTATTTGTTCAATTCAAGAAATCCTTTTCGATAAGCTTCCGAAATGAGTGCAGCAGTGTTGCTGACATTAAATTTTAATAAAAGATTTTTACGGTGGCTATCAACTGTAGTAACGCTGATGAAGAGTTTATCGGCAATTTCTTTATTCACAAGGCCATCGGCAATGAGCTTCAGAACTTCGAGTTCGCGGGGGCTAATATAAATTTCGTGAGAAGTATCTCCCGGGAAAAACTCTTCATCGGAAAAAAAATGACCTCCCTGAGAAACTTCGTTAATGGCATTGAGGATCACTTCGGTTGGAGCATTTTTCGACAACCATCCGTCGGCCTGAGATTTTTCAAGCATTTTTTTGCTGATTTGTCCAGGAGACCCGGAGAAAAGAATTGCTTTTGTCAATGGCTCCAAAGATTTGATTTGCTGGCATAAATCAATACCTGACCCATCAGGAAGCCTGATATCAAGAATCACGAGGTCGGGTTTGAGAGAGCGAAGCGAAGCGAGACACTCGCCCACAGAGTTTGCCGTATTGATCACATCGGCCGGGAAGTGCTGCTGCAGCATTTTCCTCATGCCGTCGATGACAACAGGATGATCATCCACCAGAAGAATTTTCATAAAGCAGCTATATTTTCTTTCATTATTATTTCGATACTGGCGTGCGTACCCTGACCTGGAACTGAATTTATGTCGAAGCTTCCGTTCATTAAACTGATACGTTCATGCATCGATCGCAGACCTTGCCCATGGGCGACGGAGCGCATATCAAAACCTGTACCGTTATCGGTAACCGACACCCAGATTCGAAATTTCTGAAGGATGAGCTCAATATCTATCTGATCGGGGTTTGCATGTTTCAGCGCATTATTTACCAATTCCTGAATCACCCGAAACACCTGCATTTCCAGCAGATGATCGTAACGATTCTGTTCCCCTGAAAAATAAAACATAATGGCCGGTCGTTCAATTTGGCGGCGGTACCAGCCCACCATATCGTCGAGAGCAGCTTTTAAACCGCATTCGACCAATGTCTGAGGGAACAAATTCCGGCTGATTCTTCTAAGCTCGTTGCCTGCAAAAAGTACATTTGCACCAATTTTATTCCATTCGCTGTTCTGCTCTTTGAAATTTGAGGCAAGAGCTGCATCTATCTGCAACCTGATGCCCGTAAGCAGTCCTCCCATGCCATCGTGCAACTCGCCAGCCAGCCGTTTCCGCTCTGATTCTTCTCCGTCGAGGTATGACCTTGTAGCTCTGTTTTCGGCTTCAATTCTCATTTTTTCCATCATCTCAGCCTTCATCTCAAGCCTATGTTGAACCTTCAGGCGTTGATTTCGCAACCATAACACAATGCCTGCCGCAAGCAAAATCACAATGGCGAGCAACAAAGTTAATTGTTGAAGTCTTCGCTGCCTGATAATGGTATCGCGTTCGAGTTGTTCAATTCTGCGAAGCTTCTTCTCGTTTTCGTACCGAGCTTCTAGGCTTCTGACATGTTGCGATAACTCGGCCGAATTAAGGCTGTCCTTCAGCGCTAAATAGTTTTCGAGATATTGAAGTGCTTGTTCTGAATGACCTCTATCTGCCTCAATAGATGATAATTCCTGAAAAATGGCCATTTTAAACTCGGCATAGTCAGTTAGCTGTAAGGCAGTTAAGCAACTCTGCCTGGCCAGTTCAATCTGTGCTGACTTACGATATACCAAACCCTGAGCAAAATGAAAATAGGCATTCAGCGAATCCATATCCAGCAATTTGCGGGTAAGCATGCCGGCTTTGTGAAAATCATTCCTTAATAAATACAATTGTGCAAGATTACCTCCAATGGCCATGATGGCACTGCGGTAATTCACCTTTTCGGCAAGTTGAAAAGCAGGCACCAGATACACAACGGCACTATCTGCATTTGCATCCAGTGTCAAATAGGCATTTCCGGCATTGTTCATTGCCCGAATCATTGCAAAGGTATCGGACTGTGCAGATGCAATGCGATATGCCTCGCGGTAATAATGCCTCGCATTGTCCGACTGGTTCATGTCAAAAAACAAAATGCCAATGTTCAAATTGATCTCCGACAAATAAGTCTGCACACCTGTGAGTTCGCTCAGCTTCATTGCGGACGCCAATGCACGATATGCCTCCTCGTAACGGCCACACAATTCAAGATTAACCCCTAATCTAAGGAGCAATAAAATTCGCTCATCTGATTCAGGCAAGCCATATTTCCCACGAAAGGCATCCGCAATCAGATTCACCGCATCAGTATACTTCCCCGAATCGGTCAGCTTCATGCTTTGATCAATCTGCATCTGAACTGCCGTCTGCTTCTGAGCGAAAGATTGAATGGCCACACAACTCATTGCAAAAAGCAAGGCCGGCAAAGCGATAATAAAAACTCTATTTCCGGCAGATTGAGGCATATATGTAATAAGCTGTGAACAATGTACAAAAATAACAAAATCCCCTTTTTAGAGGGCTTAATGGACGAAATTTATGCCTACCTTTGCAAAAATCATTGAACCATGAAAAGCATACTCATTCTTTTTGTATTTCTCATTGCCTCTGGCATGTGCAGCGCCCAGATCGATATCGGGGGGAAAATCAAAGATAAAACCCAGCAGAGAATTGAAAACAAAACCGATCAGGGAATTGATAAAGGGCTTGATAAAACCGAAGAAGGTGTCAACGGCATTTTCAAAAAGAAAGACAAGGACAAAGATAAAAACGAAGGCGATAATAGCGGCGAAGGCGAAAACAGCAATGGTGATGGCGAAAATTCATCAGAAGGAAATGGTTCTGATGCCAATGCAGGAACCACCAGCACTCCTTCATTGCAAAGCTATACTAAATACGACTTTGTACCGGGTGATCAGGTGTTGTTTTATGAAGATTTCTCGCAGGACGTGGTTGGAGATTTTCCGGCATTATGGACCACTGATGGCACTGGTGAAATCAGGACCCTCAATAATTATCCCGGAAACTGGCTCTATTTCAGCGGAGCTGATGCTGCCTACTGTTTGATGAAAGATTTGGTTTTGCCCGAGAATTTCATTTTTGAATTTGATCTGGTTGCACAAAACGAATCTGACGAGGACGCACTGAGCTTCGAGTTTGCCTTATACTCATCAAAAGAAGACTGGCTTGACAATACCGGATATCCAGGCGTTGAGGGATTCAAGTTCAATTGCAGCTACTATCGAATGTGGGCCAAAGGCTATGCTCCTAACAAAGATTTTGTTGATATCAACAACGAAGCACATATTTTAAAGAACAATGAAAAAACCCATTTCATTTTCTGGGTACAGAAACGACGTCTCAGAATGTATTGCAATGGACAGAAGTTTCTTGATGGCCCAACTGCTTTGCCAGAAAACTTAGTTATAAACAGGCTCAGATTCCATATGTGGGGAAACCACGGAAAACATTTCCTGTCTAATTTAAAAATCACCACTGCAGCTCCCGATACCCGTAGCAAACTGCTTACAGAAGGTAAACTGATTTCATACGGAATTTATTTCGACAGCGGCAAAGACGTGGTTAAAGCAGAATCCTACGGTGCGCTAAACGATATTGCCAAAGTGCTGAAAGAAAACCCTGATGTTAAAATTAAAATCGTTGGTCATACCGATGCCGACGGCGATGATGCCAGCAATCTCGATTTATCGAAACGCAGAGCGGCAAATGTGAAGAATGCGCTCACAAAAGATTTTGGCATCGACGCAGGTCGCATGGAAACCGATGGCGCAGGCGAAAGCCAGGCCATTGCACCCAACGATAACGCAGAAAACAAGGCAAAAAACCGCAGGGTCGAATTCATTAAACTGTAAACCTAAACCCCAAATACCTATGAAAACGTCAGGATCAGCTTTGATCTTGCTTCTGGCCGTGCTTTTTCTTGCATCGTGCAAAAAAGATGACCCGGAGCCAAACGACAACACGCCAACCACACCGGCCAGCAGTGTTTTCACTTTCTTCAAAACCGGTGCTTCGTGGACTTACGACACATATGACTCAGAAGGAGCCCCTGTAATTCAGCAAACCTACACCATCAACAGCATCAGCTCGAATTATGCCACCGTAAACTGGAATGTAGCCGGAATGTTTAACTATACCGTTAACTGGTATGCCGACAATAATGCATTCTCAATGCTTTGTTCTCCTGGTGATGGCAAAAAATTAATTTGGTGCGATGCCACTCCTTCCATTGGAGAGTTCTGGTTTGAAGGCTGGACAGATTCAACGGGAACCGTTACTGACACATGTCGCATTGTGGGCGTTGGAGAAACGGTTACAGTACCGGCCGGCACTTTTACCAATTGCGTGAAAATTCGCGAAACCACAAGCGATGACCCGATGTGCTACAAATTGTTCTGGCTTAGCTTTACTGCTGGAGTTGTTAAAACTGAAGGCACAACAACTGAAGACTATCCCACCATTATCTACGAAGATCTTTCTTCGCAACAATAAACAAAAACATGAAAGCACTTTCTGCTACATTATTCGTTTTTGCATATGCATTGATTGCAGCGGCACAAAACCAACCCGAAAAAAGGATTCTACTCACCTTGCAGCAAGGCGAAATGCCTTATTTTACCGAAAGCAATCTGATGATGAATTGTGGCAGTACAGGGTTTTGCCTTCTAGTGCAGCACCCCGATGCATCGTTTTATGTTTATGAAAACGGAATCCGAAAAGGCCCTTATAAAACTGCCGAAGAAGGAATGAATGTCTGTTATAAGGAAGGAATTCTACAGCATGAATCGAAAACGGTTACCGTGTGGGAACAAGAAGACATGAATGACATGATTTTGGCCGCAGACGAGGGCTATGTCATTAATTTCAAAGGGAAAAGCTATGGTTCATACATTGTGATACATGCGATCAGCAAGTCGCCAGATGGACTTCACTTCATGGCTGTGGCCCGCAAACAATCGGGGCTGGTTTTTGTTTCGGATTTATTTTCGGAACAAGCTGCTCCTGGTGAGGTGAAGTCGCTCCATTGGAGCCCTGACAGTAAAAGCGGATTCGGGCTGTTTATGACTGGTTTTGATGTCAGCAGTCTAAGCAATATTGACCTAAGCAGCATGAATGAGCAGCAGCAGATGGAGTATATGATGAATATCCAGAAACAAATTGAAGAGACCAAGGAGGAATTGTATATCCTATTTACCGATGGCCGAAAAACCGGTCCATATGTCAAAGGCAGCGAGAGCAATATGAATCCCGCCTATTCCCTGACTGCCCCTGGTCATTGGCTGATGATTTGTAACCATCAACTCTACATCGATGGCACTGTGGTTTTCAACATTCCGGAAAGTGAGTGGATAAGTCTCGATGACGTTTTTCTTTCTCCTGATGGAAAAAAATTCGCCATCCGATACTACGATCGCTTGTATTTCAGTGACGGTTCCACGTATGCATATCCCATCCTATTGAACAGATGTTCAAGCAATCCAAACATGATTGAATGGGTCAGCTTTGAAAATGAACAAACACTCGTGTATTATTCACGTCAGTGGTAACCTTTTCCAAATATGAAAGGTTGGTTGATCTTTTTTCTTTTCATGATTCTGATTTCTCTGTCGGGCCAACTGAATGCTGGTTCTTTTCAGGAAATTTTCGCCACCGAGTGGGCCGATGCCGAAAATTATGTTTCCGAAAACAAATTCATGGGAGATTCTATGCAAAAATATGGAATCTCCCCGATTTTAGGATGGAGCATTGTGTTCCCTGAATTGCTTAGATACAACAGCCTTAAAAACTATCTTGAAGTTACCGCCCTTCAAACCCTCTATATCCAGTTTGGGAATTCCTACGCCAATTTCTCGGTGGGATGGTTCCAAATGAAACCTTCATTTGCAATGTCATTACAAAAATCCTGGATGCAAAATCAGAAAAACTATTTTGGTTTCCCGGTGCTTTCATTCGATACAACCGACACTCCTGAGGCACGACGTAGTGTAGTTTCACTCCTTAACTCAGACGCAGGGCAGTTATTGTACTTAATGATGTTTGTGAAAATCATGGATTTTAAAGCCTGGTCATTCGAAAACAAGGATGAGAAATTAAAAATATATGCAACTGCATACAATAGTTCTTTTCATTATAATAAAGAAACACTGCAGAAACTTTCTGTCCAAAAACACTTTCATACAGGTCTCACTTCAGAAAGCAGCGATACGAAATATTCATATGCAGCAATTGCTCTTGAATATTTCCAAAGCAATTAACCGGACTACTTAAGTCCTTTCACCACCGGTAATGCCGCCAGATAAGCCTTACCATATTCAGGTTCAAAATAGGCAGTATCAGCAAATTTTCCTTCCTTAAACCACTGAAAAACCAATTCTGATGCAAATCCTGCATGATGTACTTCCTCATCAATGAAATGAATATGAGGTCTTTCCGAAAAAAGAGTCTTCAGCTTGAGGGCTCCTGAACCAGCAAGCCATAAAATGCGGTCGCCCCATTCTGAAAAGCTTTCCTGATCAATAATCCAGGGTGCCGCATCAACGATTTGTTCAAGCCCCGGTGAAAAAACGGCACCATACACTTCCATGCGTCGTGCATCAATCATCGGAATAATTAAATCGTTATCGCCCAGAGTTTTGACCTGCTTCACGGCATGAGCAGCCAAGATCAAAGAATTAACAGCAATGAGTGGGATGTCGCATGCATAACAAATTCCTTTGGCTGTGCTCACTCCAATACGAAGTCCCGTGTATGAACCAGGCCCGGCGCTGACCGAAACAGCAGCAAGTTGATTTACTGATATTCCTTGCGCTGTAAAAAGTCTATCCACAAGTGGTAGAAGCTCCGACGCATGGGAAAGACTCTGTTCAGCTCTGAGCGAAGCAACTGTAGAGCCATCGGCAGCCAGAGCCACCGAACATAAGTCTGTGGCTGTATCAATATGCAGAATCAGTTTCACAATCAGTTGGCATCAAACAATTCAGATCGATCAACTATTTCGACTTTTTCGTCACCTTGAAGCATTTTTGCAATAGCGCTATAAGGAGCCACCACCACAAGCTCTTTCTCTTTCAAACCTTCAAGAATAACAATGTATTGATTATCCTGTATCCCGGTTTTCACTTTCCGTTTCACAACTGTATTATTCTCGACAACAAAAACATATTCAAGCAATTCGTCGGAATCATCTTCCACTTTAGTGCAATCGGCCGGGAGTTCATCCTCGCGTGTGGTAACCGATTGCACCGGAACCGACAATGCACCTTTCTTTTCATCGGTCATAATCTCAACAGTAGCTGACATCCCTGGGCGAAAAGGTGAAAAGTCGGGTACATCCTTTGGGATCATATCGGCATACGATGAAGCCAAAATCTGAATCGTCACATCGAAATTGCTTACCTGATCCGCACTGAGTCCTGTAACACTGGCAGAGTTGGCTATTTCGGTCACAATCCCCTTAAAACGTCTTTCGGGATAGGCATCCACTTCAATGATGGCTGTATCTCCGAGTGACAATCTAACAACTTCGTTTTCATTGACACTGGCGTTAACTTCCATTTCGGCCATGTCAGCAATTCTAAGAATTTCGGTTCCGGAACTGAACTGTGAAGCACCTGCAACCCGTTCACCAACTTCAACATTCAATGAGCTAATGGTTCCATCGACCGGAGCCACAATTGTGGTTCGGGAAAGGTTCTTAGACGCTTCGCTCATGCTTGCCTGAGCACTGTAGACGTTGTAACGAGAAGCATTCACAGTTTGCTTTGCGGCAAGCACTTCGGCTTTTGCCACATCATATTCAGCTTTTGCGGCATCGAATTCGGCCTGTGATATCACCCCTTGTTCAAACAACGTTTTGTTCCGGTTGAATGACGTTTCGGTGTTTTGAAATCTAGCCTCTGTTTGAGAAAATCTGGCTTCGGAATTGGCAAGGTTCGCCCTTTGCGAATTGACATTTGCGGCAATTTGCTCATAATTAGCCTGATAGATATCGGGTTTAATGCGTGCCAGAATCTGATCTTTCTTCACGCGGTCACCTTCCTTCACAAGCAATTCAACCACTTCGCCAGACACATCAGGACTTAACTTGACTTCCCTTACCGGTTGAATCTTACCGCTGGCCGAGACAGTCTCTGTAACATTGCGTTTTTGCACTTCTTCGACAGCCACCTTTGTTTCGTTGCTGCCACCAATTACGCCAGATTTCCGGAGAATAACCAGTAAAACAACCAGGCCAATCAATCCGAAAATAATGAAACGTCTTTTCTTATTTTTTTGCATGCTTCAGTGTGTTAAAGCTTGATTTCTTTTCCTAGGTAAAAATCCAGAATTTTTGTTCTGAAAATGAACTCGTATTTTGCCTGCAGCAGTTGCGACTCGGCCGTGATGAGTTTGTTTTTCGAATCACTGTATTCCACAGGATTGGCAAGACCAATATCGAATCGTTGCTGCATGTATCCAAATGATTCCTTCAAAGCATCGACCTGCTTACGCGAGGCAACAAACTGCCGGTAAGCAGCACGTGCATCGGCATACGCTTGCTGAATTGTCTTCTGGAGATTTAGCTTTTCCTGTTCATAATTCAGCATAGCCATATCGGCATTGATTCGGGCCTGACTGATGGAGGTACTGGTGGCGAGTCTGCTAAAAATCGGAATGGTGAGCGATAATCCGATCGATTTGTTCATGTTGTCTTTGATTTGATCATTGAAGGAGGTCACTTCATAATCATAACTGTAAGATGGAGTCAAAACAAACTCTGCCGGGCTCTCAGAAGTGATTCCAACGGTGTCGTAACCGTTCACATTCATGCCCGTAATGCTTTTACTTGCGCCTGAATAACCCGTGCCGAAAGAAGCACTCATGGTTAAAACCGGAAAAAGTCCAGCTCTGGCCAAATCAAGGTTTTTATCGGCAATCTGTACTCTGTACTCTGCCGCCTGAATCCCTGGCTGATTTCGCTCGGCAAAAGAGTAAACATCGGAAGGATTCAACAACAGGAATGAGGCTGTATCGATATCTGTCATGGCTGGTATTGCTACCGAAAACCCGGCGGCATCTTTCAAATCAAGCATCTGTACCAATGTAAGATATGCAATATCGAGTTGATTCTGTGCGCTCACCAGCTGGCTTTCTTCCGACGCATATTGAGCCTCGATGGTCAGCAAAGCCCCTTTTGAAACTGAACCCGCCTGAAAAAGCTTTTCGGTGCGATTCAGCTGAAGGCGTGTAACACTTAGCTGCCCTTCGGCATTACTCACCATCTCGCGCGAATACAGAATCTGAAGGTAGGCTGTTGCGATAGCGAGCGATATATCATCGGCTGTTTGCTGAGCTTCAAGTCGGGTCGCTTCAGCTTCCAGCTGACTTTCCTTCCATCGGTTAATCAAACTGAAGCCATTAAAAAGGGTGATGTTACCTGCCAGATAAAAATTGTTTGACTGAACTCTGTCAGTAGCAAACTCATTGGTAAACATATCGACGGTACGCCCATAATTGTATGAATGGCTGGCTCCTGCTGAAACAGAGGGCAAAAATGCCCCTTTGTTTCTTGTAACTGCAAGTTCCGACAATTCAATATTTAACTGCTGCAGGCGAATCGTGAGGTTGTTTTCCATGGCATAGTTCACACACTCTTCGAGCGTCCATTGCTTTTGGGCAACTACTGGATAAATCCAGAAAATCAAAATACCAAGAATCAGTTTTTTCATGCCCCGTAAAATCGGATA
The DNA here is from genome assembly GCA_964559205.1 of uncultured Bacteroidaceae bacterium. Taxonomy (GTDB): domain Bacteria; phylum Bacteroidota; class Bacteroidia; order Bacteroidales; family DTU049; genus GWF2-43-63. The sequence goes on from CAZLHV010000037.1 coordinate 19,739, forward strand.
AATTTGGTTTAACAAAAGTACGAAATTGAATCATTCGGGAAAGAATTATTGTTGAGCCTTGATAAATATCTCTGCGGTTCATTTCGTTCTGTTTTCTGAATTCAGTAATCCCCGGCAAGTTCAAAAGCAAAATTTAATTCATTTTATTCGCTATTTTTGTTGTTTTATTAAAAAATTGGTTTTTGGAGTGAGTTTTCCAATAAGCGACTCTAAA
>CAZLHV010000038.1:0-19936 GCA_964559205.1 uncultured Bacteroidaceae bacterium
CCACGACTACCGGCTTTGATGAGTCTCCTGCAGGCCTCTCCATGCGTATTTATCCTAACCCTGCATCAGACCTTCTCCAGATTCTTCCGGGAGACGGTTCAGCCACAGCCGACATCCGCATTTTCGATTTCAGCGGCCGCATGGTCTATACTGCTCAAACAAATGGGGAAATTCTCATGATCGACGCAGGGCAATTTGCTCCGGGCATTTATCAGGTCGGTCTGATCAGCTCCTCGGGTCAGGTTTGGCAGAAAATTGTGATTGAATAAGTCTTCCAACGAACTGAATTTTCATGAAACTACGCACAGGGATTATTTTTTTACTGCTTTTTCCGCAGATTCTTTCAGCGGCTCTTGTCAGCAGGGAACAGGCATACGTGGTTGCTCAGCATTTTCTGATGGCAAACGATGTGCATGCCGTAGAGTTTACACTCAATGATGCTTTTCCTGGGCAGGAAAACAAAGCACTGCAAAGTGGGTTTTATGTTTTCAACATTTCAGCAGGTGGTTTCATTATCATTTCATCCGATGATGCCGCCTATCCTGTTTTGGGTTATTCAACCGAAGGAAGTTTTGGCCAGGAAACCATGCCTCCGGCTTTCGCCGGAATGCTCGAAGGTTTTACTGAGCAAATCAGCATAATAAAATCCACAGGCATGCAGGCAAATTCCGAAACAGCGATGGCTTGGAAAATGCTTTCCGAGGGGCAGTCATACAAAACCAAAAGCACATCAGTTGCCCCATTGCTTCACTGCCTTTGGGATCAGGGCGGCCCTTACAATGCCCTTTGCCCTCAAGATCCGGCAGGTCCGGGAGGGCGGGTTTATGCAGGCTGTGTTGCCACTGCCATGGCCATGAACATGTATTATTTCCGCTATCCGGAACAACCTCAGGGAACACATGGATATCAGTCGGCTTATGGCAATCTGTATGTTGATTACAGCCAGAGTCATTATAACTACGAGCAAATGCCCTATCAGCTTACCTATTATAATTATGACGGTGCAAAAATACAGTATGATTGCGGTGTGGCTGTCGATATGATGTATAGCCCAAACGGCTCCGGAGCATACATGGACGATGCTCTGAATGCGATGAAAGAACATTTTGGCTACAATCCTTCGGCAACGCTTGAGTATAAAGACAATTATACTGAACAGAACTGGAAAACGCTGTTGAAATCACAGCTCGATCTGGGCTATCCACTGATTTATGCAGGTTATGATACCGATGCAGGTCATGCTTTTGTATGCGACGGATACGACAGCAACGACATGTTTCATTTCAATTGGGGCTGGAGTGGTTCATACAATGGGTACTACTACATTTTCAATCTGAATCCCGGCTATAATTTCTCCATTGGTCAGCAAGCATTTATCAATTGCTACCCGGCTTCGGTCAGCTTCCCTCAGGCATGTGGCAACTACACCATGACCTCACGCAGCGGCAGCATGGTCGCTGGCAGTGGCCCTTCAGGCTATCTTAATAATCAGCAATGCAGCTGGCTGATTGCTCCTATCGACAGTGTGAGCTACATTAAAATATCCTTTCGCTATTTCAGCACCGAAAGCGCTCAGGATGTGCTCACCATATATTCAGGAACCGATGCTTCAGCACCGGTGGCCGGAACTTATAGCGGAAGCACATTGCCATCAGAACTCACCATTCAGGGAAATCATGCATACATCACCTTCAGCTCAAATTCATCGGTGACTGACAAAGGATTTCATGCCGATTATTATGGCAATGTACCGCAATACTGTACGATTTTACAGGTTTTAAGTGACTCTGCAGGAACAGTATACGACGGAAGCGGCCAGTATCAGTATGCAAACAACGCCACTTGCCGTTGGAAGATTATGCCCGAAGGTGCGGCAGGTATTTTGTTCGAATTCAGCGATTTCAGTTTGGAAGACGGCATGGATTTTCTGCATTTTTTTGAATATCCATCGGAAATTCAGGTGGCATCGTTTACCGGCAACATGCTTCCGCAATCTTTATATATTGCATCGGAGCAGGTGATGGTTCTATTCAGAAGCGACGAATCAAATCCCGATGCCGGCTTCAGATTTAACTACCGCGGGTTAGCAACCGGTGACGCTGAGTGGGACGACCTATCACTGTTTGTATATTCCAATGCGATTCACAATCCTGTTGTCAGCATGCAGGGCTTTCCTCAAGGAACAAGCCTGATCACAGTTCATGATCTTGCAGGCAGAAAGATGTTTGAAACTGAAGTCAAGCAAAACGGCACCCCGCTTGAAATCGAAATACCGCTTCAACACAGCAACTCGGGGATGTATCTGATCGATGTACGGCATGAAAGCTTCTACAGGGTGATGAAGTTTTCGAAATAGAACCTGTGATTTTTCTTTTACCGCCGCAACCCTTTCAGCTCCTCAAAAGGATTCTGTTTGGATGAAGTTGATGTTGCCAGAGCGAAAAGTGATGATGATAATTTGGAGACATTGAGCATGTTTCAGTCGCTCACATAGCCAGTCCTTTTCAGCCCCCTGCATGGGTCATAAAAAAACCACCTCCGCAGCAAACGGAAGTGGTACAGTAAAAATAAAGCAGGGAAAAATTAGGCCTGCTTAACAGTAACAAAAGATTTATCTTCGCGGGTTTTGCGAAATTCAACAACACCATCTGCAAGAGCAAACAACGTGTGATCTTTGCCCATGCCAACATTTTCACCAGGATTATGTTTGGTACCGCGCTGACGGACGATGATATTTCCGGCTTTGGCAAACTGTCCACCGTAAATTTTCACGCCGAGACGTTTGCTGTGGGATTCACGACCGTTTTCAGAACTACCTACACCTTTTTTGTGAGCCATATCTCAAAATTTTAAGATTTTTATTCTAGGGAAGTTTTATTCGTCTTTTTTTGTTTTTTTGGGAGCTGCTGGCTTTTTAGGGGCAGCTTTTTTCGTGTCAGTTGCAGTCTTTTTGGCAGCAGCTTTTGGTGCAGCCTTGGTACTGGTTTTTGGTGCGGCTTCCTTTTTCGCGCTCTTTTTCACTTCGCTCTTTTCTTCAGCTTTCGGAGCAGCAACTTTAACCTTGACAGCTTTTACGGGAGCTTCTTTCACCACTTTCTTTACTGAAGGAGCCTGATCTCCGGTTAAGCTAACGCCATCCTTCATGATGGAAAGAATATTGAGGCGGGTCATGTACTGACGATGACCATTGAGCTTTTTATAGCCCTTACGGCGTTTCTTGTGAAAAACGAGAACTTTGTCGCCCTTCATATGCTCAACCACTTCGGCAAGCACAACAGCACCTTCGACCTGAGGTTTTCCAACCTGCACGTCTTTGCCGTCGTCAAGAAGCAATACATTTTTCAGTTCGACCTGACTGCCTTCCTGAGCGTCGAGACGGTGAACGTACAATTTTCCGGCTTTACTCGCTTTGAACTGCTGTCCGGCTATATCCACAATTGCGTACATGATAGAGTGTTTCTGGTTGATAATTAATCCTTTTTCAAACGGGAGTGCAAAGATATAAACTTTTTTTGAATCAACAAGCTTTTGATTTTGATTTCATTAAAAAAAAGCCAATGATTCAGGATGATTCAGGAAAGACCATCCCTAACTGAACGATATTTTTGCCTGAGAAACGATTTTTGCGTAATTTTATGGCATGAAGACGATAAAAGTCAAATATTTGATTGTCTGTATCATAAGCATGGTGTTTGTGTTTTCAGAGCAGGCCCAGGCTCAATGTCCTGCGAGCAAGTATGGGGTAGATCCAGTTTTTCCAATTCTTTGGGATCTGAGCGAGCAGACCGACTGGTATCAATCCATGGAAAACCATGGCGCCGGGCTTCTTATGTATACGGCAAACTGGCGCCAACTTCAGCTGCTAGCCGATTCGGGTGAGCTCTCGCAGATGAAAACTGAGGTTTCACAATTAAAATCAGATTACAACCTGAATCAATTCGTTTTTGTTTTCCAGAATCCCGCACGGGTAAGCAATTCAATGCCTCCGGCCTGGTGTGGAAATCCCCTCACCGATTCAGTGACCCGAAATGCGATGTTCGCATTTATTCAGGCATTCATTGACACCATGAGCAGTGTAACCGATGTATTTGTGCTTGGGAGTGAATCGGATCTGTATTTTAAGAACAGACCAGCTGAACGGGATTCATTTATGGTGCTCATCCACAAGGTCTCCACCTTTATTGATGATCACCACCCTCATATTCGCTTTGGCGTAGGTGTGTCTGTGCGAAATGGGATTCAGCAGGATGTGACCATGTTGAACCTCATCAAACCTCTTTCGGACATTCTTGCTGTGAATTATTATCCTGTCAACAGCAACTACATGGTCAATCCGACAGACATCAGCCTTGTAAATCAGGACATTGCCGACATGCGTGGAGCCGCGGGAACCATGCCTGTGTATATCTGCGGCACAGGTATCCCTTCAAAAACGGAATGCGGAAGCAGTGACTCGCTGCAAGCCGCTTTTATAAGAAATGTGTTTCATTCTACAAAAACTGATGATTTGTTTGAAGGAGTTTGCTTCCAGTATCTGGCGGATTTTGACACAACGAAAATTTACTGGTTTCAGAACTATTATATTACTTACGCTGACGAGTTTTATCATTACATTTCGTCGATGGGCATGATGGATTCTCTTGGAAATCAGAAACAATCGTGGCCTGTGTTGCTTTCTCTGCTCGATACTCTTTGTCTGCAAAACGAATTGCCGGATATTGAATCAAGTGTTGTAACAGGAATTTACCCGAATCCGGCTGTAGATATCATTGAGATAAAATCGATTCAAGGCAGTGTCGATGGCAAATTTTACATTTTTGATCTACAGGGACGAATGATGAAAATGGGTGATTTCTCAGGCTTTATCGATGTATCTGGCCTCGGCGAAGGGATATATTCGCTGCAGCTGTTCCCGACAAACGGATCGCCGGAATGGCTTCGTTTCATTAAATTTGAACCACAGTGAAAGCCATGATTTTTGCGGCCGGCAAGGGCACACGACTGGGGCACATCACCTCTGAACGGCCTAAAGCTCTTGTTGAAGTTAACGGCATACCCCTGTTGGGATTGATTATCGAGAAAATGAAATTTTTCGGAATCAATGAGATTGTGGTCAATGTGCATCATTATTCTGAACAAATCACGGCATATTTGAAAAGCAACTATTCATCTTTAAATATTCATATTTCAGATGAAAGTGCTCAACTGCTTGATACAGGAGGAGCGTTGCTTCAGGCGCGTCCATTTTTTGGCCATGGTGAACCTATTCTTCTTCACAATACTGATATTCTCACCGACATTGCATTTGACGTTTTGGAAAATGAATTTTCACGTGATCATGCCGAGGCCTTGCTTTTGGTGAGTGAGCGTTCCACCAGCAGAAAACTTCTCTTCGACAAGGACATGCAACTATGCGGATGGACCAATCTGAACACCAGCGACGAAATTCGTTGCCGGGTCAAAACTGAACACGAACAGGCGCTGGCATTTTCAGGCATCAGCATCATTAAACCTGGCTTTTCCGATGCCTTCACACGGAAAGGTGTTTTTGGCCTTGTCCCTGCCATGCTTGATATCGGAAACCGGACAAGAATTGTTGGTTATGAATCTGAGCATCGTTTTCTCGATGTCGGTAAGCCCGATGCACTAGAGTCAGCAAAAAATCATCTTATCGGATATTATCAAAATTATCTTTCATGACATTTATAGATGAAACAGCAGATTTCATTCTAAGCCATTACCGCGAAGAAGCCACTCATCTCGCCGTGGTACTTCCAGGCAGAAGAAGCAGTTTGTTTTTGCGAAAGGCAATTGCTGCAAAAGCAAAGGCTCCCATGCTGCTGCCTGATGTACTCAGCATCGAAGATTATATCTTCACCGCTTCGGGCCTGATGAAAGCCGATGAACCCGTGCTTCTCACCAGTCTCTATCAGGTCTATCGTGAGAATACCGGTGATGCAGCATACCCGCTTGATGAGTTTCTTCACACAGGAAAAAGCTTGTTGGCCGACTTCAACGATGTGGATGATTATCTGCTACCGGCTGATGAAATTTTCACCTATCTTTTCAGGGTAAAGGAAATTGAGGGTTGGGAGCCTGGAAATGCGAAAACCGATTTGCAATCAAATTACCTCAGGTTCTATTCACTGCTGCTGCCCATGTACGAGGTTTTCACTCAGCGCATGCTCGATTCAGGTATCGCCTGGCAGGGACTGGCTTCGAAAAAGCTGTCGTCGATGCCTGCCTCAGCCTCAAAATATAAGAAAGTAATTTTTGCAGGTCTGAACGCCATTACCCCAAGTCTTGCCGCCCACATCAATACATTGCGTGAATCTGAAATGGCCGTCTTGCTTTGGGATGATGACCCGTGGTATACAAAATCAAAAATTCATGAGGCAGGACATTTTATGCGCCTCAACCAAATCACATGGCCCGATACATTTACTGAAAAGGTATCTCATTTTTCTTCCAACTCAAAAAGCATTGAGTTTGTTGGTGCCCCCATGGGGTTTGCTCAGATTCAGGCAGCTCTGACTTTGGTTGAAGAAAAGTATCCTGAACAAGAAGGTGATACTGTGATTGTTTTGGCCGATGATGGTTTGCTGATGCCATTGCTTAGTTGTATTCCTTCTCACTTGTCGGAAAAAGTCAATATCTCTGCAGGTTATCCGTTAAAAAACTCCTTAACAGGACAACTGTTTATTTCGCTTATCGATTTATACAGCCAGGCCTTTGGAACCAATGGGAAAGAGGTTGTTTTCAGATACGACGCATTGTTGAAAGTGCTTACCAATCCCCTGCTCTATTTGATGCTTTCAGAGGAAAAAAGGGACATCTTCTCGAAAGTGCTTGACAACATCTCATCGGGAAACATCAGGTTTTTCAGACAAAGCGGTGAATCAAATCAGCAAAGTGCGATCGGTCAGATCAATGAACTGATTCCTGATTTCCTTTCTGAGCCAGGACATTGGACCAGCTGTCTTGAGCGATTCGACAATCTGGGATCCGACCTCTTTGAAGTAACCGTTGATGCAGAACTTGAGCATGAAGCTGCCTGGATGGTGACCACTGCTGCAAGAATGATGGGGAATCATCTTAAAAAAGTAACAGAAAGTGATAATATATCCCTTCAAGCTGTTCTTTGGTTTATGAAAAGGCAGCTAACTATTGCAAAAATACCTCTGAAAGGAGAACCATTAAAGGGCATTCAAATCTTAGGAATGCTCGAAACCCGCGCCCTTGATTTCAAAAATGTGATTGTGGTTGGCGTCAACGAAGGCTTTCTGCCTGCATCGGCACACAGCGACAGCTTCATTCCATTTGATATTCGGCGCGAGACTGGGCTTCCATTGCCTTATGAGCGCGATGCAGTATACGCCTATCATTTCTACAGGCTCATTCAAAGGGCAAACGAGATCACGCTGATTTATAATACAGAAAGCGATCCCATGTTTGGAAAAGAGCCAAGCCGCTTTCTTGCACAAATCGAGCATGAACTCATTCCTGCATATCCTCAGTATCGGTTCAACAAAGTAGTTCCCGATATTCAATATCAGAAGCAACACAATCCTTCCTTTCCGAAGCCAAACCATGAAACCATTCAACAGGTGCTCGATCAGGCAGCGCAATTTGGATTGTCGTTCTCAAGACTCTTTACATTCATCAGTTGCCCTTACAAGTTTTTACTGGCATCGATACTTGATATCAGGGAGTATCAGAACGAATCTGGAAACATGGCCAACTATGTTATGGGGAATGTGTTCCATCAGACCATCGAACAGATTTCCAAACCCTTTGTTGGAACAGCACTTGGGCCGGAACAAATTGATCTGATGATCACAAACATTGAGAAAGAGCTTGCTGAAGCGCTTGACGGTCAGCATGTGTCACATACCGAATCGGGATACAATTTTCTTGTGACTGATTTACTGAAAGACTCACTGAAAAGATGGCTGACGGGAATAAAAATGTATTCGCTCTCAGGGTATACAATTGTTGATGTTGAAAGCGACCTGTCGTATGAAATAACAACTGAATTCAACAAAAAGGTCAGATTATATGGGAAAGCAGACCGCATTGAACTGGTGAATGGCGCCATTAGAATCATGGATTTTAAGACAACACACAAACGCACGGATCTCAATGTGCCGGCGCCTGAAGAAATGACCAAAATCATCCAGAACGACAAGCAATATTTGCTTCAACTCCTGTTTTACACCTGGCTCTATTGCAGAAAGAACGAAATCACAAGTGCCAGTGCAGGCATTTATCCGGTTTTGGCAGCGCAAAACTACAAACCAGACCTGCTATCCATAAATAAACAGGCCGGCAGCCCTCTCGGAAAGGAAGAACTTGATGCTTTCGAAACCGCCATACTATCGGTTGTGAATCGCATTTTCGATCCCGACCAATCATTTTCTGCCGAGCCGTCAAAAAATGCATGCAATAATTGTGTGTATAAAAATGTTTTATGTTTCAATAATCGTTTTGAACAAGCACAGGATGATGAATTGGAAAATGAATAATATCCCTATTCTGCTCAACTTGCTTTTTATGCTGTTTGTATTCATGCCAAACCAGCATCTGATGGCTCAGCATCCGCACGGGCAGTTCTGGACTCCCGAATTGAGAATCAACCCTGCATTTACCGGAATGATGAATGCCAAATGGCGCATTAAAGAGAACTATCGCCGACAAACATTTAACGACGGTCATGTGCTGAAATGGAATACCCTGTCGGCCGATATCCGAAAAGACATCACAAAAGAAGTGGGTGGTTATGGGCTAAAAATGCAGGAGTCGAGCGGAAACACCTTCGGATTTGGGATCATAGACGACCGCAGACGAAGCGATAGCACAGGTGCGGAATATATCGCAGATTATTTTTCATTTTCATTTCACAAAGTGCTAAAAAAATCAGGCAATTCAATTGGCTTTGGCATTCAGCCAGGGTACATGAGAAATGAAGCTGAACGAAAATTCGATTTAAACGCAGGCTTTCTTTGGGGCAAAGGAAAAATTACTTGCTGGCAGGAAGATCAATACTTTCAAAATCAAATCGGTTTTGCGGGATATAACTTATTCAGCGCATGGAACGACTCCTCGGCCCTTCCTTCGCGTGAAGTTCATGCACATGCGGGTTTTCTGATAAAAAAAATTGAACAGTTTAATTTTGTTGTAAACGGGTTCTATCGGTATAATGGTAACAACGATTTTTCAATAGGAACCTACGCATTGTTTTTCCCCATTGTGCATTACGCCTATTGGGACCGCGCCAGACTCGGACTTCATTACCGCTCAAGCAATCACCTGACACTTTCAGCCGGACTGCGCTTGTATGGTCGCGGTAAAAAATCATTGACCCTCGATGGTACCATCAGTTATGATTTACCGCTGAAATTCATGGAATTCAACAGCACGTATAAGTCGGCTTGGGAAATTGGCCTGGTGCTCATCCCATTCGAAAAATGCTGGAGCCTTGGCAAATGCGGAAACTGATCACTTGTATTGCGCTCATATTTCGATGAATAACCGCATTTAAATTAAGTTCCAAATACAACCATGATTGATCTGTCAACATTTTTCCCTATTTTTGCGTTAATATCCCATGGAGGCCGAACACCATCCGACGAAAACGGAAAAGCGGGGCCATTCCGAAAAGCCACATGAGTAGGGTTTCCCTTAATGCATTAGGTATGAAAAACTTCTTCGCCGTTGTTGTAATGTCCATCATCTGGCTGGCATGCTCATCGTTTTCAACCATTTGCAGTACCAACGCGAATTGTAATACAGTGTATCCTCAATATGCACTGGTTCAACCTGAGGATGACGTGATCATTACCACCGACCGGAAAGATGTATGTGGTTTGGAATACATCGGAGAAATTGAAGTGACCGAAAAATGGTGGTTCTATCACAACAATGACCTTAAACAGGAAACCCGCAATGAACTTATGAAACAAGCCGCAGATAAAGGCGGTCAAATTGTGTATGTGGATATCAAGGAGAAGAAAGGGTTTGGCTTATTCTTTACCACCACCATCAGTGGCTACGTATATAAAAAGCTTTGACAGAAGCTGGATTTTCCCTCAAAGACATTATTGCAAAGCAGATGGCATTGAGCAAACCCATTTCTTTGATTGAGCTAATTGAATCGAAAACAACGTTCGAAAACGACCTGATTTCGATGTTGCAATAATAATTTCTACCTTGCCAAAAAATCGATTGTCATGAGAATTACCTTTCTGGTCATGTGGCTTCTTGCTCTGAACAATGCTGTTCAAGCTACCAACTACACGGTCATCAACACCAACGATGCAGGCGCAGGTTCACTCCGCGAAGCCATCACCTCGGCCAATGCAGCCATGGGTGCCGACAATATTTATTTCAATATTCCGACCAGTGATCCCAATTACAATGCAGGAACAGGAACCTGGACCATTACCCTTCAGAGTGCCTTGCCGATGATCACCACCGGCTACATCAACATTGATGCAACAAGCCAGCAAACCAATCAGGGAAACACCAATCCGGCCGGTTACGAAATTGTGTTGCTGAAAGGCAGTGGCAGCTTCGACTATCCGCTTATGCTGGTTTCGCCGGGCAATGCCGTAAAAGGATTCATTATTCAGGGTTTCACCTATGGGTTGATGATATACAATTCAACCGCCACGGGCAACACCATTTCGCAAAATTACATTGGCACGAATCATTCGGCCACCGCAGCGGCAGCCACGCCCAATACTCACGGCATAGCCATTGCCAATGGCGCATCGGGCAATACCATCAGTGGGAATATTATTTCCGGAAACACGTTCACTGGAATTGCCATTACAGGCGCATCAGGCAACACCATTAAAAACAACCGCATTGGAACCGATAGTTCGGGCACGTTTGCCATTCCTAATAATTTCGGCATCGGCATTCAGGATGCTTCGTCGAATACCATTGGCAGCCTTACGGCGGGCGAATTCAATTTAATTTCAGGCAATACCACTGCGGGCATCACCATCGACGGGCTGGCCAGCAGCAGCAACAGCATTTTTGGCAACCGCATTGGCTGCGACCTTAGCGGCCTCGACAGTATTCCCAACGAATCAGGAATCATTCTGTCCTATGCCAGCAATACAAGCATTGGAGGAAGCACATACAAACATCGCAACATCATTTCGGGAAACAGCGGTTCAGGCATTGTGCTGAATGGTACTGGCACCCGAAACAACAGCATCAAAGGCAATTTCATTGGTGCCGACATCACTGGCCTTGCCCCATTGTCGAATTACGCCGGCATTACGGTCACAAGCAATGCCAACCACAATTACATTGGCGGAACCGCCACAGCCGAACGCAACATTATTTCAGGCAATTACGAGATGGGCGTTTACATCGAATCGTCGGACAGCAACCTGATTGTCAATAATTATTTCGGACCCGATTCGACAGGATTGGTCGCTTTCAAAATTGGTGGCGACACCTTGCTGCAGAGCAATGGAGTTGAATTCAACACGGTGTCGAAACACAACACGCTGGGTGGTTATTCACCTGCAGAGCGTAATGTGATTTCAGGAAACCGTGTGTATGGCATGGTCTATTATGGCAATGCAAGTTATAATCCGGTGATTGGAAATTACATCGGCGTGGATGCTACCGGTAACAATGCCCTGCCCAATGCCACTGGTATTTGTGTCGATGGCGGCTCGAACCACAATCCAATCATCAACAATGTGCTGAGCGGAAATTACAGCTATGGCATTTTCATTGTGACCACCGGAACTTTTTACAATTCGATGACAGGAAACATTCTCGGATTGAATGCCGCCGGAACCGACACCGTACCTAACGACGCAGGTTTATTGCTTGGGGGCGGCACCAAATACAATGACATCGGAGGACCGTTGGCTTCCGACAGAAATATTTTTTCGGGCAACCGCTTTGGCGGAATCGAAATTGCCGATCAGGGCACAAGTTTCAACAACATCCGCGGCAACTACATCGGCATCGATATCAGCGGATTGCAGTCCAAACCTAATCTGTACGGCATCAGTCTCCTTTCGGAGTGTTCGCAAAACACCATCGACTCGAATGTGATTTCGGGCAATGCAAAATATGGAATTCTGCTTTTCGAAAATGCCGACAGCAATGTGGTTACCCGAAACTACATTGGTCTAGGTGCCGATAGCATCACCGACGTTGGCAATGGAACCGTTGGCGTGGTCATCTGGAATGGCTGCACCCACAATCAGATTGGTGGTGATGGCATGGGAAATGTGATTGCTTATCACGATTCGTGCGGCGTTGCAGTAAAAGACAACAGCACACTCTACAATACAATTTCGGAAAATCTTATCTATAGCAATTCGATGATGGGTATCGATATTTTCCCCGAAGGTCCCAACAGCAACGATTTTGATGATATTGATAATGGGCCTAACGAGATGATGAATTATCCTCTTATTGCGACTCCTGAATACATCCCAATGGCTCAGCAACTAACTATTGGAGGGAGTATTCAGACTGCCAATCCAGCTGATGGAATTATGATAGAGGTTTTTGAAGCCGCACCAGATTCTCTAGTAAATGCAGGAGAAGCAAAACGTTTCATTGGGCGCACCTGGTGCAGTACAATGGGAGAATGGTTGCTTTTGGTTCATTGGGTTGATAGTGGAACAGTTGTAACAGCCACTGCCACAAGTCAAAATGGAAGCACATCAGAGTTTGCACCTAATATTTCGTCAATCACATCTATTGAAGAAGGAATATCTTCATCAAGTATTTCAATTTACCCAAATCCGTGCACCGACATGCTGCATATCGAAAATATTGCTGGCAATATTCAGATGCTAAAGGTTTTTTCGGCTGATGGGCAACTTGTGCATTTGCAAAACGACATCAACAGCAGCACGTATTTTTGGAATTTCAGTAGTACTCTTTCGCCAGGGCTTTATGTTGCAAACATTTTGAACGAAAACGGGCAATGGAATTCGATTAAATTCAGTGTTTCGAGGTAAAGTCATTCAGTAAAATGGATAAAGTAAAAGAGAATATTGACCAGCAAATTGAAGCCAATCGTGGGAAGAATTTATTGTACGAAGGCAATGAAAAAGCAATGGCATTCATTGACGAGACGATGCAAATGATTTCGGAAATGCGGACTATCGGTATTGAAAACAAAGAAACTTTGGTGAGCTACACTACCGATAAATCGTTGGAAGAGTTTTGCAGGGTGAATCAGTACTATCAATTCGACAGCAGCGCCATATCGCAGCTTAGGCAATTGTATATGCAATTGTTCGATGAGATTGAAAAAGAACAAACCGATCCGGAAACCATTGCGACGAAGCATTACGAAAATCTTCGCGAATGGCTTCAGCAAACCAATCCGATGGCAGTAAAAATCTATCGGCCCGATGAGATGATGGCCGAAACTGTTGTATCGTCGGAGTATTCACCGGAGCTTCAGTTGCAAATGTTAGGGATCGACCTTTCAAGCCTGCAAATGCCTGTAATTGATATTGGCTGCGGGCCAACGGGAAATTTGGTTTCGTTTTTACGCGAGAAAGGAATGGATGCATTTGGCATCGACCGCTTTGCGCCTGAAAGCGATAACTTTGAACGAACCGACTGGCTCGAATACGATTACGGAATTGAAAAGTGGGGCTGCATTGTTAGCAATCTTGGTTTTTCGAACCATTTTCGACACCATCATCTTCGCGAAGACGGCAACTACATTGAATATGCTCAGAAATACATGCAAATTCTGGCATCGTTGAAACAAGGAGGCAGTTTTCATTACGCACCTCCGCTTCCATTTATTGAGCAATTTCTCGACACAAGCAAATTTTCCCTTTCGCACACCGAAGCCAATGTATATGCTATTGGTGGAACGGTTATTCGAAAAATGAATTAAACACTGAAAGATGAACTATAGGACGATTATTTTAATGTTGTTCGCATCCATTGCAACATTGACAATGCAAGCCACCACCTACACTGTGACCAACACCAACACTTCGGGCGCAGGCAGTCTTTTTGCAGCGATGACCACAGCCAACACGGCACCGGGTGCACCGCACAGCATTGTATTTAATATTCCGACGAGCGATCCCAATTACAATGCGGCGCAAGGCGTATGGGTCATCAACCTCACCAACAGCAGCAAACTGCCCTACATCATTGGCTCCAACATTTCGATTGACGGCTCGACGCAAACTACATTTGCAGGAAACACCAACGCGAACGGGCCCGAGATTGTGCTCGACGGCGGCGGCGGCACCGATTATTGCTTCTTTGTATTGAATGCGGCCAGCATCACCATCAGGGGATTTAACATCCGCGACTTCACCATTGGCATTCAGATTTCGGGCAGCAGCGCCCAAAACTGCGTAATTGCGGGCAACTATGTGGGTGTAAACGAAACCGCAAGCGACACCGCAGGTTGCGACATTGGGGTTGAAATCATGAATCTTGCAGGACATGCCACCATTGGCGGACTGAATCCCGAAGACCGCAACATCATCAGCGGGAATGAACATATCGGGCTGCGTTTGCTGAGTTCGAGCTACAACACCGTCATCAACAATTATATTGGCACCGACCGCACCGGAACCTATGCTTTGCGCAATTACGACGGACTGAGCCTCGAAGCGGTGACGCAATACAATCAGATTGGCGGTCCCACGGCAGCCGAACGCAATGTGATTTCGGGCAATGTGGCTTACGGGCTTCCTTTGATTGGCTACGACACCCAGCACAACATCATTCAGGGCAATTACATTGGCACCAACGCCGCCGGCACCGATTCGATTCCAAATACCTATGGCATTCTGTTCGACGATGGCTCGCATTTCAATACCGTGGGTGGTTTGGGAGCGGGCGAAGGCAATGTGCTGTCGGGCAATTCGGGATACGGACTGTTTTTGTACAACAATGGCACCACCGAAAACTGGTGCTATGGCAACTTCATCGGAACCGACTACACAGGCACAGCGGCAGTTCCCAATGGCAATGGCGTGGTGATTGACGGCATCGCCACCCGGCATATTCTGGATAAAAACGTGATTTCGGGCAACATTCAAAACGGGATTGCCATTCACATCACCGGCACCAACGAGCACAAAATCACCCGCAACATGATTGGCACCGACATCACCGGCACACAACCGCTGGGCAACGGAGCCGACGGAATTCGCATTGCCGAAGGCGGGCAATACAACATTATTGGCGTGCCTGATTCGGGCAACATCATTGCCTACAACGGTGGAAACGGCATCACCGTGCTGACGGCAGCCGACTATGGCAACAGCTTTTCGGCCAACAAAATTTATGGCAACGCCCAGTTGGGAATAGACCTTTATCCGCAAGGAATAACCGACAACGATGCTGGCGACAGCGATGCAGGTGCCAACCAGCTGATGAATTTTCCCGTGCTCGACTCAGCGATTTATGATGACATGAGCGGCAGCACCATGGTGTACGGTCATCTCGATCATCCCCTGCCCGCCTTTTGCCGTGTGGAGCTTTTTGGCAGCAACGGCGATGCCAGTGGCCACGGTCAGGCCAACGAATATCTGGGTTTCGCCACACCGTTGAGCAACGGAATGTTCAGTTTCAACATCAGCAGCGTGCTTTTTTGGGGCGAATTGACCGCCACAGCCACCGACAGTAGCGGAAACACCTCGGAGTTTTCAGAAAATATTGCTCTGCCAGCACCCAATGCCATTGACGAAACAGAAAACAGCAACTTTGTTGTTTTTCCGAATCCGGCAGATGAAAAAATTTGCATCAGTCATGCATCAGGCAATAAATATCAATACCAATTCATCAGTTTACATGGTCAAATCTTACGTTCAGGAGAAATTCCGAATCGTGAATGTATTATAGAAACGCGAGCTTTCCCAGAAGGGATGTACATTTTAAATCTCTTTGATTCCAAAATTGTTCAACAAATTTCAATCATTATAAAACACTAAGAATGAGAATCAGTATTTTATTGCTATTAACCATGCACGTGCTATCGGCACAGGCACAATGGCTGGGACAAAATTCCGGAACAAATGCAGTACTCAACGATGTAGTATTCCTTAACTCCGACACAGGGTATGTTGCAGGCAATGGCGTCATTTTGTCAACCACTGATGGTGGATCGTTGTGGCAGAAAACAACATTTTCGGCATATTACAGTATTGGCGCAGTTTGTTATTCGAATGTAGGTAATATTTACGCCTGTTGTTGGGATGCCATGAATGACACATCGCTTGTTCTGTCGAGTAACGATGGTGGAAATATTTGGAACAGCACATATTTACCTGCATCTGGGCTTATGAATGATGTATATTTTCAGGACCAAAACATCGGTTTTGTTTGCGGCGAGTACGGTTTATTGATGCGAACAACAAATGGAGGAACAAGCTGGAATATCATTTCCACAGGTACGACGGATTACCTTGAGTCGATATTTTTCCTCAACCAAGATTCTGGATTTATTGCCGGTGGAAACGCATGGGGCGAATCGTTGTTGCTTCGGACAACTGACGGAGGGCTTACTTGGAGCGAAATTGTGCTTCCTGTGCAGGCTTTTCTAAAAAGCATCTACTTCCCTTCACCGCTGATTGGATATCTTGTAGGATGGGACGGTTCTGTTGCAAAAACTACCGATGGTGGTACCCATTGGAGTACTCAAACAGCTGTTCCGGCATGGGGCAACCTCGATGTGTTTTTTGTCAACGATACAGTTGGCTACATTGCCGGTGGCCAAGAGTTTATAACGGGGATTCTGAAAACAACCGACGGCGGAGCAAGCTGGAATGCAAAAAGCACTGCATATAATTCAGGGATGACATCAATATTTTTCACTTCCGAAGAAACAGGCTATTGCGTTGGCAGCGCCGGGTTAATTCTAAAAACAACCAATGGAGGCGAAATGTCAATTGAAGAAAAAACATTAGAATTTTCAGTGTACCCAAATCCAGCTAACGATTATTTCATTGCTCAAAACATGCAGGGAGGCAAATTCACATTGGAATTGATTCAGACAAACGGCGAAGTGATTTTCAAAGGTGAATTCGAAGATGGTTTTGCCAGCATTCCAGTATCTTCGTATGCCAGTGGCGAGTATTGGCTGCGGCTTACGAGTGAGGAAGGCACGGTGATTAAACCGTTGATGATTAGCAATTAACTCAATCCCCAACTCCTGCGTTTTCTATTAATCTATTGAAGTAAACAGCAGCTATTGGTAAGTAATCAATAAATATGTAATGAATAACCTTGTTAACGAAAGGGGCGTTAGAAACAAACCTCTGACAGATGGTCAAAAAAGTAATCGAGAACCAGAGCCAGAATAGAGCATGCTTTTGGATTTATGGAGCAAATTATGAATAGTTTATATTTGAAACCTGCATTAGTAAATATGGATGCAGGCATTTTTTGCTTGTTTAACATTAACTACAATTCATTTAGGTATTGGCTGGAAGTAAGTACATAATTATCAACAACTAAATGCAGTTAATAATTCCAAAAAAACCACTTATTTGCACGAGATATGAAATAATTCTGTATTTTTGAACTGATGTAATAACTCGTTAAAGGGTTCTACGGCATTTTTAAATCAGAAACAGAACACTATCAATTGTTAGAACCCGCATTAAAAGCTAAAAACAAATGATTATGACAAATAGATTTTACAAAGCTAGTTTTAAATTTATTGCTAATCGTTATGAAGAATGGCAAGCTCAACAGTGCATATCACAAGGTGCCATTTCAACTGAAATTATTGGTCTGGTATGTGGCAATGAAATCCGATTCGAATTGAACAATATTGGCAATATTCGTATTTTAAAATCATTTGATTTTATGATACACGATGAAAAATCGTGCATTCATCATGATCGTATTCTATATTTCACAACATCCAACTTTAACCCAATTGTTCCAGTTGTTTGCAATATTTTTTATAGTGGAAATGTTATGCAATATGTTCGTTTTGCAATGACAAATCCAGATAGATTGGTGGAGTTTTATGGCTCATTAAAAGAGATTTGGCAATAAGTAGTTAAATTGAAAACCAATATAATTAGAGAGAATAATTAGGAAGCTGAAAATGAAGTGCTTCAAAAATCAAAAAATTCAAATACTAGTCCCCCCGCTTCCACGCGTACAAATAATCTATCGGCACGTGCGGCAGAGGAGGGATAGAAACTGCCTCAAGACCGATGCACAGAAAACGCTGAATTGAATCGAGTTTTCAGTCAAAGCGAAAGTTAAACAAATATTCGATTTTATTGAGGACTCATTATAAGCCATTTACATAGGTACAGTTGGCATCAGAATAATTGAAACAAAAATTGGTCTATTGTATCTATCCAACTATCTAAGCCGATGAAAAAACTGAAAATGACTATTGTATGGAGATAATCTTGTCTTGCAGTTTAATTAAGATGAGATTGCATGATATTTTCGTATCTATTGCCATAAAAGCAATAGTTGTTTTTTGTATTTTTCAATTTAAATGCTAACTTTGCATTGCATCTCAAAAGAAAATGAGTTTTAGGAGATGCCCATAATAAAACTTAGAAAAAATGAAAACAAAGATTTTTTGTATAACAATTGTTTTAGCTACACTTTCGCTTTTAAAATCTCATGCACAAGACGACCCAGTGTGGAATATTATTCTTAGTGAAGAGTTTAACAATAATAATAATGGATGGTTGATTTTCAATAGCGAATTGAGAAAATCAAGTATTAATTCAGGATTCCTATCAGATTGGTACGGTGAAGCTGGATGTGGGAGTGCTAATCTAATAACTGTCGATTTTGATACGCAAAAAGATTATTTTATCAAATTCTCAATTGCAAATAATTATGAAAATTCGAATCAAAGCTATCGAATATTTGAAAAGAAACAAAATGGCACACTAAAAGAAACTTGGTCAAACAATTCTATCTGGGGTTTTATTTGGGGCTTCAAAGATTGGAGCAATTACAATAGCATCATTTTTTATCACAAAAAACTAAATAGTGGGTATTCGAATGCAATAGAATCACATGAATCATACATTAAACTTTTAACAGTTGAAAACGGGAAAGAAACGACTGTAATGGATTGGCAAAAATGTGAATATTGGGGCAATCAAAGTATAAAAGTTTATATCGAAAAATACAACACAAATAATTTTAGAGTTTTTTTCGGAAGTGGAATTGTTATTTATAGCAGCAAAAATGCACCTTTTAAATGGTATGGCAACGGTATTGGGCCTTATATGGAAGCTGGAGCAAACATAGAAGTCGATTACATCCATTTATATGAAAAGAAACCTCATGAGAATACAGGATATGATGAAGCCTCAATAAAAGCTTTCTGGGAAAAAAATGGAATTGCTGAATTTGAAGGGCTGTATGAAAACACTACTAGAACAGATGATAGTCCTAAATATAGACTTGCAATAAAAAAGGCAACTAATGGTTATAAAATAATATATTTAGACGGTGGGGACAACTCGATTTGGAAAATGGGAGACGTAAAAGCATACTTGAGTGAAACCGCAACACACGCTTTATTCAAAGTAATTTGGTTTATGTCTGATAAAACGCCTCAAGATAATTTATACATAAAATTTAATAACGGGAGTATGATCCTACTTTGGAATGATAATAAAGAAGATTTGTATATTAAACTTTATCCAAGTGAGACTGAAAACATCAATGAAGTGAGAAAAAATGTTGCATCAGGAACTGGTTTTGCAATTTCGAGAACCGGAATCATTGCCACAAACTATCATGTAATTAAAGATGCAAAAGCTATAAGGATTCGTGGATTGAATTCAAACTTCATATCAACTCACAGTGCAAGTGTATTATTAGTTGATAAAATAAATGATTTAGCTTTATTACAAATTGATGATTTTGAATCGAATTCTATAGAAGCTATTCCTTTCAACTTAAA
>CAZLHV010000039.1:0-19791 GCA_964559205.1 uncultured Bacteroidaceae bacterium
CTAAAAAGAGGAGGAAGGTCAGAAGGATCAGGTAAAATCTCATTTTATTTCTTCGTTTATTTCCGCTAGTATTTTTAAGGCCATCGCCACCATAACCGAAGCACCTGTTTGGAGAGCAGTTTCGTCGATGTCGAATGTTGCTGTGTGCAGGTTTGTAAAGCTTGTCGCTTCGGATGCTGCAATTCCAAGCCTGTAATAAACTCCAGGCACACGATGGGCATAATATGAAAAGTCTTCGGCAGTCATTCTCAACGGAAGTTCGACAACTGCATCTTTCCCAAGCAGGTTTTCAGCGGCAATGCGTGCTGTATCAGTGAAGTGAGGATGGTTGATTAGAAAGGGGTAGCCCTTGTGAATATCGACCTTGCAAGTTGCACCGAATGCGCCGGCAACAGAAATTGCAATTTTTTCAATCAGGAGATGTGCTTCGGCACGCCATTTTTCGTCGAATGTACGCAAGGTGCCTTCAATCCGGGCATTGTCAGGGATGATATTGGTGCGACCATCGGCTATAAAACGACCGAATGACAATACCGTAGGAGTAGCCGGATTTGCGTTTCGAGAGACGACTTGCTGCAGGGAAGTAATGATCTGGGCGCCAATAATCACTGGGTCAATATTGAGTTCGGGAGTAGCACCATGGCCTCCACGACCATGAACAGTGATGTATATTTCGTCGGTTGAAGCCATGTATTGACCTGATTTGAGGCCAATAATTCCTGATGGCAGTTGTGGCAGTACATGCTGTCCGATGATCACATGCACGTCAGGATTTGTGAGCGCACCATCATGAATCATTTTAATGGCGCCACCCGGAAACATTTCTTCGCTGGGTTGAAATATTAATTTGATTGTTCCAGAGAAATGCGATGTCATATTTCTGAGAATGAATGCTGCCCCCAGAAGAGCGGCCATATGGGCATCGTGACCACAAGCATGCATGACGCCATCATTTAAGCTTTTGAAGCTATGTTTGTTTTCTTCCTGAATGGGGAGAGCATCCATGTCGGCTCTAAGTGCGACGCAGTTTCCCGGTTTGTCGCCATGGATCAAAGCCACAATTCCATGACCGCCAATGCCGGATTGATAAGGCAGTTCCCACTCATCGAGGATGGAACATATGTATGCAGCTGTTTTTTCTTCTTTTCCTGACAATTCAGGATTTCTGTGAAAGTGACGCCTGAAACGAATCATCTCATCGAGGAATCCGGAGGCTAGTT
Source organism: uncultured Bacteroidaceae bacterium (assembly GCA_964559205.1). GTDB lineage: Bacteria > Bacteroidota > Bacteroidia > Bacteroidales > DTU049 > GWF2-43-63. The sequence continues at coordinate 1,221 of CAZLHV010000039.1, forward strand.
GTTGAATCAGGTCGTTGTGGGTCATGGGTTAAAAATCAAGGCTAAATGAGAGAACATACCTAGGTCTTGACACTTTCATCTCTTCGATACCCCAGGCGACATCGAATCGAACAAAATACCCCAGAATTGTTGTCCGGAGTCCGGCACCGATACCACCAACAAGCGGGTTGCGTGGCACTTTGATGGTGACAAATATGGGTTTTTGATAAAATGTTCGCGGAACCATGACATTTTGTTCCGAGTACGGATTAAGTCCAAGCCAAGCTGAGCCAATGTCGCCAAAAGCAACCACCTGAAAATTATTCAGGAAAACAGATTTTATGGGTCTGTTCATGAGATACCTAAATACCGGCATCCGAATTTCGGAGTTAATCACTGCAAAAGTGTTTCCGTTTCGGATATTCTGGGGAAAACCACGCAAATTGGTTGCAAGAGCCTGAAAAGAAAAGTTCATAGTCGTATCGACTGGTTGGTCGGTATTGAAAGAAGGGAACAGTGTGTTGTCGGTGCCGCCGAGAAAATACAGCAGACGAGTTGAGCCGAAAGAAGTTCCAAAGGCCAGTCTGTTTGCCCAGATCAGAGTTCTGTGAATTTTTGAGTAATGTCTGAAATCGAAACCAGCCGTTATCAGGTTGAGTTTCCGATTGTTGATTCCCTGATAATATTCAGCAAAAACCTTATATCGCAAACCATAGAGGATGTTGGTCATTGGTGAGCGGGTGTTGTCGAAGATTAATTCGCCTTTAATACCAGCCCAGTAACTATTGATATCAGGTTGTGAGAGAGAGAAGTCATCGGTGCTTTTGAACACCTGGTTGTCATATTTTGCAATCAGGGTTCCTCTTGCCGCTAGGGTAGGGGAGAACGGCCACTTCAGGATGTATCCGAGGTCGTGAAGATGATGTTTAATCAGACTTGATTCGGTGATGTCGGAAGACTCGTAAGACATTCTGTGAAAGACGATCTGACGGTCGAGTCTTTTGGTCATGTCTTCATAACTGATCAGGTATTCGTTGTTGTTGAGTGAAAACCCCAATCTCATGCCGCCAACGATTCTTTTATCTTCGAGCAAATCGGAAACCCCGATTTTCATGAGGGCTGTATTTCCGGCATTGGTCAGTATGGGGCCAAATCCGGCGTATGGCTGGTATGAGGCATTCAGGAAAGAGAAATCGAGCTGGGTTACCAGTTTATCGAGGGCGTATTCCACATCATAATTTTGCTGATGAGGCAGAACGAATTTCTTTACAGCGGTGTCTGATACTGAAGATTTTGAGCTTGAAGATTTGTTGCTGGCTGAACCGTTGGTAGTGAATTTGTAATTATGAATATTAACTCCCGCCGAATCAGAAGGCTGCGTAATAAATCCCTGACGTCCTGATTGAATTGTTTTTGTTGAGGTATCGCTTTTCATGCTTTGCATGCTGAAGCGTTGATTTCGTTCCAAAGCCCATGGGGTTGGTGGCGAGGAAATCGTGGTCTGGTTGCCAGAGATTGGGTTTCCCGATAATTCAGAAATTACAATGCGGGACTTGTTTCCGACCGTAAACAGAGTGACGCCTTTGTTTGCGTTATGGTATGTTTCGTTCTCGCGGATGCAGCTTGAATAATCAGTTATTTGATGATAAACTGTGAAATAGCGGTAATGAACAGAAGTGTCGACATAAGCAATTGCACTATCGAAATATGCCATGTAGCTGTTGGTGATTCCGTTTTCATCGCTCAGAAAAGTGAAATGGCCATCTTGACCCGGCATGGGAGAAGATTCAGATGCCACAGGAGTTTGAGTGATACGCCGCAAAATAGGACTTTTGGTTTCAACATCGTAGGCAAAGAGGTCGAAGGACTGTTGTTTAACGACAGTGTCGGAATAATCGGTCAGGTAGGTGTCGATTTCCTGACGAAGCGTGTCGGAGACTCTGTTTGATGCAAAGGCAATGAGACGGCCATTGTCTATAAATCTTGGCTGGAGATCATCGTAAATATCGTAGGTAACCCTCGTGAGTGATTTGCTGCCTGGAAAGAACAGGAAGATGTCGCTATATCCGTTTACTACTGCTGAAATGACCATGTATGACCCATTTGGGGAATAGGACATGTCGAGAATTTTATTTATGTTATCAAGATAGATTTCTTCGCGTGACTTATCCTCAAGATTATACAGATAGAGTGCTCTGCGACCTTTTTTCTCTACTTCCCAAGCAAACAGGCCGGAAGTTGGATGCCATGCGGTTATGGGGAACGATAAATCGGGTGTGTCGTCCATTTTGGTGCCCAGTCGGAACAGTTTTTTCTTTTTCTTTGATTGAAAATCATAAATAAACAATTTTTTCTTGTTTATTTTATCTGTTGCAAAGGTGAGGTATCGTTCGTCGGGGCTAAGCTTAACCTGAAAATAGGTTGGTTTTTTTCTGATTTTAAATGGGACATTGGAAACCGGAACGGGTACACGCGAGGATACATCGGTCTGATACAAATTTTCGTGATATTGATACCACTCTCTAATGAGGTTTTTGAATGATATGCCAAGGACAAAAAGGAATCCGTTTTCGACGGAGCGTGATACTTTGGTCATGTACAAAATGTTGGGAACCATGTTGATTCCGTAGCGATCAACAACATATTTCCAGATGGAATGACCGGCAAGAGTTGCATCGGAACCTTCCAGAAAATTGAATTTACTGAAATTACGAAGAAGAATGCCGTTGCGAAGCTTTTCATCGTTTTCAGTGCTCCAGTCGTGAGACAGATAAGAAACAAGACCGTTGATGTACCATTCAGGAAGAGAGATGAGTGTGGAATTTTTGACATTTGCGCCAATTTCTTCACCATAAAGCATTTGCATAACAATTACTCGGGCAATTCCTTCTCTTATTTGCTGTTCAAGGTGAAGGTAGTTGCCATCGAAATAAAGGAATACTTTGTTGTCGATGACTTGAGTGACACCACCTGTGTTATAAAGCACCTCATTATCGAGTCCGATATTTGAGGATTTAAGTTCGCTAAGATTATTGAAAACGATAAAGTGGATTTTGCTTTCAGGCCGATACCCCAATTTGCCTGAGATTTCATTCAATGCACCAGAAGTGTATTTTGCAGCATTGATGGTCAGTTTACGTCCATCCTGATAAAAAAGAAAATCGAATTCGCTGAACCGAAACTGGCTCCAGATTCTTTCGTCGTTGTACTGGATCCGATTTTTCCCAAAAGTCATATTAGACCCATTGTAGAACTGGGCTTTGACCGACTGAAGCTGCAATAGGACTGGTACCAGCAGCAAAAGGGTAAACTGAATATATCTTTTCATTTGAAAAGCATGATCAAATGGCTGGTAAAATTACGAAAAATATCCATGAATATTGTTTAGAAAACAGAAAATCGCCTGGCATTCGATACCTTTGCGGGAATAATGAGCAATAATGAGCAGAAAGGAGCAAAGCCGAAAGGTGTATCAATTGAAGATCAACAATGTGGTTGACTATGTGGATCAGCATTTGGAGGAGTCGCCAGATCTTGCTGTCCTTGCATCGATAGCCGGACTTTCCCCATTTCATTTTCACCGGATATTTTCAGCCATGACGGGCGAAACAGTTCATGGATTTGTCAGGCGTTTGAGAGTTGAAAAGGCAGCCCGGATGTTATTGAACCGACCCGAAGTTTCAGTAACCGAAGTGTGCTATTCGTGTGGATTCAGTTCTATGCCTGTATTTTGCAGGTCTTTCAGGGATCATTTTGGGGTATCTGCCCTTGATTTCAGGGATCAGAAAGCCGATGAAATCAGCAAGATCCGTCAATTACTCAGCAAAAAAAGTCAATCTGATTCAGAATTGGTTGCTGACCTTTGCCTCGTTGAACCAAACGAAGAAAGGAGACAATTTATGAAGAACAACATTGAAGTGAAGAAAATGCCAGCCATGAAGCTTGTTTATGTAAGGCATACTGGATCATTTGACCGCATTGGTGAATCTTATGGAAAGCTGATGCAATGGGCTGGTCCAAGAGGGCTTTTGCAGGTGCCGGATGTTAAAACGGTGACAGTTTATCATGATGATCCGAGTGTTACTGCCATTGAAAAGGTGAGGCAAAGTGCGTGTATCACAGTTTCAGGGTTGATGAAGACCGAGGGTGAAGTTGGCTTTATGGAAGTGCCGGAATTGCAATGTGCTGTCGGAAGATTTGAAATTGGGGTGGACGGCTTTACCGAAGCATGGAATACCATGTGCCTTTGGCTTACAGAAAGCGGATTTCAGCCTGGAGAAGGATGCCCCTATGAATTGTATCACAATAATCACGAAGAGCATCCGGAGAGAAAATTCATTCTCGACATTTGCATTCCGGTTAAAGAACTTTAAGATTGTTGTGTTTTATGAGACATCCGGTTTCCCCGGGTGTCTTTTTTATTAAATTAGGGCTCAGAATTTGTTTAACTTTGGACTTCGAAAAACAGCATATGAGGACCCTGTCGATTTTCTTGTTTTTGTTCCCATTGAGTTTATTTTGCCAACCTGACCCTGCCTTTACTCTGAAAGGAGAGATTGCTCATTTTCCGAGAGCAGATATGGTTTATCTTATTTCGGTTGAGGGAACTTCATTGTCTGTTATTGATAGTGTTTTTAGTGAGAACGGGCGTTTTATGTTTGTGTCAAACGAAGTGCCTCCGACAGGATTGTATCAGTTATTCTGGGATGAAAATGATTTTCTGCCCTTGATTATTCATCATGAAAAGTATATTCAGATTCACGCTGATCAACTTGAACCGGACTATCAGGTTTCTGTTCAGGTGTCGGAAGAGAACAAGATATTTTATTTTTTACGGGAGATTGAATCTGACATCGACAGTTTGTCTTGGTTGGGCGACCGCTATTGGGAGGAAGGAAACCATTCAGCATTGACCTTGCTTAAAACGGAAATCGAAAACAAGGTTTCTGATCTAAAACAGGCGGTTGACTCAATTGATCGTATCAGGCCGGGCTCATTTGTCATTAAAATGTATAGGAGCAGTATTCCGCCTGATTTTAATGAATGGGCGGAAAATAATCCGGAACATGGCTTTCAATCAGAGGCCGCATTTCTTAAACGTCATTACTTTGACCCAATAGACAAGAAGGACAGTTGTTTAGTAAGAACTACTGTGATTTACGATGCCTGCAGCTTTTATCTTCGCAATCTGATTGATGAGCCATCTAATAAGGGGTACATCAAGGCCTGTGATTTTATTATCAGTAGTTTTTCGTGGAACAACGAACAATATGAATATGTGCTGAATTTAATGCTCAATACGTTTGAGGGAGAAGGATACGAAGATGTTTTTCTGCATTTGTATGATACCTATTTGTCGGCAACATCGTGCGAGGGAGGGATTCCTGGCGAGCAGGAGCGTAAAGCGATGAGTATCAGAAAACTGAAACCCGGATCGATGGCCCCAGATCTTCGAGGGACAGACCGTAATGGTGAAGCAAAGTCGCTGGCTGATTATCAAGGGAAAAAGGTGCTTGTCATGTTCTGGGCATCGGAATGCGCTCATTGCGAAGAAGCCATTCCGGCAGTTATTGAAATACTGAAAAGTCATCCCGAAGTTGTTTTCTTTTCATTTTCGCTTGACACCAATGAATCACTTTGGGTGAGTTCACTACTTGCACATGGATTACCCGACCCGTCAGTAACAGATTTAAAGGGTTTCGATGGTGAAGAAGCTGTGAGATGGTTTATTTGGGGAACTCCATCGTTTTTTGTCATTGATGAAAGTGGACTGATAGTCAGCAAGCCACTGACATCCAGGTCCTTGAAGGAGTCGTTGTGATTTTAACTCTAATATCGAGTTATTTTTCCATTGTTAATAAGGACTGAGTGGTCGGAGACCTGAATTTTTGCACCTTTTAATAGAATTATTTCAGCGCCTTCCATAATGGTTAGCTGTGAATGATTTTTCAAAATCAGGCGTGAGCGAGGCTCAAGCAGAATTTTGGCCCCACTTCTGATTTGAAACGATGTAAAGCTTGTGAAGAGGTGTTGTCCATTCAGCTGGATTGATGAATCGGTTCGTGTTGGACTAAAACCTGCGTCAATAGTGAGTTTTTTGCCAGCTGCAACGATGAGTTCGGGGTCATTCCCGGGCAGGTTATCACCAAGCACGATATTCGGGGCACACCATCTGATATTTTGTGAAATGCGATTGTCATTGTTTCGGATTCTGATCAGAAGTGCCCCTTCGATTGCTGAAGCTGAGCCAAGAATTTCAATACTGATGTTGTTCAGATATATGCATCTGTTGTCTGGTGCTAAGCCCTTGTTGATGAGTTTTTCGTCGTTCAGAAGCGTTAGCGCATTTGAGGTTGAAGGGTTTGTGCCGATGCTGATTTTACGGTTTCCCAGGAGTGAGAATGCCATACCAGCCTCACCCAAATAAGGCAGATTATTCACTAATTCGCCTGAAATGATTTCGATAGCAGGTTCCCGTTTTTCTTTTTCACTGATGTGTCCGTCGGCATTGTTGTCAAAAGGGATGAGTTCAAGTACAGAGTTGCCAGTCAAAGGATTCTGAAGTTTCGGGCTTCTTTCGAAGGGATAAAACAAGCCGTTTCCGACACACCAATTGTTTCGGACCATGGTGTCACCCCAGATAAAATCATACATGCCAGACGCTGGAAGAGGCTTAATGAAATCGGCATAATCGCCGAATGCATTTTTGCCGGAAAGATCCTCGTGAGCTACCTGAATGAACAAGTAGAGCCCGGGGATAGCTTTGCCGGCACATCCTGCATGTTGGTACTGAAAAACATCAAATGGGCTGTTGTTAAATGCCTGTGTTTGATGGTTTTCAATCCAAAGCCATTGCTGATATTCACTGTCAGGAATTCCAGGAAGTTTGATTCTGACAGCGTCTCCGGTTAATGTAAAATCTCGCAACACAATCAAAGTATCGATCAATGACCATTCATGAGGGTTGAAGTCCGTGTTTATCTCATTGAGTGATTGATCGAGAGCAGAAATAAAGTGCTGTTTTTGGGGAAGCTTCCACCCAAGTTTGTAGCGATCCCAAGCGTTGCATGTCATGAGTGATTTGTTTGCTGCTCCCATCATACCCCAACCGCCCTGAAAGGCAAGAAAAAGTTGCGGGCCACTGGCAGCATGATTTCCTCCGCAACAATGTTTGTTATTCCCTCCCAACAGCAAGTGATTGTATTCGTGTAATAAAATGTGAATGGGAATGGCTGACCGTGTGGCAAACAAGCTGTAAGAATCTGTTTTAACGGGTCCGTTTGCTGAGATGTTTCCTGCAGATGCGTATCCGGCGAGATTTCCCGGATAAGTGCAGTTTCTGCAAATAATCATGATGTGATCGAATTGCAGCGGATCTGCGAGGTCACGGGGGAGCTTGGGAGCACCAGCAGGTGTTTTTTTCCAGAGATCGAAGCTGTCGGCTGGAAGCTGATGTTTTGTCTGGAACTTATTCTCCCAGATATCGCTTAGCAGTTTCCTGACATCAATTTTACCATCAGATGGATGTTTGAAAGGTGCTTCAGGATTAAGGGGGTTGATAAGAATGTCGCCGGTAACAATGTAATCGCCAAATGAGGCTTCATGATAATACTTCGTAACCAGCCCTGTTGGAGAGGCTGCCGGAAATGCATCAAACAACTCATCTGCCCATTCCGGGTATGTTCCGCTTTTCCATTGCGAAGATTCATCGACAGGGATATCGGGTTTCCCTTCAGGGTATTCTATTTCCACGAAAATGAGCAATACTCTTAAATGGCCGTGTACGGGGAGTGTAAGACCGTTGCGGGTTTCTGGCAACGGGTTTTGAGCGGATGTCATTTGCCACAGGCCGCAGATGAAAAGTATGAGTGCGAATGGTATTTTCATGGGTGGTAAATTTACGAAAATTGCTAAACTGTACAACGGAATTTCTTGATTTGTGTGGCTGATTATTCGACATATTTTGTCTTTGATTGTTGAGTTTTTTGCATTCGTCAGAGTATAGTATCTTTGCAGCAAAACTTTCGATATGAAGATATCCTATGAGTGGCTCAGGCAATATCTGCCGGTTAACCTATCGCCTGAGGAAATATCGGTGATCCTTACTGATAACGGGCTGGAAGTTGAGGCACTTGAATTATTCGAGAATGTTAAAGGCAGTTTGAGTGGTGTTGTTACAGGGCTGGTGTCATCATGCAGTAAGATTGAGGGGACTGACCACCTTCATCTCACACAGGTAGATGTTGGAACAGAGCAGTTGCAGATTGTTTGTGGTGCACCAAATGTAGCTGAAGGGCAAAAAGTCCTTGTAGCCTTGCCAGGGACAACACTTTATTTTCACGACGGGAAAGAAATTACCATACGCAAGGCAAAAGTTCGGGGTGTGGAAAGTAATGGAATGATATGCGCCGAGGATGAACTTGGTCTTGGAAGTTCGCATGACGGCATCATGGTTTTGCCCGGTGACACCAATATTGGCAAGCCAGCAGCTGAAGTATTAAATGTTTATACCGACCATGTTTTTGAGATAGGATTAACTCCAAACCGCAGCGATGCCATGTGTCATACAGGTGTTGCCAGAGATGTATTTTCTGCATTGCGAAATCGTTTGCATCTGACCAATATTCAGCTGCAAATTCCAGATGTTTCAATGTTTGATTCGGATGACAATAGCATTCCGGCTGTGGTTGAGGTTGTTTCACCAGAAGCCTGCTTGCGATACAATGGGTTGATTCTGAGCAACATGAAGGTAACCGAAAGCCCGCAGTGGTTAAAGAACCGTTTGGAAGCTGTCGGCTTACGACCAATAAACATCGTGGTCGATGTGACCCAATTTGTGATGCTGGAAACCGGACAGCCGCTGCATGCATTCGATTACGATAAAATTGAAGGCGGGAAAGTTGTGGTCAGAAAGCTTGCAGCGGGAACAAGTTTTGTTACCCTGGATGGAATTGAGCGAAAGCTTGGAGGAGATGATCTCATGATCTGTGATGCTGAAAAAGCAATGTGTATAGCCGGAGTGTTTGGTGGAGTCCATAGTGGTGTTACAATGCAGACGACGCAGGTTTTTCTTGAAAGTGCCTGCTTCGATCCAGTACATATTCGAAAAACAGCCCGAAGTCATGGTTTGCATACTGATGCGTCATTCAGGTTTGAGAGAGGAACAGCTCCCGATGTGACAGTTTATGCATTGAAGCGTGCAGCTATCCTTTTGAAGGAACTCACGGGTTGCCGGATCAGCTCTCACATTTCTGATTTTTCCAGGGAGTCATTCCAGAAGCCTAATATTGAAATCAGTGTTGAGTTATTAAATCATTTTGCTGGTGTGTGCATCCAGACCGAAGAGGTCAGGAGTATTTTGGAGGATCTTGATTTTGAAGTTAGGCAGCACGAAGGTGACCGAATGCTTGTTGCAGCACCCTTCAACCGAACGGATGTGCTTCGAAATGTGGATGTGTATGAAGAGGTGCTTCGCATTTATGGATATAATCGGATTCCCATGCCGGAAAAGGCTAATATGAATTATTCCGTGAGCATGGGTACAAGCCTGCATCAACTTGTACAGAAGTCCGGGGATCATTTAGCTTCATCGGGTTTTCGCGAAATCATGTGCAACTCACTTTGCAGTCGCGATTGGTTTCAGCAGGCCGGTGTGTTTGACATGGATTCGCTCGTTCAGTTGCAGAATCCTCTAAGCAGGGAACTCAATGTGATGAGGATCAGCATGCTGCCAGGGATGCTTCAGTCGATGGCGCACAACATTAATCGTAACAGCCCAAATTTGCGTTTGTTTGAGGTGGGTAAGGTTTACCGAAAAAAATCTGATGACAAAGCATGGTCAGTTGTTGACCGATTTGCAGAAAGAAACGTGCTAGCCATTGGTTTGACCGGTTCTCTTAGACCAGAGAACTGGAAATATGCCGAAGAGAAGCCTGATTTCTATTTGCTGAAGGCAATGGTAGAGCGTTTCCTCAATTTCTGCGGATTGCCGAATGGCTGGCAGTGTGATGATGTGCCGGGTGATGAATTTATTGCCGGGTTACGATATATTCTGGATGGAAAGACACTGGCTGTTGCTGGTCAGGTCAGGTCATCATTGTGTGCTTTATCAGGTGTAGAATCCGATGTTTGGTTTGCAGAAATTGATATGGATGTATTACTCAATATGCTGCGTGGCAGGGTCGTGCGCTTTGGGGAAATTCCAAAATTCCCTTCAATTCGCAGAGACTTGTCGCTTCTGATTGACCGGAACATCACATTTGCCTTGTTGCGAGATGCAGCCATGCGAGCTGACAGGAAAATTTTGCGCGAAGTAAACCTGTTTGACGTTTATACAGACCAGAAAATGGGTGAGCACAAGAAGAGTTATGCCATCAGCTTTGTCTTCAGGCATGATGAAAAAACTCTTACTGATGCCGATGCTGACAAGGCGATGGAACGTATCCTCAACGAAGTGCTGAAGGCAAGTGGCGGATCAATACGTTGATTTGAGAAACTAACGCAAAGCTTTCCGCGAAAAGCTGCATTCAAAGCTAACGCTGCTCATTTGACCCCCGAGAGCAGGATTCATTTTCCGTATTTTGCAAGCAATGGAATGAATCCCATCGTGTTGATCCAACAGTTTTTTGCAAATGTTATTGGCGGCATGTTCAATCAGGTTACAGGGACTTTTCATGATTTCAGTGATATCGGCATAAATGGTTTGATAATTTATGGTATCGTGTAAACTATCGCTTATCATTGAAGGTGAGGCGTCGAAGTGAATTGATACATCCACCAGAAAGCGAGGTAGAACAATCTTTTCTTCTTCAAAGCAGCCAATGGGTGCTCTAAATTCCATGCCTTCAAGAGAAATTATATTCATAAAATGGTGCCGGTTAAGTTTTAGCTTGTAATTTTGTACAAAAATAGAAAAATGGCTGCAGAGAATACCATACGTCCTGAAGAAAGCAAAGGAGTAAAAAATTTTGTTGAAGACATTATTGATTCCCATCTTTCGGGTGGGCGGTTTACAGGAGTTCATACCAGATTCCCGCCAGAACCAAATGGCTATTTGCATATTGGTCATGCAAAGAGCATCTGTCTGAATTTTGGAATTGCAAAGAAGTACCAGGGTTTGTGTAATCTTCGGTTCGACGACACGAATCCAACAAAAGAAGAGACGGAGTATGTTGATTCGATCAGAGAGGATGTGCGCTGGCTGGGATTTGAATGGGCCAACGAGTTTTATGCGAGCGATTATTTCCAGCAGTTGTACAATTGGGCTGAGAAACTGGTAACGGAAGAGAAGGCTTATGTTTGTGAGTGTAGCCAGGAAGAGATCAGCAGCAACCGGACATCACCAACCCGGCCGGGGATTGCCTGCGAACATCGTTTGCGAAGCGTTGCAGAAAATCTGGATTTATTCAGGCGCATGAAAGCCGGTGAATTTGCAGATGGGACGATGGTACTCAGGGCTAAGATCGACTTGAATTCGCCGAACATGCACATGCGAGATCCAATTATGTATCGAATCTTGCATTCGCATCATCATCGAACAGGTGACACATGGTGTATATATCCGATGTATGATTATGCACATGGTCAGAGTGATTCCATTGAGGGGATTACTCATTCCATCTGTACGCTTGAATTCGAGGTACACCGGCCTCTTTATGATTGGTTTATTGCCAATCTGGGAATTCATGCTCCGCAGCAAATTGAGTTTGCGCGTCTGAATCTCAGTTATACTGTGATGAGCAAGCGTAAACTGCTACAACTGGTCAACGAAAAGTATGTAGATGGCTGGGATGATCCGCGCATGCCAACGATCAGCGGGATGCGCAGAAGGGGGTTCACCCCTGCTTCGATACGCGATTTTGCTGACCGCGTTGGTGTTGCCCGACGTGAAAACGTGATCGAGTTAGGCTTGTTGGAGTTTTGTGTCCGCGAGGATCTCAATCGTCATTCCACAAGGCGTATGGCTGTGCTCAATCCCTTGAAACTGATTGTGACAAATTATCCTGAAACAGAGTCTGAACTGTTTTATGGGATGAATAACCCGGAGGACGAGACTGCCGGAAAGAGGGAAATACCTTTTAGTCGCGAATTATGGATTGAGCGTGAAGACTTTATGGAAGAACCCGTGAAGGGATATCATCGCTTGTTTCCTGGCAACGAAGTCAGGCTGAGGTTTGCTTATCTATTTAGATGTACTGGTTTTAAGAAGGATGAGCAAGGGATTGTAACGGAAGTACATGGAGAAATTGATACCGAAAGCAGAGGAGGCAATAGCCCCGATGGCAGGAAAGTGAAAAGCACCATCCATTGGGTTTCGGCCATGCATGCCCATGTTTTTGAGGCAAGGTTGTATGATCGCTTGTTTACGGTACCATCTCCGGATGATGCTGAGGATGGAAAAACTTTCCTTGATTACCTGAATCCTGATAGCATGAAATTAGTCACAGCCTATTGTGAGCAGGCTCTTTCATCGGCAAAGGGGGGCGATCATTTTCAATTTGAGCGGATAGGTTATTTTGTAGCGGACGTTAAAGATAGCAAGCCGAATTTTCCTGTGTTTAACCGAACAGTGACGCTCAAAGACAGTTGGGCCAAATAGGTACTGGTTTATTTTAAGTACTTTTTGATTTGTGCAACAATGATTTCTGTTGCTCCTGCATGGTTTCGAACATATGTGAATGCGGCATTTCCTGCTACTGAACTGTTTTTAATAAGGCTATTGCATAGCTGAAGAAATGATGATGTGTCGTGAAAGGAAAAACCGCCGCCACACTCAATCAGATCTTTTGCTTCCTGAAACTTGTGATAATTAGGTCCAAAAATGACAGGCACTCCATATACTGCAGCTTCAAGCGTGTTGTGTATTCCGCTTCCAAAGCCATTTCCGATATGAGCAAGCGTGGCATATCTGTATAAACTACTCAGCATACCAATGGTGTTGATAATCAGTACCTGATTATGGCAGAAGTTTTCGTCATCTGTTTTGGTGATGAGCGACGACCCGCAGGGCAGTGCTTTTGCTAGCTTTGTGATTCGTTCCGCATCTACTTCATGCGGAACAATGATAAATTTTACTTCGGGCCATTGCTTTATCAGCGTCACAATGAACTTCTCGTCAGGTTCCCATGACGAACCAGCCATGTAAACTGGTTTTCCATCAATAAATCTCTCAATTTCAGGATATTTTCGCGCTTCCGATGCGATCTTGACAACTCTGTCGAATCTTGTATCGCCACATACAGACGTGTTATTAAACCCAATGGTTTTCAGCAATTTAGCTGATTCCTGATTTTGGACGAAAAACCAAGTAAATGCAGCCAGCTGTTTTCGCTGCCAGCCACCATGCCATTTAAAAAAATGCTGACGTTGTCGAAAAATTCCGGAAACAAGAAAAAGCGGTATTCCATTTCTTTTAAGTTCGTGCATGTAATTGAACCAAAAGTCATATTTCACGAAAAATGCAATGGAAATATGGAATGAAGCAATAAGTTGTCTGGCGTTTTTTAATGTGTCTTGAGGAAGGTACAAAACCATATCGGCAAGAGCGTAATTTTTGCGTATTTCATATCCGGAAGGGCTGAAAAAAGTGAGAAGGATTTTAGCATCGGGATGTTGTTCTTTGAAATACTCGATGAGTGTGCGTCCCTGTTCGAATTCTCCGAGAGAAGCCACATGAAACCAAATCCAATTTTGGCCATCATGATCTTTTTTCCATTCATTGCGCTGCAGTCGTCGCCCAATCATCCAAAGCCGGGCTTTTTGGTTGCCTGTCAGTGAGGCGAGGTGAATCAGGATGGTGTAGCAATGAATGCCGAATTGATATAGCCAGCGCATGATTAATAGAAATAGTAAATTTCGCCGGTTGATTTGCTAAAAGGAATGGTCCAGATTAGTTTAAAACCATAAAGCAATTCAAGTCTGTTCTCGGTATCGGGGCCATGCAAGGGGAAAAGATAGTCGCGGCGTCCCTGAGTAAAGGCCTGTACAAATTCAAAACCAGCCTTAAAACTGTATACTTTTTTTGGTGCAAAAAAAGTGTAACCAATGAATTCGCGTGTAGCCAAACCATTGCTGAGGTAATCATATCCTTTGATGTAGTCACCGGTAACTTGTGGAGCTGTGTTCTCGGGATTGTAAATGCGAATTTTATGCTGCATGAAACCAGCCCCGAGTCCAATGGTGACCCCACTGTTTTTGTTGGCACTGAGCAATGGTAAAATTTTACTGAACCCGCCAGTAATATAGTAACCTCTTTCGTAGGTATAGACTTCGGCAAATTGCCCATTGCCGTCAATAATATTGCCATCATCGTCGGCGATATCCTTGAAAATGCTGTCAGTAATTTTTACATTATTTCCAAAAATATAGCTGAAATCGGCCTCAAATACCCAATTCGATTTGGTCTTAAAGGATATGCCCAAGCCAGCATTTTGATTCAACCCATACCTGTCGGCCATGTCACCTCCGGGAAGCTGCATCCCGTAATGGAAATGAATACTTAATATTTTTGATGATTTGGCTTCAGTTGAATCCTGTGCATGAAGATTGCCTGAATGGAAAAGGCCCAGAATCACCAACACCAGTATATACTTTTGCATTTTAATAGATTTTGTTTTGAGGAAGATAATTTGAAACGTAGTCAGATACACCATTCTCAAGCGAATGAAATGTGGTGTTATATCCTGCCGAAATCAGTTTGTGCATGTCGGCTTCCGTGAAATACTGATACTTGTCGCGGATGTCCTCGGGAGTGTCAACAAAATCAATTTCAGCCTTGCGATTCATAGCTGCAAAAACAGCTTCGACCAAATGCAGGAATGCTCGGGCTTTACCCGTTCCGGCATTGTAAAGGCCGCTTTCGGGACGGTGATCGAAAAGAAACGAGATGATCGAGGCAATATCTTTCACGTAGATGAAATCGCGGCTTTGCATGCCATCGGCGAACCCGGCCCGGTGCGAACGAAACAATTTCATGCTTCCGCTTTCCCTGATTTGGTTGAAGGCATGGAAAACAACCGATGCCATTCGGCCTTTGTGATATTCGTTGGGTCCGTACACATTAAAGAATTTCAAACCGGCCCAAAAGGGTGGTGCCTGTTTTTGTTCAAGAACCCATTTGTCGAAATTGTTTTTACTTTCACCATATGGGTTTAATGGTTGCAGTTGGTTTACCAATGCATGATCATCTTTATAACCCAATGCCCCATCGCCATAGGTTGCCGCCGACGATGCATAAATCATTGGTACACCAGACGATGCACAAAATGCCCACAGGGATTTGGAATAGTTCAGGTTGAGCCGGTCAAAAACCGACATGTCAAACTCAGTCGTATCGGTTCGGGCGCCAATGTGAAAAATGAAGCCGATGTCGCTGCGGTATTTTTCGAGAAATGAAATCAGATCATCGCGGTGAATCATATCCTGGTAAGGCTTGCCTTCGACATTAGGCTGTTTGATTTTTTTCGAAAAATCATCAACAGCGACAATGTTCTCAAGTCCGTTACCGGCAAGATGTGTCCCCAACACTGAACCGATAAAACCGGCAGCACCCGTAAGAATGTTCAACTTTCCCATGGCATAAAAATGTCGGACAAAGATAGTGAATGATTTTCAGGAAGAGATTTGAGGAGCTCAATAATGGCCATTTTCCCATCCTTTCCGGGGTGAACAGAAAATTCATTCACATACAGTTCAATGTGTTTCAGGATGACCTCAGGGTCGGTTTCCTGTGCATGTTGGCGGATGAATGGCATTGCAGCATCTGGATTTGAGCGACCGGATATCACCGATTGTCTGATAAGGTCTTCTGTTTTTTGAATGATTTCATCGCCAAGACTTCTTCGCATCACGATGGCGCCAAGTGGCAGGGGAAGCGAAGTCTGTTTTTGCCAAAGCGCACCCATATCGGCCAGGCAGTGCAGACCGTGCTGTGTATAGGTGAAACGGCTTTCATGGATAATGAGCCCTGCATCTGCATCGCCGCCGGCTACATTGTTCAAAATGTCCGAAAACAGGATCTCGCGAATGTGACTGATGTTAGGGAAGAACCGTTTCAGTAATAAAAAAGCAGTGGTTCGCTGACCCGGAATGAGCATTGTGCCCTCAAAAGTGCTTAAATTCATTTCAGCATCTTTTGCTACGACAAGGGGACCATTGCCGGAACCCAGCGCCATACCAGCGCACAGCATTACATAATCCCGACGGATGGCAGGAAACAACGCTACGCTCATTTTTGCGATATCCCATTTTCCTTTCAGCAAGCCTTGGTTAAGCTGCTCAATGTCGTGATATTCGGTCTGAAATGAAAGATCCAGCGTGTTTACACCAGAATTTACAAGTGCATCAAACATCAGGGTGTCGTTCGGACAAGGCGATATGGCAAGAGACAGCGTTGACAAGGGTTATAATTGCTTCAATTCTTCGAGGGTGAAATCGGTCAGCTTTTTGATCGCTAACGTAACATCCCAGTTTTTAGTGTTGCTGAACCCAACAAAATTCGACACAGCTCTGATTTGTAGTCCGGGAATGTTTTCTTTCATGCAGGCATAGTAAAACGCTGCACCCTCCATGCTTTCTACATCAGGATTGTATCGCTGAAGCCAAAACAATCGTTTGTCGGGGCCTGCGGTAACTGAATTCACCGTGATGGCAGAAGCTTCGGGAAGCCTGATGTGACTAAAATTCTGTAAATCGGGTATGAGCTTTCCATCGGTGAAAGGCCATGTTCTGAAATCATCGAAGTTGGCTTCATGAATAGGCTTTCCATTATCGCTCAGACAGATATCTGCAAAAACATCGCTCCTGATTTTCACCAATGAGCCGATGGGATATTTTTCGTGAAAACTGCCTGCAATGCCAATCTGAACTGCAGCGTCGAATGATTTTTTCTGCAACATTCTGCTCAGAGAATATGCGCTTAATGCCGATCCTATGCCGCTGACAAGTAATGCGAACTCGGTGTTTTCGTTTTCAAAAATCCGAAAACCATCTTTTTCCACGCTTTGTTTGAGGAGGAATTCGAGTTCCATGCTTGTGGCAGCGGTAATGAGAATGCGTTTCTTCATGCTTTTAAAATCAAAACAAAGTTATTCAATTGTCTGAAATTGCTGAGCGGGAATGATTTCAAATCTCCATATTGATTCAAAGCTCATGATACAGTGAGTCGCGTTCAACCGGATGGAAGCCAGCTGCAGTGATGAAACGCATCAGCTCATTGGTGGTCATGGCGGGATTTTCGTTGCTGCCAGCACGGGTATAAATGGTGGTAGAATCATTGATGGTACCATCGAGATCATCTACACCAAAATGGAGCGAAATCTGAGCGAAATCGCGGCCAACAGCAGGCCAGTAAGCTTTTAAGTGGGGAATGTTGTCCAGAAAAATTCGTGAAATGGCGTACGTTTTCAAATCTTCTACAGCGGGTGTTTCTGCAATGTCCGACATGCGGTTGTTTGCCCTGCGGAATTTCAGCGGGATGAAGCAATTGAATCCCGCTGTCTCGTCCTGAAGCTGGCGCAGGGCAGCCATATGCGCAATGCGCTGGGCGCGGCTTTCAACATGGCCGAACAACATGGTGGCATTGCTCGGAAGTCCGTTCAGATGTGCAGTGCGATGCACGCTGAGCCATAATTGTCCGGAAGGTTTTTCAGGGCTGATGATTTCGCGTACCGAATCATCAAATATTTCGGCACCTCCACCGGGCAGTGATGATAATCCTGACTCTTTCAGAATCCGCAGTCCATCGGCGATTCCAAGCTTATCAATGCTGCACATATACGCAACTTCCACTGCTGTAAACGCTTTAATGTGCAGATGCGGAAAAGTTGTTTTTATTTTTTTTAATACATCAGCAAAGAAATAAATGCCCCAGTCGGGATGAACACCGCCTGTGATGTGCACTTCGGTGATGTTACCGGCCACTGCTGCAATTTTTTCTATAATATTTTCAGCAGAAAAAATGTAGCTGTCATTTTCTGAAGTGGCTCTGTAACTGCAAAAACGACAATTATACACGCAGATGTTCGTTGGTTCGATGTGTATGTTTCGGTTGTAAAACACATCTTTTCCTGAAATAATTTCTTTGCGGTGTGTAGCCAGCAGAGCCAGCTGTGGCAGGTCGAACCGGTCAAACAACATCAACGCTTCTTCTTCGCTGATGCGTTGATTGGAGAGAATTTTTTCTGCGAGCGATTGCTGATTGTTTTTGAAATATTCCATTGCGTTCATTGCTGAAATAATAATTGTTGATATTTTTGATTTTATCCCAAAAACATGGCGGCATTAATGGCCGTCGACCCATTGGGGAATTGCTGTGTTTTTACATCGTTTGAAATGACGAAAGAATGTAATAAAGGTTTATCAAGAATTTCATCAAGTCCTGATAAATGACGTGCATCTGATGCAGAAACCTTTTGAGTCATTTTGATTTCAAATGCGATATAGCCTTCCGGCAGTTCAATCAGTAAATCAATTTCTCTTCCTCCCTGAATTCGCAAATGATATATTATGGGTTGCATGTTCATTGTTTTCATCTGCTTATAAATTTCAGAAAAAAAAAGGCTTTCAAATTCAGCTACGGTCATACCTCGTTTTT
>CAZLHV010000040.1:0-19714 GCA_964559205.1 uncultured Bacteroidaceae bacterium
CGTATTTTCTGCTCCCCACGAAATCGATTTTTGTTTTTGCAAGAAAATCGCGGGTGTTTTTATTGTCGAATGAAATATTTTTATTACGCTCGAGCCAGCGGATAAACATTAAGCGGGAAATGAAAATCGCGGTAAATAGTGAGGTGAGGATACCAATAATCAGTGTTGTGGCGAATCCCTGAATAGGACCGGTTCCGAACCATGCAAGAACCACTGCAACCAGCAAAGTAGTGACGTTACCATCGATAATAGCACTGTAGGCAGCCTTGTAGCCGTCTTCAATGGCGAGGCGAACGCCTTTACCAGCACGCACCTCCTCCTTAATCCGTTCGAAAATAATAACGTTTGCATCCACCGCCATACCAAGTGTAAGTACGATACCGGCAATACCGGGGAGAGTCAGAACAGCTCCCAGAGAAGCTAAAACACCGAAAATAAGCACCACATTGATTATTAGAGCAACATTGGCTGCAAACCCGGCTTTGTTGTAGAAAAACAACATATAAACCAACACAAGAATAAAGGCAATAATGAAGGACAATAAACCTGCATTAATGGCTTCAAGTCCCAAAGAGGGTCCCACAATTGCCTCTTCGACGATTCGGGCAGGTGCCGGCAGTTTTCCTGATTTCAACACATTGGCAAGATCCTGAGCTTCAGCGACATCAAAGTTGCCGGAAATTGAGGAGCGGCCATTGGGAATTTCGGTCTGCACCACGGGATAGGAATACACATAATCGTCAAGTACAATGGCAATGCAGCGTTTAATTTGCTCTCCTGCTGCCTTTCGGGTCATGTCCTTCCAGATTTTGGCCCCTTTACTGGTCATCGTCATAGAAACTTCCACATTTCCCTTCTCGTCATAATCCTGATAAGCATCGGCTACATTGTCTCCTTCGAGTAAAGCAACCCCTTCATTGTTGGAAATGCGAATGGCTACAAGTTCGACATAAATAAATGGAGACGAGGCATCGCGACGATCTTTCTGAACCAATTTGGCTCCCCAAAGGAGTTTGGTATTGGGGAACAAGTCTTTAACCTTTGCCAGATAATTATTAATGCGCGGGGTATCTTCCGGAAGGGCAAGGCCCACCAGAGGACCTGTTCCAACATATTGTTTGTTCTCGCTAGTAATCTCAAAGTTTAACCCACCTTTGAATAATGAGGTCAGCGGTGCTTCAAGATTAACGGAGGTGTCCTGCGATTCAGCAGGGGTCTCTTCGTTCAACTCGCTAAGCTGCTCTTCGAGGGTGAGCGGCTTGGTCGATTTTGCTGTATCTGCTGCAACTGAATCATTTGTCAGTGAATCCGTTTCAAGAGCCTCAGCTGTACCTAAAATCTTCTTCAGCTGTTCGTCAGCTTTTTGCATAAGCGGATAAATTTCGCTGAACTCCCAGGTTTCCCAAAACTCGAGTTTGGCAGTTCCCTGTAAAATTTTACGTACACGCGAAGGATCCTTAACACCGGGCAGCTCAACCAGAATACGCCCCTGTGTACTAAGTTTCTGAATATTTGGCTGGGTAACGCCGAACTTATCGATACGCTTACGAAGCACCATAAAGGTACGGTCGATAGCACCATCAATTTCGCGCTGAAGAACGCTAATCACCTCATCGTCGGTGCTGCTGGCCGTGATTTTATCGACCATGTCGCGGGTGCGGAAATAATCACGCAGAGGTTTGTTTGGAGCCAGTTCCCTGATGCTCTCTACAAAAAGGGTCAGAAACGCAGTCTGCGAACTCTTTTGTTTCTCAACCGCATTGTTGACTGCCTTGTTGAAATTCTGATCCTTGTTGTAACCCGAAAGAGCCTTAATGATCTCAGATTCTGAAATTTCGAGGGTGACGTTCATCCCGCCCTTGAGGTCAAGACCAAGATTGAGTTCCTTCTCCTTACATTGCTTGTAAGTGTATTTCCAAATGCCCATATTCATGGCAACTTCATTCTCCTGAGCTTTCAGATAACTGCTTTCCCAGGCCATCGAGATGGAGTCGAACAGCATTCTTTCTTTCAGGGTGTCGCCACCGGACATGGTTTTTGCCAGTTGTCGGGCTTCTTCGCTGGTTGCATATTCACGTGCATCCTTCTCAACCTTGCGTGCACAATAGGTAAATGACAGTGAATACACGCTCACTAGAATGAATACGATAGCGAAAAACCTGATCGTTCCTTTAATTTGCATAACAGACAGTTTAAAAGACTTTTCGTCAAAATTTTGAGGGTGCAAAGATAGAACAAGCTATCGAATAATTCAATATTTTACCTCAAAATAATTACATTTATCTCATTAGCTTGTTTATCAGCTGTTTAATTATAGCGAAAATGGTTCCCTGAACCATTGCCTGATCTTTCTTTTATTTCCACGAAGGCGGATAAGCATATCAGGATAGCTGATTCTTGCCGAGCAGGAGATCAGCAAATCGTTTCCGATGATGCCGTCAACCGGTTCCTGACCAAACCGCGCAAATGTGGTGTTGATGATGCTCAGATCAAGCAGTACAAAAGGGAAGTTGGGAAAGTTCATTTCGCCGAGTGAAAACAATTCTGCTCGCGCAATGCTGCTTTCAATCTGATCTGAGCCAAGACCAACCGCCATTTCAGGAATATTGGAAAGGTCGTGGCGCAACTCAAACCTTGCCGAGCGGGTCAGATCCAGAACGGTATTCGATGCCCCGGTATCGATGATAAACAAGGCTTTTTTTTGGTTTACATAACTTTCTACAGCAATGTGAGATGACTGACCAAACTGACCCTGAATCAACAGCAGTGGAAGCAAAGCGTTCATGAATCAGAAGTTGGGTTTCAGTGCATATTTCTTGTAGAATGCATCGATCACATCGACTGCTTCTTCAGGAGTTTCGGCAAAATGATACAAATCAATATCCTTCTCGCTGATATTGCCATGAACAAGCATGGTTTTCCTGAACCAGGCATCAAGATCCTGCCAGTATTCACGCCCCACCAGGACTATGGGGAAATGGGCAATCTTCTTAGTCTGAATAAGGGTCAGCGCTTCAAAAAGCTCGTCGCAGGTACCAAAACCTCCGGGAAGAACAATAAAACCCTGACTGTACTTCATAAACATGGTCTTACGAACAAAAAAGTACTTGAAAGAAATAAGCTTGTCGCTGTCGATGTATTCGTTGGCTTCCTGCTCAAACGGAAGCTCAATATTCAATCCCACCGATTTACCCCCGGCTTTTCTTGCACCAAGGTTTCCGGCTTCCATGATGCCCGGGCCACCTCCCGTGATCACGCCATAACCTTTTTTACACAGGTTATAGGCAATATCGACCGCAAGTTTGTAGTATGGATCTCCGCTGCTGGTTCGTGCCGAGCCAAAAATTGTTACACAGGGGCCAATGGCCGACATTTTTTCGAATCCTTCGACAAATTCGGACATGATCCGGAAAATCTGCCATGAGTCATGCACCTTTATTTCGTTCCAGTTCTTGGGTTCAAGGGCTTTTCTGATTTTGTCCTCATCGTTCATGTTTTCAAATTCCTTGTTTTCGCTGTTCATATGACATTCATTTGTTTGTTTCGTTTCTCACGTTCTTTCAGATGCATTTTAAGAAAACGACCCGTCAGGCTTTCCTTAAGGCTGCATATCTCTTCGGGGCTGCCAGTACCAATAATCCGGCCACCATGTTCCCCGCCCCCAGGTCCCAGATCGATGATATAATCGGCAAAAGCAATCACATCGAGATGATGTTCAATGACCAATACCGTATTTCCTCGATCGGTTAATGCATTCAGTACACCAAGCAAAACGCTGACATCTTCAAAGTGCAGACCAGTGGTTGGTTCATCGAGAATATACAGGGTTTTCCCGGTATCTCTGCGCGTCAATTCCGAAGCAAGCTTGATGCGCTGTGATTCACCGCCCGACAACGTGGTGGAACTTTGACCAAGCTTGATATACCCAAGACCCACCTTCTGAAGTGTAAGTAGAAAGGAAAGAATCTGTGGTTGATTCTCGAAAAACTCGGCTGCCTGATTAATGGTCATGTCAAGCACATCGCTGATGCTTTTTCCCTTAAAGCGAACTTCGAGTGTTTCGCGGTTGTATCTACGGCCATTGCAATCATCGCACTGGACATAAACGTCGGGAAGAAAATTCATTTCAATGGTCTTGAGTCCTGCACCTTTACAGGTTTCGCAACGGCCTCCACTGACATTGAAAGAAAAACGACCGGCTTTATACCCACGGGCCTTTGATTCGGGAAGAATAGCATAAAGCTTTCTGATTTCGTCGAATACACCAGTATAGGTAGCCGGATTGCTGCGTGGTGTTCGTCCGATCGGAGCCTGATTGATTTCGATCACTTTATCGATGAATTCCAGTCCTGAGATACTGCTGAATGCCAAGGGCTTAATAGAAGAACGGTAAAGCTTGTTGCTGATCGCAGGAAAAAGGGTTTCGTTGATCAATGTACTTTTTCCGCTTCCTGAAACCCCGGTAATGCAAACAAAAAGCCCCAATGGGATATCGACATCAATGGATCTCAGGTTATGACCTCCTGCTCCTTTAATCACGATCCTCCGGGCATCTGGCTTACGCCTGACATGAGGCATGGGAATCTGCCGGCGTCCGGTCAGGTAATCGCAGGTGAGCGAGCGGCAATGTTCCATCTCTGACGGAGTTCCGCTTCCAGTGACAGTTCCACCTTTGCGGCCAGCGCCAGGTCCCATATCAATCACATAATCTGCCGACCTGATCATTTCCTCGTCATGCTCAACCACAATGACCGAGTTGCCAGAATCGCGAAGCATTTTTACTGATTCTATCAGACGCTGATTATCGCTTTGATGCAAGCCAATGCTGGGCTCATCAAGAATATACAGCACTCCGGTGAGTCGTGAGCCAATCTGTGAAGCAAGCCTTATTCGCTGAGACTCGCCACCTGATAGTGAAGCAGCCGGACGGTCAAGGCTCAGATAATTGAGACCAACCGATGATAAAAAGCCAATCCTCGAGTTCAGTTCCCGCAGAATATCATTGGCAATTGACAAGCTTCTTTTATCAAGTGACGAAGGCAAAGCATCAATCCAGTCCCGGAGTTTATCAATGCCCATGGATGCTACTTCTGCAATATTCTTTCCATCAAGACGAAAGAACAGAGATTCCTTTTTCAGACGCGACCCATGACACTCGGGGCATAAAATGCGGTTCATGAACGACTCGGCCCAGCGACGCAATGCAGGGTTCATGTCATCCTCCTGCCGATTGATAATCATATTGATCACCCCATCGAATGATAAGTTATAGTCGCTGGTGACCCCCAGATACTCATTGGTAAGGGTGAGCATCTCGTTCGAACCGTATAAAATGGCGTGCAATGCTTCGTCCGACAAGTCGCCGACCTCGTCATCAATGCTGTGTCCGTGCTTTCTGCAAATCAGCTCCACCTGCTTAAAAACCCAGTTATTCTTGTATTCACCCAATGGAGCAATCCCTCCTTTTCGCAAAACCACCCTTTTGTCGGGAATGATTTTCGACATGTCGATTTCTGAAACGGATCCGAGCCCCTTACAATGCGGGCATGCCCCATACGGACTGTTGAATGAAAACGTGTTGGGTTCAGGCAATTCATACGAAATGCCCGTTTCATCACACATGAGCTTCCGGCTGAAAAATCTGATGGAGTTGATGTCCTGATTCCAGACAGCAAGCACACCCTTTCCGTATTTCATTGCCAGATCCACAGCCCGGGCCAGGCGCTTTTCACTGCCTTCACGAACATCGATTCTGTCGATAATCAACTCAATATCATGAGTTTTATAACGGTCGACCTGCATGCCGGGAGTGGCATCCGTTAAAATTCCATCGATTCTGAACAGGACAAAGCCAAGTTTTCGGTATTGCTCAAACAATTCACGATAGTGACCTTTTCGGGCTTTCACCAGTGGAGCCATCACGGCAACCTGCTGATTTAAAAACTGGCTGGTAAGCATTTCAAGAATAACGGAATCGGAATACTGAACCATTGGCTTTCCGCTATGCATAGAGAATGCAGTAGAAGCTCTGGCGAACAGCAGCCTGAGATAATCGTAAATCTCAGTGATGGTCCCAACCGTCGATCGGGGATTTCTGCCCGATGTTTTCTGATCAATAGATATCACCGGCGACAAACCAGTGATGCGATCCACATCAGGTCGTGCGAAATCGCCAATAAACTGACGGGCATAAGCCGAAAAAGTATCCATATAACGGCGCTGACCTTCAGCAAAAATGGTGTCGAAAGCCAGCGAGGATTTTCCGCTTCCACTCAAACCAGTAATCACCACCAGCTTGTTTCGCGGCAACGTAACCGAGACATTTTTCAGATTATGCTCTCTGGCGCCAACCACTTCAAGCATTGCCGGGCAGGCCGGATCATGCTCATTTTCTTTTCCGGACATACGCTATTCTACTTTCACAGAATCGTTAAAAATGGTAAAGGGCTGGCTGATATTCGACCGAGTTGCTTCGTAGTCCATCGAAACAGGAATGGCAATTTTGTACGTCTTGCCGGGAAGAACCGTCAGCTGGTAACCCAACAGCCATGGGTTGAGGTAGCGAAGATCAAGATAGCTTATTCCACGTTCCTTACTCCAGGCTACCAGATCGGTTATGGTTGAGGTTACAGTCTCATACTTTAATTCAACCGGGTGGTACACATCCCTGTTCCTGAGAAAGAATCCGTAGGTAAGTGGATGTTGATAAATGAGCTTCAGCGCCAGAATCCGGTACACATATCGCGACGTTTCGTCGTTTAGAAATAGTTGATAGTAATCGTTGCAGCCTTGCTTCGACACCTGCTGCTGCAGACCACCCACACCCATGTTGTATGAAGCAGCTGCCATGGTGTATGAACCAAAAACCGATCTGGCACTTCGGATGTATTTGCATGCTGCGTGGGTGGACTTTTCAAGGTTATTTCGCTCATCAACTTCGGCTGAGATTTCGAGTCCGTATTCTGCTCCTGTTTTTTTCAGAAATTGCCAGAATCCGGCAGCTCCTGCAGGAGATACCGCATTTGTCAATTCGCTTTCACACATGGCTAAAAATTTGAGGTCATCGGGCATGCCATTCTCTTTAAGGATCGGCTCGATCACAGGAAAATACCTTCCACTCCTCTTCAGCAATAAAATGGTGTGAGAATGCCAGTACATATTGGCCAACAACTCACGTTCAAGTCGCTCACGGACAATGACATGATTCAAGGGAACTGGTTCACCGGCGAAAGAAAGTGAATCGGGCAGCCAGGGTTGAAAAATCTTGTAGTTTTGCCTGCTCATGCTGAAATACTTCTGATCAGAACTTATGGGGTCTGAACTTAGTGAAGAAAACATAAACAGTTGCATTGCGATGACCAGAGCCAGCAAGCCGATTATTGAGAATAAGATCCATTTTTTTACAAACATACCCTTGACGCTAAATTCCGAAATAAAAAACCACATCCACCAGATGGAAAGAATGCTAAAGGAAACAGAAATTCATCGGAAAGCCTATTCTCTGTCGCGATTAATATGTGCGATATAGAACAACCCCAAAAACACCACAGATACAAATGTGGTATATCCAAGAGCAATGAATCCATTCCATCGGCCTAGCAAAGGTAGCATTTTTACAATTGCAAGAATGCAAAAAAGTCCAATACCGCAATAAACCATTGCCACGGCACGCTCGCCCAGTCCGAGATAAGAAAGGTGATGTGTGGTGTGGTCCTTTCCGCCAATAAATGGGGAACGACCTGAGATAATTCTCTTGAAAAACACAGTGGTTGTGTCGGTTAAAGGAACAATAAAAATGACCACGACCGCAAGAATGCGCTGCCACACATCTGGTTCTGCAAAGTCAAGCTTAAGATTCCAGCCATAGCGGATCCCAAGAAAGGCAACAACGGTACCCAGAAACATGCTGCCGGTATCCCCCATAAACAATTTCGATGGATGCCAGTTGAAAAACAAAAAGCCACCAATGGCTGCCATTAACCCAATGGTTACAAAAAGATATGGCCCGTCGTGCATTCCGTTGAGCTGCATGATGACCAGGAAGCAGGCCAGTATGCCCACCGTAACAACCGATGCTATGGCATCCATGTTGTCGAGAAGATTGATGGCGTTCATCATCCCAATAACCCATACCAATGTTAGCATATAATCCACATACCAGAATCCTGAAACCTGAATAAACGTGCCCGAAAAAATTAGCACAACGGCCACAAGGATTTGCATGCCCAGTTTAATGAGGGGCTTGGTATCGAATGCATCGTCGAAAAGTCCAGCTATGAATCCCACAGATACGGCAAGCATAAAACCAAGAAACTCGCGCGAACGATTTATTCCAAGTCCAGGATCCATCATTGAATAGGCAATGACAGAAATTAGAAATAATATATAAAAGGTTATCCCGCCAAAAGATGGCTTTTGCGTTGCAGTCCACCGTACTCCATTCGTTTTTGCTGTTCTCAACCCCAGATTGTCGGAAAATTTAAGGAACAGACCGTTGGTTATCAATGAGAAACCAAAGAAAAGAATGACCACAAGTAAAATATCGGTCCAGTTCATAATGGTCATTTTTTTGCATTCTCTGAAAGATTCTCCCCTGCTGTCCTTCGAACTGATTAACACTTCGTCAACCGGCCACTGAATCGCCAGATCCGGGTCATCCCAGCGAATGGTTCTTTCGGCTGCTTGCTGATAAAAGGATGTGCATTTATAACTCACAATCGTTCCTTCTTCAAGTGACAGAAATCCATGAGCAAAACCCGGTGGGATCCAGAATTGCTCATGTCCGCCGGCTGTCAGCAAAACGTGCTCCCATTTTCCAAATGTGGGTGAGTCCAACCTCAAATCTACAGCCACATCAAACACCGACCCGGCCACAACACGCACCAGCTTGCCCTGTGCGTAAGGGTGATCTTGAAAATGCAATCCCCGAACGATGTTTTTCGCCGACCGGCTTTCGTTGTCCTGAACAAAAACATCGGGGATACCTTCTTCTGCATACTTTGCAGCATGATAAGTTTCGAGAAAATAACCCCGCTCATCATGAAAAACCCTGGGCAGCAATAAGAGCAGGCCCTCTGTCGCAAATTTTCTTACTTCCATTACCTCTTTCGAAACTTAGCCCTTAGACGACTGAAAAGGGTTGTGCGTTTAATTTCATCTGCGTCATAATATCCGTGGCGCCCGTCGGAATAACCATATCCGTATCCGTAACCATAGGCAAAACCTTCAGAACTGCCTGCCCCAGTGATATCAGGATCAACATTGTTAAGAATAAGGCTGAGATACCTTAAATTGTTTTCGTGATACAGCTTCTCTATATTATATATGTAACTGCGTCGAGAAAAACTTGCCCTGACAATATAAATGGGATAGTCGGCAAACTGAAGCGGCCGCATGGCATCGCTTACCAAGCCAATAGGAGGTGTATCAAGAATGATATAGGCATATTTTGTTTTCAGATAATTTACAAGCTCCTCCATTTTATCATTAAGAATCAGCTCTGAAGGATTAATCGGCGTGGGACCGGCAGTGATAAAGTGCAAATTGGGAATGCTGCTCTGTCGAATGCAGCTGTCGGCATCGCTCAAGCCAAGAAGGATGGAAGAGATTCCTTTTTCATTATCGGTATTGAATCCCACGTGAATCTTTGGTTTTCGCAAATCGAAATCCAACACAATCACATTCTTTTCATTGAAAGCGAGAACTCCTGCCAAATTGATTGCCACAAAGGTTTTCCCTTCGCCCGATACAGTGCTGGTGACGGCAATGACTTTCGGCAATCCGCCATTCTTGATAAACTGCAGGTTTGTTCGGATAGCCCGCAGTGACTCGGCAAGCAGTGAACGAGGTCTTGAATCAACAATGAGCTGACTGACAGGGATATAATTTTTATACTTCGGAATAACTCCTAAAACAGGAACCGATGTGAGGCGTTTTACGTCCCTTAATGAAACCACTTCATTATACAGGACATATTTCAGAATCAGGAAAGCCAGGGCAAGAACAAAGGCAAAAACGAATGCACCAATCCAGATCATTCCTTTGTTTGGGAAAACCGGTTTGTAGTTTGCCTGTGCAGGTTGCAAAACGATTAACTGACTTACGTAACCGGCCTGAGCAATGCTGTATTCGATTTTCTTCTCAATCAGCTGATTGTAGAACTTTTCGTTCACCGTGTAATATCTTTCTATACGGTTATTCTCGTCAGGAGCGCCGGTCACAGCCTGCCCCATCATCCGCTGAATGCTTGCTTTTTCGGAAAGATAACGATGATACTCTTTCCGAAGCTTGTTTAGAATACTAATGCAGCTTTCGCCAATGATTTTTTTCTGAAAATCAATCTGATCGTTCAGATTTTCGATCGCAGTACTGTTTTCCGTCACTTTAAGCAACAACTCCCTTTTTCTTACCTCGAGTTCTTTTAGAGATTGAAGATAAGGAGCCAGATAGGTCTGAGATGTGGTCCCGGCAAGAACCGACAGCAGGACGGCAATATCGGCATCGCCAGAATTGAACAGGTCAGAGAATCGCTGCATGGCGTCCACTTCGGACTGGTTTTCCGAAATCTGAGCATCAACGGCCATAAGCCTCGATTGTAGCGATGAACGGTCCACAGAGGTGTCCGCTTTCCCCACACCATAAAACTTCATTGAGTCTTCAGTCTGATCAAGATTGTCTTCAACCAGACCAAGCTGAGTGTCTATAAAATCGAGAATACTGTTCGAGCTTTCCTTCTGATATTCAACCTCAAATGCGGCAAATTCTTCTGCAACCCTGTTGACAATATCTGCTGCCTTTTTGGGATTGATGTCACGAATGCCAATCCTGATGGTCTTGGCAACGTCATTGAGCACCGTGATGTTGATCTTTTGTGAATAACCTGCCGCGAGGTCACTCATGCTATTGAATACAAGCAAAAACTGCTTGCCATTGTTCAAGCTGAAAAAATCCTTAGCCGTTTTTGCAGCCGGAGTCAGAATAAAACGCACTCCGGGAATCGCCACCGACTCATGAAAACGAAACTCGGTATCACTGCTTCCGGATGCCTCTGACCGATTGATTGAGAATGAAGAATCGTTTACCGTGAGGATATGTGAAACCCCGAAAACAGAAGAATCAGTAATTTCGTATTGAATTTCAAAAGGTGTTTCACTATACAATTCAAAATTCAGAATGTTTCCTTTTGCAAAAACGGATACATCGAGAGGTAATTTCCCAAGCACGCGCTGCATGAAAACCGGAGACCTCATGATTTCGATTTTCCGGTAAATGTCTTCGTCGTAAAAGTTTTTATTCTCAAAAAGCTTCTGTGCCTTGTCGTCGCTGTTGATCTGAACAATGCAAGTGGCCTCATACACTGGCTGTGTGTACCGGAGATAGACAAAAATCAAAGCATAAAGGAGAACTAAAAAGATAAAGATGTATTTAATGTTTCGCCGGGCAATGAAAAGAAAGAGTTTGAAATCAAACTCATCGTTAAGCTTATTTTTCTTGAATTCTGCCATGACCTGCCTAACGGGTTAAATTATATACCAGCAATGCCGTTGAAACTAACGTGAGATATGGAGTCAGCTCCTGAAAAACCTCCCGCACAGCCCTATGGCGCGGCTCAACGTACACGATATCGCTTGGATGAATCTGAATAAATGAATACTTCGCCTGACTGAAATCGGAAAGATCGATCCTGTAAATTTTCTGACCTGCAGCCGTGGTCCGGATTAAGTGAATGCGATGTGCTTTGCCTTCACCTAGCCCTCCGGCTAAAGTAATCACATCCACCAGAGTGGTGTTTTCATTCACAAGCTCAATGGTCTGAGCCTTCTGCGCCGTTCCGCCTGTAAAAAAATAAACCCTTTTATTGGAAATAGTCACTTTCACATAAGGATCGACCACACTTTTCTGAAATATCTGCTTCAAATCACTTTCTACCTGAGCTATGGTTTTACCTGCAACCGAAACAAGCCCTGCCATGGGCAACAGAACATTGCCTTCTGAATCAACAGTATACATGACCGCGGAAGGCTGCACACCGCTGTTTCCATCAGCTGCACTTAATGGATCAAGGAGTTTTTCGCCATGATTGGAATACACCGACACCTGCAACTGATCTCCTGCTACAATCACCACCTGCTGAATGGTGAGCAACTCCTCAACCGGCGAAAAATCTGCGACATTCTTCACCTTGTACATGTCTGACGGAAATAAAGACCGACTGCAGGATGAAAGCAAAAGTGCAGTCAGAAAAAGAAACGGCAATTGTTTTCGGATAGCCATACGCAAAAAAACATCGGCCAAAGATAGTTAAAAATTACATCAAGCCCGTTTTTTTTATGAAAAAGATCATCGGCACATCCCGAATCAGTTTCGCTCAAGCTCACGCCGATACATCTCATTCATGTCCTGTACCATCCGCATGAAGTGAAAACGCTCCATGACAAAGTCACGGCCTTCGACCGACATGGCTTGATGAAGTTGGTCATCGTGCATAAGTTGCAGAGCATGACTTGCCAGCCCTTGTGCATCGCCCGAAGGAGCCAACAAAGCCGTCTTACCTTCCATCACAATATCGCGGATGCCGCCTACATCGGTACTCACAACCGGACAATTGGCTGCCTGCGCTTCGATGAGGCAAACCGGAGTGCCCTCGTTGAGCGATGTCAATGCCACCAGATCAAGCCCCGCAATGATTTCATCGACATGGGTCTGCCACGATAAAAATTGTACAGTTGCTTCCGGATCTGCGCCATCGCTGTATGAAATCTTATGTTGTTGAAGTCTTTGTTCGAGCTCAGGACGCGTTTCACCGTCCCCCACCACAAAAGCCTTCATCGGACGTTGACCCTGCTGTAATATCAATGCAAGCATGTCGGCAAACAGGTTGTGATTTTTCACCGGCACCATCCGCCCGATGATTCCAATGGCAAAATGATGTTCACTCAGCTGATGCTTTGCCCTGAATTGCTGCCGCTTCGATGCCATATCAACCGCAAAACGGCTTAAATCAAACCCGTTCGGGATAATGTGTACCTGTTCGGCGCTGCAAATGCGATGCCGGCGAACCAAATCATCGCGCTGGCGCTCACTGAGGGCAATGATCGCATGCGTCTTTCTTGCCAGGCGTCGCTCGATTCCTTTATAAAAACTGCTCACCATGCCATTAAAATATGCGTCGAATACGTGGCCGTGATAGGTATGCACAATGAGCGGAACCTTGAGCTGATGCGCGGCACGCCGACCAAGTGCACCGGCTTTCGATGCATGTGTATGCACAATGTCGGGCTGAAAATCGGAAATGATTCTTTTGATCTCCTGATAGGCTTTTCTGTCGCGCAGCACATTCAGCGAACGGGTCATGCTTTCGATGATGACCGGTTCAATGCCCAGTGAATGAGGAATATGCAGACTGTCGTGCTCGTTCTTTTCGTTTGGACCACCAATCAGCAACGTTTCGTAGTCGTCGGACAAATAACGCGTCAACAGCGAAGCATTGTAGGTAGGCCCGCCAAGATTGAAACGATTCAGGATACGAAGAATTCTTTTCTTGCTCATTCCATGTACTTTTTCCACCAGTTCTGAAAAACAACCAACGACCACAACAAACTTTGCTTCTGCATGGCCTTCCCTGCTTCAACCATTGAGAGAAGCTGTTTCACCTTCGCGGGACTGAACACCCCCTGACGCTGAATAAACGAAGGTTCAAACCACTCTTCCTGTAACTGTCGGAGAAGAACACTGTTCATCCATTTGCCAACCGGAACCTCGAAGCCATGTTTGGGCCTTGTTCTGATTCTTTCGGGCAACAAATCAGCAAAGGCATCAGATACAATCCGCTTGGTGAACGATGCTCCGAATTTCCATTCGGCTGGAAGCGAGAAGGCAAAATCAACAATACGATAGTCGAGAAACGGAGACCGTACTTCGAGCGAAGCTGCCATCGACATCAGGTCGGCTTTTCGCAACATATCACCGGCCAAAACCAATGTTACATCATTATGCAAAACGTCATTCATATTAAGCGGCTGCTGAAGCCGCAATTGCTTTCCAAGTCGCTGAAAACTTCCGTTGGTTGCTGAAAGGAGTGTTTGCACTTCTCGATCGGCATGAAAAGCCGCCAGAAACAAATATCGCTGCTCAGGCTGCTGACTTGCAAGCATACCAAGCCGGCGAATCTGCCTCAGTTTATCCGAAACCGGGTTGCTGCGGCTGCCACTGGCAGGAATCAACACGCCACTTTTCATCAACAATCGCTTCAACGGTGAGGCTTCAGCCATCATGGCCAACGCGCGATGCTTTCGGTACCCGCCAAACACTTCATCGGCACCGTCGCCCGACAAAGCCACGGTTACATGCTGACGGACAAACGCCGACAACACGTGAACGGCAATGGCCGATGAATCGGCAAAAGGCTCGTCGAGATAATCGAGAACCGCCGGAAGCGCATTGGCAAAGTCCTTTTCCGAAACCGGAATCACCGTGTGAGGTAAGTTGTGCATGGCCGCTACTTCAGCAGCATAGCGGGTTTCATCATAATAGGGCGCTTCGGGAAATCCAATGGAAAACGTCTGTATGGCAGGATTAAAACGGGCCGCAAGTGCCGAAACAACCGACGAATCGATGCCACCGCTCAGAAAAGTACCCAAAGGTACATCCGAAATCAGTCTTCGCCTGACGCTATCGGCCAACAGATCCTGCAGCTGAGCGCAGGCACCGGCATAGGAGCCACTGAACGACGCTTCTGCAATGTGATAATACGGAGTCATTGTACATTCACCGGCCGTAATGGTGGCCAGATGTGCAGCAGGCAATTTGCGGATCTGCTTCAGCATGGTGAAGGGTTCAGGCACATAGGTGAGTCTGAAATATTCATACAGGCTGTCTTCGTCAAGCTCGCGGGGCAGTCCGTAGGCCAACATGGCTTTCATTTCTGAAGCAAAAACCACTTTTTCATCATCGGCATAATACAACAAAGGTTTGATGCCAAAACGATCGCGGGCCAGCACCAGTTTTTGCTCATCAGCATCAAATATGGCAATGGCAAAAAAACCATTAAACCGGCTGAAACAATCGATTCCGTACTGCCGAAAAGCATTCATCACCACTTCGGTATCGCCGGTGCTTACAAAAACATGTCCGGCGGCTTCCAGCTCCTTGCGCAGCTCAGGAAAATTGAAAATTTCGCCGTTAAAAACCATGGTGTAGCGGCGATCGGCTGAGCAGAAAGGCTGGTGCGATGCTTCGCTCACATCGATGATCGAAAGGCGGGCATGCCCTGCGGTAAACCCATGTACATGCAAATGACCGGCATGATCGGGACCACGCTGCTTAAGGGTCTTCAGCGAGGCCTGAACAAGTTCAGCATAGTCAGTACCCGGATTGCGCCGGGAAAAAACACCGGTAATTCCGCACATGGTGGTTCAACAGATTAGCGAAGATACGTCTTATAAATGAATCACTTCACCATAAGCCGCTGCAACCGCTTCCATCACCGCTTCGGACATGGTAGGATGCGGGTGAACCGATTTGATGATTTCGTGACCAGTGGTTTCGAGGTTGCGTGCTACCAC
This sequence comes from uncultured Bacteroidaceae bacterium, assembly GCA_964559205.1. GTDB lineage: Bacteria > Bacteroidota > Bacteroidia > Bacteroidales > DTU049 > GWF2-43-63. The sequence goes on from CAZLHV010000040.1 coordinate 15,564, forward strand.
TACCTCGGCGATCATTTCCGTTACATTGTCACCAATGAAATGAGCCCCTAGCCATTCGCCATATTTTGCATCGAAAATCACTTTGACAAAACCATCGGTGTTTCCCGACGATTTGGCTTTCCCGCTGGCGGTAAAAGGAAATTTGCCCACCTTTATTTCGCGTCCGGCCTCAATAGCAGCTTTCTCGGTCATGCCCACCGAAGCAATTTCGGGGAAAGTATAGGTGCAACCGGGAATGTTTCCGTAATTCAACGGATGTACATCCATGCCGGCAATTTTCTCAACACAGATGATTCCTTCGTGCGATGCCACATGCGCCAGGGCAGGTCCTTTTACAATATCGCCAATGGCATACACGCCTTCGATGTTGGTGCGATAAAAATCGTCGACGATCACTTTGCCTTTTTCGAATATCACACCGGTTTCTTCAAGACCAATGCCTTCGAGATTGGTGGCCACACCCACAGCCGAAAGAACCACATCGGCCTCGAACACCTCTTCGCCTTTTTTCGTGTTGACGAAGACCTTGCATTTTTCGCCACTGGTATCGACCCTAGTTACTTCAGCCGAAGTGAGAATGTTCATCCCTGCTTTTTTGAAAGATCGTTCGAGCTGCTTGCTCACTTCTTCGTCTTCAACCGGAACAATATTGGGCATATACTCAACCAGCGTTACGCGGGTGCCGATGGTGTTGTAGAAATACGCAAACTCGCTTCCAATGGCGCCGCTGCCCACCACAACCATGCTTTCGGGCTGCTGAGGCAGCGTCATGGCTTCGCGGTATCCGATAATTTTTTTCCCATCCTGAGGCAGGGCCGGAAGTTCACGCGAACGGGCGCCGGTGGCCAGAATGATGTGACTGGCTTCGTACACCGTTTTTATTCCGTCAGCAGCTGTCACTTCGACTTTCTTTCCGGGCAACAATTTGCCGTTTCCGGCAATCACTTCGATTTTATTTTTTTTGAAGAGAAACTGAATGCCTTTGCTCATGGCATCGGCAACACCACGGCTGCGGGCCACAATCGCCTGAAAATCGGGTTTTACTTCACCTTCGAGTTTTATTCCATATTCAGCCGCATGCGTCATGTATTTGTATGCCTGAGCACTTTTCATGAGGGCTTTGGTGGGAATGCAGCCCCAGTTGAGGCAAATACCGCCCAGTTCGGCGCGTTCGACCACGGCAGTTTTCAATCCTAACTGCGAAGCCCTGATGGCTGCTACATAACCGCCGGGGCCGCTTCCGATCACAATGACATCGAAATTCATATACGTTATTTTTCTTCAAAAGTATAAAATATTGACGAAAGCGCCGGAATGGTATTTATCATGTTTGGCAGAACTTAGCCGGCTATGGACATTCACACCTGCAATATATTGTTTGATTTGCTTATAAAGGGTTTGGCTTGGATGGAAGCTCAGGTGCAGATTGGAACACTACTGGCCAAACATATCCCATTTCATGCGCTCTCCTCATCAATCCCCTCAGTCTTTGACCTCAATTACCACTCCCAGTTTGCGCGCTTCGTTGCCGTATAATGCTTTCAATCTGCACTTTGATTTTTGCAACTTTTATCAGGTGCAGATTGGACCATTACCATTTACAACATCATTCCATTGTCAGATTTTTCAGGTTGGGAAATGATTTCAATTCCTGGTATCGCTCTCAAGAGTTCATCCAAGTTCTTTTGTTTAATTTTTGTCCCCCTAATTATTAATTTTTTTAGATTTTTCAGTTCACACATTTCATTGGGAAGGATAGTGATTTTTGTATATGAAATATCTAATTCTTCAAGCTTTTTTAGCTGAACAATGATAGGAGGTAGTTTTTTAAGCTTGGTTTCAGAAAGGTTAAGCTTTTTTAAGGATGTGAGATTACATAATTCCGAAATATCTTTTATGTCGTTGCCTTTCAAACTGAGACCCTTAATTTTTTGAATCAATGCTATTTTTGGGGAAATTGATTTTATGTTACAAAATTCTAACGATAATGAATCTAGCGATTTCATATTGCTTAAAAGGCAAAACATGCTGTCTTGGTTAATTGTATTATTGTAATTCAGGCTAAGGGTTTTCAAATTCTCCAAATGCAAAATGTTTTCAGGCAATGAAATAATTTGCATCCCATCTAGAATTAAAGTTCTTACACTTGTAATTTGGGAAATAGTTTCGAAAGTGTGGGAATTGTTTATAAGGGGATTAAAGCTTAGATCAAGGAAAACAATTTTCAAATCACCAAGATCATCAGGTATGTATTGCAGGTTGTTATTGATCAAAGACAGTTCTTTTAGTGCCGGAAACTCAGATAACGAAAATACTGAATCAATTTTACTTCCACTAATATGCAATAGCTCTAAATCTTTAAGGCAGTAAATATCATTTGGGAAACCTATCAATCCATTATTATTAAGAAAAAGCTCAACAATATTAGGGCATGAACATATATTGAATGGTATTTTATCAAAGCTAAAAGCACTAATGGCAATTTCATTCAAATTCTTTAATGATTCGAAAAGCATTTTGTCATTCTTCAAACTACAAGTATCCTCAGTTTGATTAAAGCACAAAATCTCTAACCTTCTAACTTTTAATGGAATTTTCGAAATGTCTTTCTCGAAATAAAAATTATAATGGTTACATGAAAACGTTGTGTCAATAACATATTGTGCATTCATATTAATGCACAATGCTACTAAAAGAAAAAACAAAAAACTTTTCATAATTACACGTTACCTTTTAGCGTTATTTTGGTTAACAGCATCTTGCTCAAATTCTCGGGATTTTTGCTCTTGATTTACACCTCCGCGATTTCTACCTACAAGAAAATCCGTGAACAGGCCAAATACAACATGACCTTTCCCCTCGTGTACAGTAATTCTATTTATTGATTCTTCTTCAGTTTCATCCATTGGAATTCCCTGAATTGGCCATGGACTGCCAGCAGCTACTGCAATATTTGAGTAGCTTGACGCAGGGACAGTACTTTCTATGGTATTTCTATCCGTATCAATATTAGGATCGTAAACAGTATAATTTCCAGTATTTAATTCTCTTTGAACACCCTCATTTTTCTGAGTGGGGGTCAAATTTTCCCAAGTTGTGCCATAGAACGCCTCAATAGATTGTTTCATTTTCACAGTCCCTAGTGAAATATAAATAGTTTGTGATGAGTAATACAATTGGTCTTTGTTTTGAGGAACCGTTCCACCATTAGGACTATTGTTTTGCACACCATTATTTACCACTCTACCTGTAGGTAACTGTAATCCTTCAACAGGGCTCATCCAAGTAGGTCCATTATTCACAACAACAACAGCATCTGAAGCAATAAGTGTAATTAATGATGGTGATTTTTTCATTAATTTCCAAGTTTCCCGTCCAATAGCATTTGTTTTAAGCGCCCTTCTTATTTTTCCAAGCCCCTTACTATTAACCCTATCTATTCTCAAGCCATCTGGGTCTATAAGAAATACCGGGTTATTCGCACAAAAATTATATGGACTCAAATCAGGATATTTTGCCTGCAATGGGTCAACACTCAACCATCTCCCTAATCTCGGGTCATAAATACGTGCCCCAAAATCAACACTATTCCCGATGCCTATCACCTCATTGTCGTTCTCTTTGCCGTTGAAGCCGAAACGATATTGATCGCTGTTCCAGTTGCGGCCTGGTTGCAAACGTTCTGAAAAATTCGTGTTCTGGACCATCGGGTGAATTATCACTGCTAAAATACAAAATATTTGTTATGGTGAAGGAGTTTTTATTAAAAAGGGTGGTTGACTTTTTACGCGCGGAATTGACAATATATTATGTTAAAGCGCGCGGACAATACGCCCCTGACCCACACCTACGGCATAGACCCCAATAAAAAGCCACCCGGTTGAGCGGCTTTTTTCAATATTGTGAATTTTATTAAAGATTTGTCTTGGATGGTGCAGGGTTGGATGTTGCAAGGGAACACAATCCTATTTATTGTTCGAAATATCAGTGATAAAATTCACCCACAAAGAGTCTAAGTATCTGACTCTTTCAATGTTGTATTCAGAAATATAATCAATATTCGTGCTCTTTACCGGATCTTTGTGATTTTGGCTAGAAAAAAAGCGCAGTATTTTATCATCTGAAGAATATTCCAAAGAGTATTTTTCTCT
>CAZLHV010000041.1:0-19712 GCA_964559205.1 uncultured Bacteroidaceae bacterium
TGGAATAACTGCTTGCCGGAACTTTAATTTTAATGGTGTCGCCGCCAGGTGTAATTGAATCGCGCGAGCTTTCAGGAATCTGAAATCGATACCGGAATACCGATCCGCCCGGACCATACAAACCTTTGCCCGACTTGTTGTGAAAAACGGTATACCTGACCCAGTTCGGGCTGGAGTTTCTCACATAACTCACCGGCGATGTGACGTCTTCGACAGGCACAAATCCCACACCGTTGCCACCAAATTTATCCTGAAACATGATTCTAAGCAAGCTGGTGACCCGGTCTCCTTCAATCTGCGAGTCTCCGTAATGCCCTACCCTGATCAGCGATGAATCGCTCTTTTGCAAAGCCCTGAAAAACTGATCAAGGGCAGTTCCACCGCCAGAAGTCTCCGGATTCACAAAAAAATCGCTTGTGCTAAACACCCCTTCATCCAGAATGCTCATTCGCCTGATGGAAGCCTCGTCGAGGCCATAGGCGCGCTCTTCGAGCATGGCTATCACACTGTCCACATTCTTGGTGTTATCAATGACCTTAAAATCAAGCAACTCTTCCTTCGGCATAAACCTGATGGCTTGCTCACCCAAAAGATCAACTTTCACATCGTCTTCGGGCCAGAACCACGATGCCGCAACAAGCAGCGAACCGCTCAATAAGATGATCCCAAGTACCTGAAAACGTTTCATATCAGTTGTTCACTTTCTCCTCAATAATTAATAGCATGTCGCCTACATTTTTCATTTTCACCATTTCCTTAAGCTTAAACTTAAAGCCAAATGTGTCTTCAACTCTGGCAATCATGGTCAGGTGTGTCAGGCTGTCCCACTTGTCCACATCGTTGGCATTCATGTCATTGCGGATCATCAGCTCAGGTTCCTGAAACACTTCGCGAAAAATGCTCTGGGTCTTCAATTCTATGTCTTCTCTGTTCATTGTAATGTGTTTTTCATTAAGTTCATGGCATCAGCAGCCATCAGCACCATGCCTGTCCCAGGAAAATATTCTGTCACCTGAGGATCAGCACAGCTGGTCTCAGCTGTGATAGCAAAGCCCATCTTTTCATACGCACGAATTGCATTTTTATTGTTTGTGTACGTCATGAGTTCAACTTTCGAAAAAGGATAGTCCTGCATCATCAGTCTGGCAATATGTGCCCGGATCAGCTTTGCTGCCAAGCCCCTGCCACGGTGATCGGGGAGAACAAACACCGACTCAATCTGCATGGCTCCTTCGCTGCGATGAACCATCATCTGATCCGTGAGATGTTTCAGTCTGGCCACATGCGCCATGGCTCCTTCAGGATAGTACTGTTTCATTAAAACCGACCGGACCATCCACGACGACACCCCATCGGAGCCTTCAATCCACGATGATACCGAGGCTACAGGGCTTCCGTTGGCTTCGGCTATCAGAAAATGAACCGGTGAGAACTCGCACCCTTCCATTTCTTCGGCCATCATGGCTTCAATGGCTTTCTTTGATTCATCAAAACTCAATCCAAACAGTGCCGCATAACTCGAATGCCTTCCTTCTGTTCCCAGGTCAGCTCTCAGAATGGCTTCGGCAAGAAATGCCGCATCGGCGGTACCCGCTCTCCTAACCGTGTAGTTCAGATCATTCATGTCCAAGTACAATTTTGGAAATTTCCTTTCGGTTGATTTTCCCGTTACTGTTCAACGGAAACACCTCAAGAAACCTGAATTCGGAAGGGATCATATAAAAAGGCATTTTCGATTTCAGATATGCAAACAGCTCTGCAGTGTCGTCCTGATTTCCTTCAACAGCAGCAATGATCGTATCGTTTCCAGTCGAATCATGACTCGCCATAGCCACCACACGACGATTGCCGTAGAAAGAAGCCACATGATGCTCTATTTCACTCAATTCCACACGAAACCCACGAATCTTTACCTGATAGTCTTTTCTTCCCAGATAAAAATACAGATCGTTTTCCCGAATACAAATATCTCCGGTACGGTAGAACTTCTTTCCATTCACCTCCACAAAGGCCTCTCGATTCTTTGCTTCGTTATTCAAATAACCTCCGATCACCTGTGGACCATACAGCAGCAGTTCGCCTTTGCTGCCGTCAGGCAAAACCTCATTCTCTTCGTTCACCACCACCGTTTCAGTCTCCAGGGTCGGCCAGCCAATGCTTACAATACCGTTGCGCGCAGGGATATCTGTCGAAGGCATTCTGTACCAGACAGAATAGATGGTGGCTTCGGTTGGTCCGTAAAGATTGTGAAACTCTGCATTGGGACAACACTTTTTCCACTCAAGCGTCAGATCGTAAGGCACGGCTTCTCCACTCAAAGCCATGTATTTCATGCTTTCAAGCCTGATCTCATCGAAATAGGGACGAAGGTATGCCACCACACTGGGTACGAGAATAGCAAAATGAATGTCGTATTCTTCAAGCAGCCTGTAAATCTCCGGATACTTAATGTTGGTATTCGGAACTGTAAACATACAGCCCTTGTAAAGAAATGGAGCCAGGACCGAAACAATACTCAAATCAAAACTCAGATCAAACATCTGCAGGAAGCGACTGCCTTGTTCGAGTTGGTAATTCATCGCCTCCATGTTTCGCAGAAACGAACGCACATTGCCATAAGAAACAGGCACACCCTTAGGTTGACCGGTGGAACCTGAAGTGAACAGAATGTACGCCACATCGGAATCCCCGGGCTTACACATGTCAAAACGGGCATCACCAGACAATGAATCCATTGACAGCATCTCCACCCCTTCTATGGCCTGAACCTCGGGTTTGCTAAACAATACAAGCGCAACCGAAGCCTGCTGCACAATGCTGATCAGACGGTCGGCCGGATGATAAGGATTCAGGGGAATATAGGTGTTCCCACTTGCCCAAACAGCCATCATGGCCGCATAAGTATCGGGATGATCGCTGGCCACAACCCCAACCGGCGAATGCTTCAGCCCTCTTCTTTCCAACTCTGCACCAATGGTTCGGATGCGACGGATAAAATGCTCATAGGTGTAAAACACATCTTCAACGCAAAGGGCTTCGCTTGAATCACCGGCATCTGGAAAAAATGGAAACTGAAACATACATTAATTTCATGCAAAAGTAATACTTTAGGCAATATTTTTGGAACTAAAGCCATTAATCAATTGACAAGCACCTGTTAATTATGCAAATCATCATTGCTTTTCTCATTCTCCTGGGACTTCAAACCGTGGCTTCGTCGCAGGTTGATACTAGCTACCGCCAAATGAACAGCCGTGAAGCTGAACTCTATCAGCTCATGATGAGCTACCGGCAAAAAAAGAAACTCGACAGCATCGACATCTCTCCATCATTGTGCAAAGTGGCTCAATGCCACGTGAGAGACCTCAACATGAATGATCCTAAAGGACGATGCAACCTGCACAGCTGGAGCAACAACGGACCCTGGACAGCCTGCTGCTACACAGACGATCACCGAAAAGCCTCCTGTATTTGGAACAAACCCCGCGAGCTGACATCTTATCAGGGCGATGGATATGAAATTGCCTACTGGTGCAGCGATTCCACGTTTACTCCTGACGAAGCCCTCGACTCGTGGAAAGCCAGCAGTGGTCATCATCCACTGATCATCAACACCGGAATCTGGAAAAGCTATCAATGGAAGGCCATCGGCATAGCCATCGAAGGGAATTACGCCGTGGTCTGGTTTGGCAAAGAAGCTGATTTGAAATAAGTTTGAGTCTTATTTTATTTTGTTAAACCGGAGTTCGTTTTCGCTTAACTCAACCATAAACTTCGACAGGTTATACACCTCTGCAATCATGTTGAAAAACAAAATGTTGCTTTTCGATGCCGCTTCTTTCGATTTAATTCGCCTGATCTGATTTAGTCGAACTTCCTGAATGAAATTCTTCAGCGTTTGGCTTTTACTATTTAACTCGCCAATCATTTCCTGACCATAGTCGCCTTCCATTCTCTCGCGGCAATATGCTGAAAAAGCGTTGTACTGCTCAATCACATTAGAAAGATCACGCATCTGCGACTTGGTGAGATTCTTATGCTGATTGGCCACATGCTCAACCACCGGATGAATGTAAAAACTCAGACTCACTGAAATCTCACGCAAAATATCTGTGTTTCTGATATAATAGTCACCTACTGACAAAAAGTTCTCTCCCAACATCGGTATCGACGAATTCATGGTTGACTTGAAGACAGCAGTGCGTTTATCAACCTGCCGAACCATTTTTTCGGCTTTCTTTAGCATTTTAATTTTTTCTTTTTGCAAGCCGTTTCTGGTAATATCAAGAATTTCCGGAACAAGATCCACTACAGCAAAAACATTTGATTTGCTTAAATCAATAATGCTGGCCTCATCAGCATTGCTGTCAATTCTGGTCATCTCCTCGGTTTCCTGATGTTCTTTCTCTCTTCTGCGATGCATGAGAGTGCTACGGATCAGTAAAAAAACCGACAGCGCCAACATTGCCACCACAGCAACCGCATCGCCAAGATAAAACACCCATGCAAAGAGAGCGGCCGCCACAAAAGCAATCAAAGCAGTTACAAACCAGCCGCCAATTACAGTAATCACACCCGAAACCCTAAACACCGCCGATTCCCGATCCCAAGCACGGTCAGCCAGTGAGGTGCCCATCGCCACCATAAATGTAACATAAGTGGTCGACAGAGGTAACTGCATCGATGTTCCGATTGCAATGAGACTGCTGGCCACAGTGAGACTTACTGCCGCCCTCACCATGTCGAATGCCGGAGCATCGGATCCCTGACTTTCGATCGTTTTTTCAAATCGTTTGTTAATCCATGCCGAAAAAGGTCGGACTTGCAAAACTGAAAATGCCTTACCAAGCATAATCGTCATCTTCACCAAACTCCTTGCAATCGGATTGGCCTCGAATTTCTCAACTCCTTCGTCTTGCCGGCTCAGGTTTACAGAGGTTCTGATCACGGTGTGAGTTTTTTTGCTGAACCAAAGTGTCAGCACCATCACAACACCTGATCCGAGTAAAAACAATGTCGGGGTAGGAGCTCCTCCCTTCAGGCTTTCCATTGTAAACAAAAATGGGTCGGGTGAACCTGGGGCATTGGAAAATGCATTGTAAGAGTCGAGTGCAGCAAGAGGCGGTCCGATAAAGTTTACCAGATCGTTGCCCGCAAATGACATGGCAAGTGCAAAGGTTCCGTACACAGTTACCCAGCGAAACACATTGATTCTGAAAAATCCCTGCAAAAGCATAAATACCAAGGTCAGTCCTGCCACGAGACAACCTTCAATCACCCATATGTGTTCAGATATCCATTCGAGATCGGTCTGCGAAATAAATGGTGCTGAATGCAGCCCTTTGAAAAAAATGAAATATGAAATAAGTGCAATGGCCAAGCCTCCAAACAGCGATCCACCGATCATGCGGTAACGTTCATATGAAAATGAAAATAGAATACGGGCAAGATACTGCAATAACACTCCAAAGAAAAATGCAATGGCAATCGAAATAAATATGGCCGAAATCATCGCAAAAGCTTTATCAGTGTTGATATAAGAGCCAATCTCACTAAACGACTGCCCTGCTGCGTTTACTTTAATCACAGAATATGAAAATGCTGCACCCAAAAGTCCTGCTACCAACGAAACCGTGGTTGATGTTGGCAAGCCAAGCGTGTTGAAAAAATCAATTAATACCACATTGGTGAGCATCACGGCAAGAAAGATCATCATCACCTCGGCAAAGGTGAAATACTCTGGATGAAAAACACCCGAACGCGCCACTTCCATCATGCCGCCGGCAAACATGGCTCCGACAAAAACGCCTGCTGAAGCCGTGATCATGAGAATCCTGAAGGATGCTGCACGTGCCCCCCATGCGTTGTTCAAGAAATTTACTGCATCATTGGCTACCCCAATGGTCAAATTCAGCACAGTGAGTGCAAATAAAATAATGATGATCGCCAGATAGTAGTACTCCATATCGCAAAAAAACAAGCGATAAAAGTACAAAAGTTATTTTAGCCTATTAAAGAGTTCTCTGCTCAGATTTTCACTTTGTTAAATTTCAGTTCATTCTCTGCCAACTCAGCTAAAAACTTTGTGATGTTCTGAATTTCAGTAATCATATTGAAAAACAACAGGTTTGAACGCGATGCCGACTCCTTCGATTTCACACGTTTTATCTGGCTCATTCTTACTTCCTGCACCTTAGCGCAAATCAAAGATTGACGTTCCCTGAGCTGCTCCGAATGCTTGTTGTCATAATCACCAACAAACATTTCTTTCACAAATCCACTGAAACCAATCAATTCCTGCGACAACTCAGCAAAATCGCGCAGCTGCGACTTGCTCAGATTTTTGTGCTGATTGTTCATGTGCTGATAAACCGGATGAGTAATGTAATTCATGCTCACGGCCAGCTCCCTCAGCAAATCGGCATTCTTAAGATAGTATTCACCCACACTCAGATAGTTCTCGCCCAATGCAGAAATGCTGCTGTTGATGGTCGACTTGAACAACTCAGTACGTTTATCAATATCTTTAACAATGCGATCGGCGTGCTTCAACAATTTTATCTTCTCCTTCTCTAATCCCTGACGCTCCAAATCAAACACTTCAGGCAACTGATCAAGCACAAACAACACATTGCTTGTGCTGAGCTCTACAATCTCCTTCTCGCCTGCATCGTCGCTCAAAATCATCATTTTTTCGGTTTCTTCAATCTTTTTTTCGCGCCGGCGGTGAATCACTTTCGAACGAACCAGCAGAAAAACAGCCAGTCCAACCATAAACACCACCCCTATGACACCGCCAATATAAAGAATGTATGCAATCAGCGCCGCCGATGCAAAAGCAAGAAATGCGGTTACAAACCAGCCGCCAATCACTGTAACCACTCCGGATACCCTGTACACCGCCGATTCACGATCCCATGCACGGTCAGCCAATGAGGTACCCATGGCTACCATAAATGTGACATAGGTGGTCGACAAGGGCAATTTAAGCGATGTTCCAAAGGCAATGAGCGAACTGGCCACCGTGAGGCCAACCGCAGCCCGCACCAGGTCAAATGCCGGGGCATCGGAATTGTTGGTTTCAGGAAGCTTCTGAAAACGCTTTTCAATCCAACGGTGCAAGGCAGGAATCTGCACAATGGTAAACACTTTGCCCAATGCAATCGATAATTTTACAATACCACGGGCGACCGTGTTGGCTTCGAATTTCTCCACACCTTCGTTCTGGCGGCTTAAATCGACCGATGTACGGATCACGGTACGCGTTTTCTTATTGAACCACAAGGTCAATACCATAATCAAGCCCGCTCCCAAAAGATAATATGTCGGTGTGGCTGCTCCGCCCTCAAGGCCTTCCATGGTCAGTGTCGATGGATCCGCTCCGCCACTCGACGCATATATTTCATATGCATCGAGCCCTGCAAGCGACGGCCCGAGAAAGTTTACAAGATCATTTCCTGCAAACGACATGGCCAGCGCAAAGGTTCCATAAATCACAATCACTTTGAACACGTTGATCCGGAACAATACCTGCATCAGCATGAACAACAAAGTAACCCCTCCCATCAGCATGCCCAAAAGCATCAGCGAGTTTTCGGCCACATAGGTTTTTACGTCCTTTTCGATAAATGCAGCTGACTTCATACCTTTAAAAAAGATGAAATATGAAATCAGCGCGATGCTTAATCCACCTAGAATCGAACCGCCAATAATACGGTAGCGTTCGTAACTGAACGAAAACAACACACGGGCAATGTATTGAAGGAAAACACCCACAAAAAATGCAATGGCAATCGAAATAAAAATGGCCGAAATCATCCCCATTGCCTTATCGGTGTTCATGTAAATGCCAATATCCGAAAAAGCCTGTCCGTTTTCAACAACTTTTGCCGCCGAATAGGTAAACGAGGCACCAAGCAATGCGGCAACCAGCGAAACCGTGGTCGATGTCGGCAAGCCAAGCGTATTATAAAAATCAATCAGAATCACATCGTTGATCATCACCGCCAAAAAGATCATGATGACCTCGGCAAACACAAAATAGGTGGGATGAAAAACCCCCGACCGGGCCACTTCCATCATGCCGCCGGCAAACAATGCGCCCACAAACACCCCAAGCGATGCAGTGATCATCAGCCCTTTGAACGAAGCTGAGCGCGATCCCCAGCCAGCATTCAGAAAGTTTACGGCATCGTTAGCCACCCCTACCGTTAGGTCAAGAGCTGCCAGCAAAAACAAAACGACGATAATCGCCAGATAATAATATTCCATAACAAATTGAATAGGGTACAAAAGTACCTGCTTTTAAATAAAGGTTCAGCTTTCGTATATTAAGAAATCATTAAGCGGCTGTAAACTTTAGTTTACGAGACCTGCCGGTCCAACTCTTTTCCTCATCGCACGGCTTCGCATCGCTGCTGGCATTTTTTCAATGATATTATTCATCAAAAACAATGACATCCTCCATTTTCACCGTATGGTTCTCCTGCTCCACTCTCTTCTTGGTCACACTGTAATTCTTGGTCAGATTAAAGTGCGCAATGGCCGCAACAATAATCATTACCACGTTAAGACCCATTCCTATCAGGATGGCCCCGCCTTCATCCCCGTTTCCCATGTGCTTAATCGTCTGCCAAATACTTATCAGCGAAAGAACCACTATGGATTGATAAATCCTTCCCCTGTCCAAAATAATCAAGACAATAAATATGATATTGATTGCCGGGAAAAGAAACAAAACCGGAAGAAATTCTAGCCCATGATCTATAATCATTGAAACGGCCAATGCCACTGCTCCCAAAACCGATATGGACAAGACCGATATCAGAATGATTTTCAGAAATAAAAACTTCTCTTTTTCATGTGCAGTGGGCATGTACCTGAGAACTTTCGCAATATCAGAGGGCTGATTGCTTATTTCATTTCTCATGATCCCCAAGACATCCTGACGGCTCATGCCTTGATCGAAATACATTTGAGCCATTTTTCTTAATTCACTCTTACTCAGATCCATCAATCATTTTTTTGGTGAACACAAAACCCTTTGAATCATTCAAAACAAAGCCTTGCTTCGCAAGTCCGAATGCTGTCATGAACATGCAATGAAAGCAATCTTAATACGCAAAAATAAGTTTATTTTACAGAAAAAGCACAAAAACCAAACAATCTCAAATATACACCCGATAGATTCCAAGTCATCATTAAACCCATTTGAAATATATGTTGGTCCAACGATATATCAGGGGTTGATTCGCATCCCAACACAGCTGAAAAGATAAAACCATTGCAAAAATATTTCCCAACAGAAAAAAGTCATAAATCATTTCGCATGAATAATAATATAAAGACACAGCAGTCTTTTCGTATATTTGACAATAATTTGTTATGACCTACAGCATGAAATCCATCGCTACTGTATTTCTTCTCGTGGTAAGTTTTTTATTTTCTTACGGACAGTCTCAGAACACTGTATATAAAATCTATCCGATTGATGAAACTTACAAGGATACATCACTGGTGGCATTTGTGGCGCAGTTGAAAAATATCCTGACTGAAAAGGACACTGCCCGCTTAATTGCAATCATGCATCCGAAAATGGTGACCAGTTACGGTGGAGCAATGTTTGGAAAAAAAGATTTCATAATGCAATGGCAACTCGACAAGCCTGATAATTCAAAAGTATGGGATTTTATGCTGCATGCAATCAATCTTGGTGGTGTTTTCTGTGAAAGCATTTTTGATGAAGATTCGATTGAAGCAGCAATCCAATACCCTTATGCCTCTGATGATCGTTTGTATGAAACATTTGCCGCAGACTTCCCAGCCATGTATTTTGATCCGTATTGTACCGGAGTATGCATCAGTAAAAATGCGCCTGTTTATGAAAGCTGCGATGAGTCATCGAAACAAGTAGCGACTCTTTCGTACGATATTCTGCTTATCGATTATGAAGCAACAATGAAAGCGCAGCCAAATGCTGGCTTTGATTTCAAAATGCATTATATAAATACCCTTGATGGTGCTGTAAAAGGGTGGATTAAGACCAGCGAAATATATGCTCTTGGCGGACGAACATTGTTTCTTGAAAAAAAAGACGGCAAATGGATTATTACCGGATTTGTTGCGTTTGACTAAGCAGCTGCATATATATGAGCAGTTTTTATCCCCCATGAATGAAGATTCTCTGCAAAACAAGCCAAATCACCACTTCGATTCTGAAGCTATAACTCGCAAACAATTTAGTTTACTCAAACTCAAAGAGGGATATTAAGTGCACAACATTTCTTCCGGATTACTCCCAAAGTCTTTTACATCAGATCAAAACAATGTTATACACTTTTTATTCTAACGTAGTTTACCTATGGAAAGCAACGAACAATTAAACATTCAGATGACAATCCTAATAAAATCAGAATCCCCTCAGCGAGGCTTTGCGGATGCTGTCTTTTTGCTCGTTGCTGCGTTTGAAATTGTAATTCATCACAGCACTTTCCCAGTCACCATACATCGGGTTCGGAAGCACGATAAAGCGTTTTCCGTATTCACTGCGCAGGCTGTCGGTCACTGCAAAACGATCTTCAACGTTCTTATTCTCAAAAACACCGCTGAAATCATTCATGTTATCACCAATCAGCATCACAATCTGGTGGGTTTTGGCCACCACGTCGCGGCGCTCAATTTTGCTGCTGGTCTTATCGCGAAGCAGCAGATGCTCATCATCCACCATTGGGAATCCAAGCGCTTTCATGTTTTTCACGGTGGCATCCTTTTCAGCAATTTTACGGTTGCTGATATAATACACATCCACGCCTTTCGAAACGGCATATTTCATAAAATCGACAGCCCCCGGAATGGCGCTTGCACCTGCCATATTGATCCAGTCGCCCCATTTTTCGGGATATCCGAAATTTCCAATCACATTGGCTGCTTCGTACGGACTGTTGTCAACCATGGTTTCGTCGATATCGACCACCACGGCAAGTTTTTTATTTTCCTTGTTGGCAGCCACCGCCTGATCGAGCATCATGGTAGCGGTATTGAAAGCCTGATAGCACAACGCACGCATTTCGGCCGAGGTTTGATACCACAGCACCGCCAGCAACATGTAGTCGTAGCTGAATTCTTTCACCACCACCGTATCGCGGATGACGATTTCCTTCACAATCACTTTTTCGGTCTGACAGGCAGAAAAAACTGCCAGCGTCAGCATGAGCAAAACAACAATGTTTTTCATAGGCATTTGAGTTAGAAAAGAAAGGCCGGACGAGCCGGCCTTCAGGTTTGGTTTATTTGGTTTCGGCCATACGTTTATAGTTGCCGAATCTCCATTTTGCATTGTTTTCGCAGGTGATAAACAGTTCCGCAGCTTCTTTCGGGAACGATTTCATCAGCGATGTGTAACGAACCTCACTTTGCAGGAAGTCCTGGAATTTACTCCAGTCGGGCTCTTTCGAATCGAGCATGAACGGATTCTTTCCTTCGGCTTCGAGCATCGGATTGTAACGATACAGGTGCCAGTATCCTGCTTCAACAGCAAGTTTCGCCTGAAGCTGGGTTTTGCCCATACCATTGCGCATACCGTGGTTGATACAAGGTGCATAAGCAATAATCAACGATGGTCCGGGATATTCCTCAGCCTCGCGGATGGCTTTGAAATACTGGTTCTGATCGGCGCCCATGGCCACCTGTGCCACATACACGTATCCATAGCTCATGGCCATCATACCCAGGTCCTTTTTGCGGGTTTTCTTTCCCGAAGCAGCAAACTTGGCCACCGCACCCGTAGGTGAAGATTTCGAGGCCTGTCCGCCGGTATTTGAATACACTTCGGTGTCGAGTACCAGCAAATTGATGTCTTCGCCGCTGGCAATCACATGGTCGAGACCACCATAGCCAATGTCGTAGGCCCAGCCGTCACCACCAAACACCCACACGCTTTTCTTAATCAGATATTGCTCATTGTCGATAATCTCTGTGGATAATGCCGATGCTTCCTTTTTGGCAGCAGCCATCAGTTTCGCAGCAGCAGCTTCGCTGGCAATGGCATTGTTCATGTTGGCAAGCCATTCTTCGCAGGCAACTTTCAGTTCCCCACCCAATCCGGCAGCCATAGCTTCCTGCATCTGAAGGGCAAGGTGCTCCCTGATTTTCTGAATACCGGTGGCAATACCAAAACCATATTCGGCATTGTCTTCAAAGAGCGAATTGGCCCATGCCACACCCTTACCGCTTTTGTAATTGGCCGTATAAGGCGTTGAAGGAGCTGAACCACCGTAGATCGATGAACAACCGGTAGCATTGGCCACAATCATGCGCTCGCCATAGAGCTGGGTGATGGCTTTGATGTAGGGGGTTTCACCGCAACCGGCACATGCACCCGAGAACTCAAACAAAGGCTGTGCAAACTGGCTGTTGCGAACCGTTTTATACTTGTCAACAACGGTGTCTTTGTAACCAACTTTTTCGTCCATGTGTTTGAAGCGATCCACTTCGGCCATCTGTGTATCGAGGAGTTTAAACTCGAGGGCTTTGGTTTTCGAAGGACAAACATCAATACAGTTGCCGCAACCCGTGCAATCCATCGGGCTGACCTGCATGCGGAAGTTAAATTCCTTGGTGGCGCCATTGCCTTTCACGGTAACCGTTCCGGCAGGAGCATTGGCAAGTTCTTCGTCAGTAAGCAGGAAAGGACGAATGGCAGCGTGAGGACACACATAAGCACACTGATTACACTGAATACAGTTTTCTGAAATCCACTCGGGAACATATACTGCGATTCCGCGTTTCTCGTATTTTGTGGTGCCATAGGGGAAGGTTCCATCTTCACGACCTACGAATGTAGAAACCTTAAGATCATCGCCATTCTGACGGTTAATTACATCAGCCACCGTGCGGATAAACGCAGGACGATCGTCGTCATCGTGTCCGATTTTCACATCCAGGTTTTTCCATTCGGCCGGCACGGGCACTTCAATCACCTCCGCACCGCGGTCAATGGCAGCATAATTCATCTTCACAATCTCTTCGCCCTTGCGTCCGAATGATTTATCAACGGCTTTCTTCATCTCTTTCACCGCCAGTTCGTAAGGAATAACGCCTGAGATCTTGAAAAATGCCGATTGCATAATGGTATTGGTGCGGTTTCCGAGACCGATTTCTTCGGCAATCTCGGTTGCGTTCATCATATAGAAACGCACTTCGTTTACTGCCAGATACTTTTTCACATCGTCCGGAAGCCTGTTTTTGGTTTCCTCAATGTCCCAAATGCTGTTGAGCAGGAATGTACCACCTTTTTTCAGACCTTTCAGCATGTCATAACGTCCCAGATAAGCGGGAACATGACAAGCCACAAAGTCGGGTGTGTTTACCAGATAGGGGCTGCGGATCGGCACATCACCAAAACGGAGGTGCGATGCCGTGAAACCGCCCGATTTCTTTGAGTCATAGGCAAAATATCCCTGACAATACTTTTCGGTGTTGTCTCCAATGATTTTGATGGAGTTTTTGTTTGCGCCTACGGTACCATCGGAGCCCAAACCATAAAATTTGGCCTGATAAATACTCGGGTGCGAAATGTTGATTTCAGCAAGCTGAGGCAGCGACAGGAAAGTCACATCATCAACAATACCAATGGTGAAGCGGTTTTTCGGCTCATTGTTTTTCATGTTGTCGTACACCGAAATAATCTGTGCAGGCGTTGAATCTTTTGAGCTGAGACCATAACGTCCACCCACAACAAGCGGAGCACCCGGTTTGTTGTAGAACATGTTTTTCACATCAAGATAGAGCGGTTCACCTTCGGCACCGGGTTCTTTGGTGCGGTCAAGCACAGTGATGCGCTTCACCGATTTGGGGAACACCTTCATGAAATATTTCTCGCTGAACGGACGATAGAGATGCACGGTGATCAGACCCACTTTTTCGCCTTTGCCATTGAGATAGTCAATGGTTTCGCGGATGGTCTCGGTGATGGAACCCATGGCCACGATAATGTTTTCGGCATCGGGCGCACCATAATAGGTGAAAGGATGATATTCGCGACCGGTCAAGGCGTTCAGCTGCTGCATATAATCCTCAACGATGTCAGCTACTTTGTCGTAGTAAGGATTGGCGGCTTCGCGCGATTGAAAATAAATATCGGGATTCTGAGCAGTACCACGGGTTACCGGATGCTCGGGATTCAAGGCGTTATGACGAAATGCTTTCAGTGCATCCATATCAACGAGTGAACGTACATCGTCGTTGTCGAGATACTCAACCTTCTGAATTTCGTGCGAGGTACGGAAACCATCGAAGAAATGGAGGAAGGGAACTTTTGATTTGATCGAAGCCAGGTGAGCAACCGGAGCAACGTCCATGATTTCCTGTACACTACCGGTGGCCAGTAAAGCGAAACCTGTCATACGTGTGCTCATCACATCGCTGTGGTCGCCAAAAATGGAAAGGGCCTGTGCCGCAATGGAACGGGCCGAAACGTGAAATACACCCGGAAGCAGCTCTCCGGAAATTTTATACATGTTGGGGATCATGAGCAACAGACCCTGCGATGCAGTGTATGTGGATGTGAGCGCACCGCTCTGAAGGCTTCCGTGCACTGCGCCGGCAGCACCGGCTTCGCTTTGCATTTCAACCACCTTCACAGTGTCTCCGAAAATGTTCTTGCGGCCAAATGCAGACCACTCATCCACATACTCGGCCATCGTGCTCGACGGTGTGATGGGATAGATGGCGGCCACTTCACTGAACATGTACGATACATGCGCCGCAGCATAGTTTCCGTCGCATGTAATGAACTTTTTGTTTTTCATGATAATATCAGTTTCTGATTGTTTTAATTCGGAGCAGCGAAATTAGTGATATTTTATTTCTTCTGCCGGTTAAGGAATTGTTCAGCTTCTAATTTAAAATCATTTCAAACAAGGCCACACACGACTGTATATATGTGAATTAAAACCTTTTGTGGGTAACAAAACAAAGTTTCCCGGTCAATTAAGTAACTGTCCAAATTTTAAAATTGTGTGGATCACAAAGGTTTCAAAGAAGGGCACTTCCTGACGCTGCCGGTCAGGACTTGCAGAAGGACACCACGTAGCATTCGTATTTGATACAAAAGCCGTTTGTCAACGATTCACAACGCGGTTTTGAACAAGAGAAGTTCAATGGAAAAATGTTAAGGCTGTTACGAAATGTTCAAAACAAAGTCATCGGCAGCATTGAGGTTAAATTCGTAATTTTGCCCAAAACCTTTCCGAATGAATGATTCTCTGAACGCCCTGTCGCCCGTTGATGGTCGTTACCGCGAAAAAACGGCAGCCCTGCGCCCCTTTTTCTCCGAATCTGCACTGATTCGCTACCGCGTGCTGGTTGAAGTGAAGTATTTCATAGCCCTGGCAAAAGCCGGTCTGCCACAACTCAATGCTCCGGGCACTGAACAGGAAAAAGCCCTGATGAAGCTCGTCGATTCATTTACCGAAAGCGATGCGCAGCATATCAGAGATATTGAAAAAACCACCAACCATGATGTGAAGGCGGTTGAATACTTTCTTCGCGAAAAATTCGATGAAGCAGGTCTCGGCGACGAGAAAGAGTTTATTCACTTCGGGCTGACCTCGCAGGACATCAACAACACAGCTTTTCCGATGATGCTTCGCGATGCGCTCGCACAGGTCGTATTGCCAGAGCTCCGTTCCTTTATCAACCGGTTGAATGCAAAGGCACAGGAATGGAATTCGCTTGCCATGCTGGCCCGCACCCACGGACAACCGGCATCGCCAACTACCCTTGGAAAGGAGATGAGGGTGTTTACCGAACGACTCGAAATACAACTCCATCGGCTGGCCTCCATTCCTGCCAGCGGGAAGTTTGGAGGAGCTACAGGTAATTTCAATGCACATCACGCAGCCTACCCACAAACCGACTGGGTGGCATTTGCAAACCGTTTTCTGGAGAACGATCTTGGACTACAGCGTCAGCAAACGACCACTCAGATTGAGCATTACGATGGCATGGCCAATGTTTTCAACACACTTGCAGCCATCAACACCATTCTCATCGATTTTTCACGCGACATCTGGATGTATGTCATGTCGGAATATTTCAGGCAACAGGTTCAGAAAAACGAAGTCGGATCATCGGCAATGCCTCACAAAGTCAATCCCATTGATTTTGAAAATGCCGAAGGCAACCTCGGTGTTGCCAATGCCCTGCTTCGTCATTTGGCCGAAAAACTTCCCGTGTCGCGTTTGCAGCGCGACCTCACCGATTCAACTGTCATTCGCAACACCGGCATGCCCCTGGCCCACATGATGATTGCCCTGCAATCGTTGAGTAAAGGTTTAGGCAAACTGCTAGTCAATCCCGATAAAATCAGTGCCGACCTCAATGCAAACTGGGCTGTCCTTGCCGAAGCCATACAAACCATTCTGCGAAGGGAAAAATATCCCGATCCATACAACGCACTGAAAAACCTAACACGAGGAAACGATCAGGTGACACAGCAAAGCCTTCATGCATTCATCGACACCCTTCATGTGAGTGATCAGGTAAAAGCAGAATTGAAAAGTCTCAGTCCTTCAGGCTATACCGGTATTCACTCATGCTAATGAAAACCGACAAAACAGCCTGACATGAAGCCCGATATTGATTACTCTTTTGTGACCGACGGCGGACCCATTTACCACGAAACCATGCCCGGACGCATTATTGTGGAGCCATGGAACGCCTATTCTTCGCTGGTATATCTCATCCCGGTGTTGTTATTACTCCTGGCCATGCGACCCAATTTCCGGAAACATGGTTTTGTTCTGTTCTTTGCACTGCCCCTGTTGTTTCTTGGCGGCATGGGCAGCACCCTCTATCATGCGTTTCGCTCTGAGCGCTGGCTCATGGCTCTGGATGTTCTTCCCATGTTTTTGCTTTCGCTCGGTGTGGCCTGGTATTTTCTGAAAAAACTGATTGGCAATTGGTATATTCCCCTCTTGCTAATCATCGCTGCTGCCGGCCTGAGGGCATTTTTTTTCGAGGCATTTCCTATTCAGGCAGCCATCAACATCGGTTATTTTATTGTAGGTGTGGTCATTTTCATTCCCGCATTTCTCTATGCACGTAAAACCGGAGGTCATGCCCTTGCCTTTCTTATTGCAGCGGCAGCATTGCTTTCGGCAGCTTTGTTTTTCCGAATGTATGACGACCAGCCCGAACAATTCATGCCTGCCGGTGTACACTGGTTGTGGCATGTTTTTTCTGCTGCAGGCGCCTGGATGTCGGGGCTTTATCTCATCCGAACAGCCGGAGCATCCTTCCCCAAAAAACGCATTAACATTGTCCCCTCAGCTTAACTTGCGGTTTCGAGAGCAACTTTTATCAAATAAACCAGAGCGCAGCCTGTTTAAAAATTGACTGCCCGATAAAGCAAAAGACCATACAGCCAAAAGCGGGGCAGACGAAACAAGGTCCACAGCAACATACGCTTTACCGGAAAACGCATCATGCCAACGGCTACCATGCTCATCGAAAAAGGCAGTGGAGTGAGTGCAGCAGCGGCAATGAGCCAGCCACCCCACTTTTTTGAGTTGCGGATATGCTTTTCGAATCGGCTAATGAAATAATTATTCACCCGCCTGTTCGTTCTGATCAGTCTTCCCCAGTAATACGAAATAACGCCCCCGGCATAAGAAAGCACCGCCAGTCCCGTCAGCCACAGCCAGGGATGCGGCATTTCCTCGCTCCAAATAATGAAAAGATCAGATGGGATAGGGCTTAAAAAACTCTCGGACAGAAAAAACGTTACAATGACCATCCAGCGCGGGATGTGATGCACAAAATAATTGAAAATTTCGTCGATATCCAAAAAGCGCTGCCCAATGAAATACATCAGAGCAAAAATAATCCCGAAGATGATTAAAAAACGCAACAAACTCTTCCCCACCTCGGAATAAAAACCGGTGCGGCGAAAATACTGGTATTGCAGCCACCAGCGGCGAAAAATACTTCGGGGTTTGCTTGGCATCAAATAAATGATATGTACAAAGATACTGTAAATCTGCCACCAACAATATTGTTTTTCTCAATGAAATTATTATATATTTGAAAATTTTTTACTAAGAAAACACATAAAACAGGCTCTTGGATTGGCATTTTATTAATATTCTTCCTCAGTTTTACAAGCATTAAAGCACAACAAACTGTTAGCACCCCTTTTGTGAACCCTTATATTACCCCCCCATTTTCCGGTGGTTCATTCTTGTATGGGGTGACAAACCCATGGAATCAGAATTCTGTTTCAGGGGAGTATCTCATCAATTTCGATCATTTTCACTGGTACAACTTTACATTGCAGGGAAATTTTGAACTTGCATACAAAATTGAAGCTGTTTCATTCCCATTTATTCCGGGATGCATGGGTGCTAATTGTACATCGACATCAGACTATAGAGAGCTATATGCATATTCCGGGACAAAATCAGTGTTTTCGCTCCCATATTTCTCGTACTTCAACACATATGGGTATTCCATTAACAATCAATTGGTTTTAGAAACACCCATTCTCAAGCTGAATGGCAACCGCTCACAATATGCACAATTGGTGTCTGCATTCTACACAAATGATCAAAGTAGTTTTCCTCCAATCGGAATACCAAGTTCTAGTTATGGCTGTGATAATTGTGATTTGAATTTTCCACATACTGTATTGAAGCACACAATTTATTTAATTTGTGCTCAGTCAAACAATATCATTGATTCAGTATCTTGGGTATACGATAACACCAGAGGTCAGATGAGAAACTACCCTTTCTGCGATAATACAGATCTGAATGGCTCAGCAAATGGGAGCTACGATGTGCACTACAGACCAGAGTTAATTATTGACTGGAATTCATCGACATACGAAACAACGGATAACAATTTACTCTACACTCCCAATAATGGAAATGGCACAATAGATTACAGTTTGTCTCATCAGTTTCACCAGCAAGCATTCTGTAATGGAAATATGATCAACATCATTCCTGACGACCCAAATACTGCAGGTTGGGGCAATATTAACCAACCACAAGGGGCAACCCATGTGCCACCATACTCAATTCTCTGGAGTCCCATTTTAAATGCAGAAGGCACAAGCTTTCCTGGGCTAACAGCAAATGGTGAATTGCCTTCTGCCTCCGGTGATTTCAATGCAGGAATTACACACGATTACTTCGTAAATTCATTTGATATTAATCAGATCAACCCCAAAGAAAAAATCATCTATAATCCTTCAGAAGCCACAATAATGGGCGCACTAACTTTTCCATCAGGGTATTCCTTTAAAACCGTGTATGGGATTTTGCCTGAAAGACCTGTTGTAGAGCAATACAACTTGGCTCACTGGAATCTATATGATCATTTATCCGATGTGCCGGCGCCAATTAAATCAAACGAAGATGTAAGTGTTTACAAAGTTGAAGCGCCTTTAACCATTGACCCATGTGTCTTAATCAATGATGCGGAATTTAATGTCGTTTCTGGCTCAGTAACATACGACCCCAACCAAACCTACGGGAATTTCACTTTCTCGGGGAATACTTCGGCTGTAAATCAGGTTCACTTGCCTGAATGTAATTGTAAGCTTAAATGCTATGAACCCTCGTTTTACGACGAAAACGATTTACAGATTAATACAAACACGGTATGGTCGCCCGGACATTACAATTATGTAAATTCATCAAACAACC
>CAZLHV010000042.1:0-19562 GCA_964559205.1 uncultured Bacteroidaceae bacterium
AGTTGGCATCGCTTTTCATTGGTGGGTGGTACAACGATTATTACTTATCTTTGTATTTGATGAGCATCAGTGGAACTGTGATGTATTTTCTGCTGGGAGTTTATTTTTTGCTGTATCTCAAACGCATTCAATGAGAAAAATTGCAAAGGGCTTTTTGAATTTGCTGTGTTTTATTCCCTGTGTGAGGAATTATCACAAGCGATGGAAATTATTTGGTCGTGTACCTTTGGGTTTATTGTGGATCAGCTGGAAATACCGGCGACTTTTAGGGATCAATCGCGGAGTTCGGTTTCCACTTCATTTCACCTCGAGAATTATCGCTCCAGCGAGAATGGTTTTTTCATACGACCCAACCACCATCGGAAGTTTTGCCATGAGTGGTGATTGCTATTTTCAGGCACTCAATGGCATTGAACTGGGACGGAATTTTTTATTTGCGCCTGGAGTGAAACTCATTAGTTCAAACCATGGGATACATGATAAAAGTGTCGTGGAGAAGGCTGATCCCATTCGCATTGGTCATGATGTTTGGCTGGGAGCCGGTGTCATTATTCTGCCCGGAGTTTCGCTTGGGAATAATGTGGTGGTGGGCGCAGGGAGTGTGGTGACAAAATCGTTTCCGGATCATGTGGTTATTGCCGGGAATCCGGCTCGTGTGATCAGGGAAAACGTTTCAGAAAGCCAGATGAGCAGCTAAGTTATGCATATACTATTTCTTTCGGCAAATGATTTCAAGGAAAAGTCGATTCAGGTGATTCGAAAAACACCCGAAGCGTTTGTAGCTGCCGGATGGAAAGTGACCTATATTGTTGCACGTGACTACAGCAAGGCTGGAAATTATTTCTATGAGCCGGAAATCAATCCCGAAGGTGTTGAAGTGATTCGATTCGCCATGCCACTTACCAGACTTCGTAATGCAACCCATAACCGGTTTTTACTTACTGTTTTTACGCAGATGGCTGGTTGGTTAACAATATTTCGGCTTGCACGAAAAGCCATTAAATGGAAGAAGTCGTCTCCTGCTAATGCGGATGTGATTTATGGTTACGAAGTGCATGGCGTATGTGCAGTTGCCTGGCTCAGGTTTTGGGGTCGTTTGAAAAACGTGAAAACCGTTTCCCGTTTTCAGGGTACATGGATGACCAGCTATTTGCGCGAAGGGAAATGGCTGAAAAGATTATTGAATGTGGATGATGTCATTGCATTGAAGAGCCGCGCCGATTTATGTATCATGACCAATGATGGCACCGATGGTGACGAGGCCATGAAAAGACTTAAGAGCAAAGCCTTGCATCATCTGAAATTCTGGATTAATGGTGTTGATGAGCAGAAACTGAACCCCGATGAATATGCAAACCTGAAATCAACTTTCAATCCTGATGGTTCAAAGTTCATTGTTCTGTCGGTAAGCCGAATGGAATCGTGGAAAAGAGTTGATCGGATCCTGGACGTAATTTCCTGCGCAGTAAATAAGTATCATGGGCATCAACTGCTTTATGTGGCAGCAGGTGAAGGATCAATGCTTGCTTATTATCAGCAGCGTGTAAAGAATGAAGGGCTTGAAAATCATGTTTTTTTTACCGGTGCCTTGGCTCACGAAGAAGTGAAAAAGTATTTGAATCTTTCCGATGCTTTCTTTTCAACATACGACTTGTCGAATGTCGGAAACCCTCTTCTTGAAGCCATAAAAGCAAATAAAATCATTTTCACGCTCAATAATGGCGCTACCGGCCAATGGATTCAGCATCGTGAAAACGGATTTATCTACGACATCGATGAGCATATGGTTGACAGTATGGCTGCTGATCTGGTATCGCTGATGCACGATGATCAGATGAAAAGCAAGATTCGCGAGAACATTGAACAAACAGCAACCCGAATGCTGTGGACATGGCAGGAGCGAATGAAAGCCGAAGTTTTGGCAGTTGAATCTTTGATATCAGCATCATGAGCGCTTTGAAAATCTCTGCATTGAGTGTGATATTTTCTGCCTGCTTGGGTTTAGGAATCAGCTATGGGCCTGTGTATCTTTTTCATTTTGCTGGAGTGGTTTTTGTCATTGTATTGTTTCGGTCAATGTTGATCCGGACCGATGGAACGACTCTAAAAACCTTCCTTTTTGAGCAAACACGCGTCCGCATGAGCAATTTTTTATGGCTGATGGTGACGTGGTATGCGCTAACACTTATCTGGAGCCGGGACATTCAACTTGGGTTGTACCATTTGTTTTATATCCTGAATGGAATTCTTATTGTGCTTGTATTTCAGCAGGCCGTGAAAAATGTGTCGGATCTGAGAAAGTTTGTTTTGGTTTCGGGAGCAATGGTTATTGTCGAAATGCTTATTTGCTTCCTGACAGGAGTCTTCGGAATTCAATGGCCCATTTCGCCATATTCCGATCATGTGGTGCTCTTTTTGCGGGAACCCGGCTTTGCGGAGAATCTGCCTGAATCTGCCATCGAGGCCATCCGCCATACTCCAACCGGATTCAGATGGAATCCAAATGATCTTGCGGTCACCATGCTGATTGTGTTGCCATTTTTTCTGTTTTTTCACAAAAGGTTGGTTGCGATTGCCGGAACATTGGCTTCGGTGGCGATTGTATTTCTGACTGGTTCGAGGGGTGCTCTGATTGGTCTGGTGTTTATGGCTTTGGCTTTCGTATTTCTTTATCTTAACCGGAGGCAGAAACTCATCACCCTGGGCATTGCCACAGTAGGAATGTTGGTGCTGTTTGCAGCTTCTCCAATGCTGAAGTCACAATACCCGGTGAAGTATCGAGAAATTTCCACGACTGGAAATGCTCTGAAAAGCTACTTGTTTGCCGATCATGAACAGGTGAACGATACATCGTCAATCGCCATACGCCAAAATCTGGTTTCCAACGGAATGAACGCATGGCTGAACACTTATGGTATGGGAGTCGGGGCAGGAAACTCGGTACTCATTCAGATGGAAAGTGACAACACACACGGTGTGTTTAGCATGCATAATTTCTGGATTGAGATTTTGGTTGAAGCCGGGATTATTTTCTTCCTGTTGTGGTGTACCTGGTACTTTTTGTTATTGAGAAATGTGTTTCTGATCGGGAAAAGACACCCGGATGTTTTTTTGCGCTATTGCTCTAAAGCCTCATCACTGGCTTTGATTGGTCTTGTTGTTGGCCTGATCAGTATGTCGTCGGCTATTTATTTTTTCCCTATGTGGATATTGTTTGGGTTTTCGTTTGCGACCATGAGGCTTTCTCAAGGAAATGCAGAATGAAGCATGTCTGTGTGAGCATGTCATGCGATTTTTTTTGAAAGTGTATATTATTACAGATAACCCTATGGCATTAAGGGGACATTTATTGAATGGCTTTTCCCTATTTTTGCAGCATGAGAATTTTTATCATCGGGTTCATGGCTGCCGGAAAGAGTCGGTTGGCGAAGCGTCTCGCACAAAGGCTTTCCTGTGCGTGTTTTGATCTTGATGCCGAAATTCACAGAACCACCGGACGATCACCTGCCGATTGGATCAGGTCGCATGGAGAGGTCATCTTTCGTGTAAATGAGCAGAAAGTTTTACGTGAATGTGTTAAGAATGAGACTTTTGTGCTCTCGACCGGCGGCGGCACACCCTGTTTTCATCAAAACCTGGAAGAGATGAAACAGCTTGGCATCGTCATTTGGCTCAACACCCCTTTTTCGTTCATTACCCAGCGTCTTCGGAAGGCAAAAGCCGACCGGCCGCTGGCAACAGCCACAAACGGGGAGATTGATGTTGATGCACTTGAGAAGCTTTTCTATGCCCGTCAAACCTATTACAGACAGGCTGACATTGAAATACAAACCCCTGATATTGAACAGTTAATCAACAGAATAGACTATTTTGGGAAGAAAAGTCCGGATTGAATTTCAAAGCACATGCTCGTAGGCGCCCGGACAAAACGCTGAACTTGATTTCACAAACTGTTTGTCGTGGCAATGCTTTTGTTCACTCTTGTCTTGAGTTTCGGTTTCATGAACCACCTCTGGTGCTTCCAGATGACAAGGAGTGTATTCAAGACCCCTGATTGCTTCAGGAAGATATCCGCTACTAAGCGCTGCTCCTTTCCCGGCATGGGGAAGTGTACATTCAGAATCGGTGTCCATGTTTTTGGCGGAATCTGAACAGATCCGGTCACTAAAAATCACTCCGGCTAACGCCAATAGCGCTGCTGTAAGTAAAATAATATGAGGCCATCTGTTGTTCATGCGCTCGTTGTGATGCAAAGATTTCGTAATGCAAAATTAATACAGTTGAGCATGCCAACTAAGCTATGACCTTCGTGGCAAAGGTGTCTTACATGAATGGCCAAAATGGATGGGGGGTGTATTTTGTTTAATGGTCAGTAAGTCAGAATGATACGCGAGATGACCAAGCTTTTATTCTCCACATGCTTTGTGATGTATTGCCTTTGTTCGGGACAAAATGCCGCATATATAAATATGATTATTATGGTAATTTGATCGATATTTATTCAGTTAAACAACACAAAATCAGGTGATTAGAGTTTTTAGATTTGTAAATCGCAGTGTTTCAGGCTGTTAGTTAAGGCGTCCATATTTGAAAATGAAATGAACGATGATCATGGGCAAATTTGATAATGAAGCCGGATTATTCTAAAATCTCTATCTTTGATAAAAAAATGCGACTGTTTTGTATTGTTGTATTCACATTGATCGCCGGGGCAACCTGGTCGCAACAAGCTGATAAATATTGGATTTTTTTAAACGAGAAGGATACGACGGGCTTTAACCCACACCGGTTTTTTGATCCGAAAGCCATCGAACGGCGTGAAAGAAACGGATTGCCACTTAACGATTATTCCGATGTTCCGGTTGCACAGAAGTACATCGACAGGCTGGAATCAGTTTCTTCAGGGGTTACCTATGCATCACGTTGGTTTAATGCGGTGTGTTTATTTGCAAGCGATGAGCAGCTTGCAAGCATACTGGTGTTGCCATTTGTCGATCATGCCGAAGCAGTATTACCCGGACATTTTGAGGTGGCTGAATCAGATACCGTGCATGCCGAGGCCGATTCGTGGCTACGCGAAAAACAGCTCGAAATCATGCAGGGCGATATGTTCCAGAATGCCGGGATTAACGGGAAGGGAGTCCGCATTGCCATTTTCGACGGGGGCTTTCCGGGGGTGGACGTTCTGCCTTGCTTCAATCATGTAAGAGATAGCGGACGAATCATTAAAACCTGGGATTTTACCCGCGGAAAGGAAAACGTGTATGGTTTCAACTCGCATGGTACCACAGTGATGTGCTGCATCGCTGGCATTGATAGTTTGGGAAAACCTTTCGGACTGGCTACCGGTGCCGAGTTTCTGCTGGCCAGAACCGAGGTGAACGCCGAGCCTTTTTCGGAGGAAGAAAACTGGGTGGCTGCACTTGAGTGGGCCGATCAGAACGGAGCCGACATTGTCAATAGCAGTCTTGGATACACATACCACCGTTATTTTCCCTATCAGATGGATGGCAAAACTTCGTTTGTAACGCGAGGAGCCGATATGGCTGCTTCAAAAGGGATACTTGTGGTGAATGCTGCTGGCAACGACGGCGATAATTCATGGAAAATTGTGGGGGCTCCGGCCGATGCAGAAGGAGTGCTTTCGGTGGGAGGTGTTGACCCGTATTCTGCCATACATATCGGTTTTGGCTCAATGGGCCCAACGGCCGACGGCCGGCTCAAGCCTAATGTGTCGGCGGCTGCGCAGGTGTTTGCCTATGGAAAGAACAGGCCCGGGGTGCATTATGGAACTTCGTTTGCTTCGCCCCTCACGGCCGGGTTTGCTGCCTGCGTGCTGCAATTGCAACCGGAATTGACCACCACCGAACTCTTTGGCACCATGCAGAAATGCAGCCACATGTATCCGTATTACGATTACATGCATGGATATGGAATTCCTCAGGCTTCGTGGTTTTTTAAATCAAGCTCAAATACCGCTTCTTCGAAAATCAATATTGTAGTACTCAGTGAAATGATCGAGGTTAATGTTTCTCCTTTAACAGAGCGGCAGGATGCGTTTGGGTACTGCTACATTCACCTTTCAGATAAAGAGGGCCGACTGGTCTGGTACAAAGTGCTCATAGTGGAGCAGGAAAAAGTCTACGAAGAGATGAAATCGGAATTTTCTCCGGGTCAGATTCTTCGCGTTCATTACATGAATCAAACCAGCGAGTATTCATTTTAATCAACATTGTATGAAAAGCATTTTTGTCGTTTTCTTGATTCTTTGGGGATGCATGTTGCATGCCCAAACCGAAATCATCAGCGAGGTGGTGAAACCGGTTGATTCGATCAGGCCTGCAAGCGGTGCGAATGGAAAACATCATTTAAGTTCATTTGTCGGATTTCATTTTGTTATCCCGATCCCGGGCGACGATCTGGCTCCTGTTCTTCCCGGCGTTTCAAACGGATGGCGCATAGGCTGGATGTCGCGCTACCGCTTCACCGGCATGCTATCAGGCGGATATATGCTCGATTTCAACACATTGAGTTATCGCTATGAACAAACCGATCTGAAAACTTTCCCTGATACATTTTTTCACGACGATCAGTCCATGGGCATTGCTTCATTTGGCACCGGGCTGTTCATGCGCCTCAATTTCGACCCAAAACGAGGAAATGTATTGGGCCGCTACATCGATGCCGGCGGATATGTTGATTGGAATTTTTCGCGCTACGTACGTACAAGAGACCATAATGATCTTGACGAAGTTGTGAAAGTAAGAACCAGCAGGTTAACGTTTGCCGAAAGATATCAGTATGGAGTGTACGGCGCGATCGGGATCGGAAAATTTAATATCTATGCGCGTTACAGGCTAAGTGATCTCATAAAGCCTCCTTATTCTTCGGCTGAAACACCCAGACTTCACGTAGGATTTGGTTTTGCTTTCTGACAGTGAGCCGAACAGTTGTTGATCAGTCAAGAAATTTTATCACCCTGGACTGCGCTGTTTGTTCCTGTCCGTTTTGCATGAAACTGACCTCATCGATCCATATTTTATGCACCGATGTATCGCGAATCACATTGAGCATTGTGGATGAAAATACACCATTGCTTCCCTGCATGCTGATCAGGTCCCCAGCGACGTTCATGTAGGTAAATTGAAATGATGCGGCCGGTATGTCGGTCCCAGCAATGGTTACCGAGGGGTTATTTATTATGGTTTCACGAGCAATAGAATCGTTTACCGTTCCGGCGATGGCTACAGAATAAATATTCTGAGCACTGATGATGCCAGGAAGCATCATCCCTGTAAAAATCATGATGAGAATGGCACTTTTCATACGCTGAGTTTACGGCAAATATATGAAATATTTTGGTATAAATGGTAAAATTGTTGACAAGATCCATTAACCGGTGTTGCTTTCCGGGCCGGTACAACAATGATATTTATATTACTTTTGTGCAATAACATTTGAACGAATGGGTATTACTGAGAAAATTGCGTTGTGGGCAACCACGTTTATTGCCGCAACCGGCTATTGGGGCATTTTTGTGCTCATGGTGATGGAAAGTATGGTTTTTCCTGTTCCAAGCGAAGCCGTGATGCCTTTTGCAGGATTTAATATTGTCGATGGTGAACTCACCTGGGCAGGGGTCATCATTGCGGCTACGGCAGGCAGCATTGTTGGATCTTTGTTGAGCTACTATATTGGATACTATGGCGGAAAACCTTTTATTGCCCGTTTCGGAAAGTATTTACTGCTCAATCAGCATCATCTCGAAATGTCTGAGAAGTTCTTCAGCAAGCGAGGCGAGGTCACCATTTTTATTGCCCGCTTTGTCCCTATTGTGAGGCATTTGATTTCTATCCCAGCAGGAATGGGAAAAATGAAGTTGTGGAAATTCATTGTTTTTACAACCATCGGTGCAGGTATGTGGAATTTCTTTCTCACGTGGGTGGGTTTTAAACTCCGTGAAAACTGGGCCGAAGTCATGACCTATTCCCACATGATTGATTTAGGAGTGCTTGCTGTGTTGGCCATTGGCTTCATTTGGTACATGATAAAAATAATCCGGCATCTCAGAAAAACTAAAAGGACAGACCATGCAAATCAGCATTGATATTTCTTATTATCCGCTTTCAGAACAGTATCTGGAGCCCATTAAAGCCTTTATTGGCCGTTTGCACATTTACACTGAAATTCAGGTCAAATCAAATGGCATGAGCACGCAGGTATTTGGCGAGTATTCCGATGTGATGCGCGTTATCACAGCAGAAATTGAAAAGGCCATGGAACTGCCGCACAGTATTTTTATATTAAAAATGGCCAATGCGCGGCTCGACAAGGATTATATTCCTGAATAATGTTTGAACTGGCACAGTGGTTTGCAGACAACTGGTTTGAGCTCACTGCTGCCGCTTTGGGGCTGGTTTGTATTGTGTTGCAAATCAAGCAAAAAGCAATTTACTGGATCATCAGTATGATCATGGTTGGCATGTACATCTGGATATATTATCTCGAAGTGCTTTATGCCGACCTGTTGCTGCAACTTTACTACCTTGGCGTCAGTGTGTATGGATTCTGGACATGGACGGCCGGATCGGCTCATCACAGGGAGAAAAATGCCCTTAGGGTGTCTTCCACTTCGCTCCGCAATTGGATTTGGCTATTGGTTTTTATGGTGCTGTCCTTTGTTTTCCTTGGCTTTATTCTGGATCAATACACCATGTCGGTTGTTCCATGGATGGATGCGTTTGTTACATCAGTGAGCTTTGCTGCCACATGGATGCTAGCACGAAAGAAAATCGAAAACTGGCTTCTGTGGATCATTGCCGACGCTGTTTCGTGCTATATGTATTACATCAAGCAAATGTATCCGACATTACTGCTGTTTGTAGTGCTCACCGTGCTGGCTTATATTGGTTACACGCAATGGAAAAAAGAACTGGCTGCATCAGAATCGCTGTAACCGGGCCTGAAAGCACCGGGAAAAGCAGCCTTTGTGAAACACTGGCTGCAAAATTCAACGCCGTGATGGTCCCTGAATTTGCACGCGAATATCTCGCCAGGACCAATGGCCTGTATGCGCAAAATGATATTGTCGAAATTGCGAAAGGGCAGATGGCTATCGAAGACCGGGCGGCAAAGGATTTTTCGCTGATTTTCTGCGACACGGAATTGCTTGTCACCCGAATTTGGAGCGAAGTAAAGTTTGGGAATTGCGACCCATGGATTATTGAGGAAATGAGCCGAAGAAAATATGATCTTGTGTTGCTTTGCAATACAGATTTGCCATGGGTTCCGGATCCTTTGCGTGAACACCCTGACAAACGCACTTTTTTGATGAACCTATACAGGCATCACACGGCACTGTTATATCCCCACTTTGTGGAGATAAAAGGAGTGGGAAACCAACGCATGCAGCAGGCTATTGTCGTGGTGACTCATTTTATGAAACGTTTCAACAAAACCGACTTGCTATGATGTTCAACCGAAAAAGTATATTGCTTATCCATGTGGCTTTTGCAGCCGTTTTCATTGCCATGACTTCCTGCGGTGGCGGGAAAAAGCCCAACAGCAAAAACAACGACACGGTTAGTGTGGCATCGCTTTGTGCCGGGGAATCCAGTTTAATGTTTGAGATTCATATGGAGCAAAGTCAAAGGAGAAATGCTGTTCATCGGTTGTATGGGAAGCTTGATATTGCCCGGAGCGAATTCAAATTCCTTGGGGATACACTCCTTCGAATTGTACTCACTGACTCGTCAGCCATTTCATCAGATCACACACTTCCCGATCAGTCGGTACTTATTCACATCGATCTGGTGGCACAGCAAGGCAAAAAACTGAAAGCAGGAGTCTACCCATATATGAAATTCGGCGAGAGCCACTACTGCCGGGTCAGCATTTCTGTTGCCCGTTCTGTTTTCTGGTTTAACTGGGTCAGTGGTATGCCCGAACCCGGTTTTGTGAATCTTGATTACCTCTCAGGAAATCAGGTTTGCGGCAAGGTTGATTTGAATGTAAACAAACCCGATAACCGCAACATTGGGACCCTGCGCTTGAAGGGAAATTTTACTGTTCGCCGTGATCAAAATGAGGCACAATGAAAGAAAGTTTGTTAACAAACGATAAATTATCTAGCGAATCAGAATAATTTTCTGTTTCAACGTCTTGAAAATGTGTGAAGTATAAAATGAAATGATTTTGTTAATATCTTAACTGCAATTTTTGGGGGTTCGATGAGTTAAAGTAGAAACAGAACACTACATTTGAAGATATTTTACCTTGAAAATTAATCAATAGGAGGAGTCATATGATGCGATTTTTTCTGTGTGCCTTAATTGCATGTTTTAGCTTGGCACAAATGAATGCATTCGGTCAGAATGCAGAACCAAAGGCTTTGTTGTATAAAATCACCGGTAACGGATTGGACAAGCCGTCATATCTTTATGGTACAATGCATGTGAGCAATAAGATTGCCTTTAATCTTGCCGATTCATTTTTCCTTGCCTTGAAATCTGTCGATATGATTGCCCTCGAGATTAATCCGGATTCGTTCATGAATTATAGCATGAAGTACGATCTGAATTATGTGAGTCCTTCGGTTCGGTATGGAACCGGGGCAGGTCATTTTTACAAGGACATGTCGTCGTCGACCGAAATCGACCTCGATAAAATGAAGAGCAATCTGTCGGACATTGATGCCCTGTCGAACTTTCTTTTGTTCCGGCACCGCTCAATTACACAGAATTACGAAGAAGGAACCTACCTCGATCTTTTCATCTTTCAGACCGGGAAAAAGCTCAAGAAGAAAATCAGTCATGTAGAAGATTACAATGTAACCAACGAACTGCTGGCGAAAAGTTATCAGAATGACGATGACGATGAATCGGAATTCGATTTCTATGATTATGATCCGGATAAAAAACCCATTGGTGATCAGATCGACGACGCCTACCGTAACAGGGATATTGATTTGATTGATTCACTCGACAGGGTGATTTCAAGTAAGAATCATTACAAATACTTCATTGTTGAGCGCAACAAGATCCAGGCAAATTCGCTGGTGGAGCTTATGAAAGAGCAGAGCGTTTTTTGCGGAGTTGGTGTTGCTCACCTTGGAGGCGACAGCGGTGTGGTCAATTTACTCCGCCTGAAAGGATATACGGTGACACCCGTTGCCCAGAAAAGCACGAAAAAAAGCAAGAAGACATTCGATAAAATGAGTGAACTTGAATATCCGCTTGTGTTTTCTACATTCACCGCTCCCGACTCAGTTTTTTCTGTGTCAATGCCCTCGGAAACATACACGGTGATTGAAGACCCGTCAACGGTCATGTATTACTGTCCCGAAATGGTGAATGGCGGATACTTTCAAATAGTAAGAATGAGAACCAGAGAATCATTTACCGGGATGAGCAATGCCGAACGCATGCAATTGATCGACAGCTTGATGTATGAAGCCACACCAGGCAAAATTATCAAAAAGAACGAGTTTAACGGGCCAAATGGATATGCCGCCATGGAAGTCGTTTCGCAAACAACCATTGGCAATGTAATCCGGGCTCAGATTTACGTCACCCCGCTCGAAATCATTATCTTCAAGGCAAGAGGAGTGAAGGAATATGCGGTTGAGAAGAATGGAAATTCATTTTTCAACTCCATTAAGTTTCTCCCTCCGAAAAGCGAAACCATGAAGACTTATGCCTGTCGGCAGGCTGGGGTAGAGGTTAAAATCCCTGCCAATTATGTGGTGTCTGATCTCATTACATCTTCGGCACGAAGCCTCACACCTCAGGTGTTGAGTCTCGAAGCTTTTGATATGCAGGGGGACCGCCATTTCCACTTTTCGCTTTCCGATTTGCACGATTTCAGTTATTTCGAAACCGACACATTCGAACTCGATGCAATGCTCAGAGAGTTTTTCAAAGATCTCGATATTGAAGATTACAGCAAGAAACTCGACGTAAAAAACGGTCTGCCTGTGATTGAAGGAAGTGCTTCGTCAAAAGGTCGTTACTATTTTGCAAGAGCCGAATTGAAGGGTTCGCGTTATGCTTTGATGACTGTTTCGGCACCCGATAGCATTGTGCCCAGAGCTTTTTTCGATAGCTTTTCATGGATTCCTATTCAATATAAAGGCGAGTTTACTGAAGACCATGACACCATTATGCATTTTCGCACGACAACTATTCTGAATGATGTCAATATTTTTTCTCGCACATTGTACAACAGGACCAGATCGGGCTTTGGCTTTTGGGGCTATAGTGCTGAGCCTGATGAAGAAGAAATTCAAACCGACGGTTACAGTAAAAGGGAAACTTATTCCTCGTCAGAAACCCCGGAATTTGTCGAGGTGACATTTCGTCGCTTCGCCCGTTACACCGAGATGGATTCAACGAAAAAGGATTTCATGGATTTCTCATACGATACCGATGACATGGTTCGTAAGACGCTTTCTGAAAGAACCCAGGGAGACATGAAAGAGGTTGTTTATATGTTCACCGACACCGCTGTTTCAAGAGCGATCTATGTGAAAAACATCGTTAAGGGTGGAGCTTTGTATACAGTGAAAGCCATGGCCGACAGCACTGAAGGGCTTACCGGATGGACCAAAGCCTTTTTTGATCACTTCAGACCTGACGATACTACTTTTGGCCGTTCGGTGTTTGCTGATAAAGGATCTTTGTATCTAAGCGATCTCATGAGCAGCGACTCACTGGTGCGCGAAATTGCCGAGAAAGCCGATCCCTTTCTGGTGTTCGACACTGCTTGTAGCGATGCGTTGATTCACTATATGAAATCGCCCGAATTCAAAGCGCTGAAAGGAGATGATAAATCTGAGATTATCGATCGCATTGGGAAAATTCCGGATATCGAGCTCACCGACATACTGGTGAACCTTTACCGAAACTCAGAAGACTCAGTCGAACTGCAGCACAGCATTTTATCGGGTTTGGCAAGTCAACGGACCAAAGAGTCTTTTGCTGCTTTACTCTCGATGATGGAATTTGATACCCCGCTTGCTGACGATTACGAGAGCTTCACAGATATTTATTATCCTTTGTTCGATTCACTTTCACTTACCAAGGAGTTGTTCCCGGCTCTTTTGGTTTACACCCGATATGACGAGCATAAAAAGCCTATTTACGCCTTGCTCCTTACCCTGGTCGATCATGGGATTGTGGATAAAAAAATGATTGCTGACCACTATCGGTCTATCCTTGCCGAAGCCAACGATGAATTCAAACGCATGAAAATGGATGGATCCATGTCGAGCTGGGAAATGCGAATGTTTCTCGATTATTTCGAATCTCTTGATTCAGATGACGATGCAACCGAAGTGGACAGCGCCCGTTTGAAAGAGCTGGAATATGCGAGCAGTCCATTGCTCGAAGTGCTGATGGAACTGCTTGCTGTAGACTATCTGAAAAACCAGCAATCGGTCAATTATTTTAACAAAGTATTGAAGTCGAAGCGCCCGGATTTGGTGCTGACAACCATGGTACTCATGGAGAAAAATAAAATCACCACTCCCGATTCGCTTTGGACCATGCTTTCGACCAAGGCTCAGGTGGTGCGGCAGGTTTATACCGAACTAGAGAAGAAAAAAGCCTTGCACCTGATGGATTCTGCCAGCAATACCCAGCAGTTTTTTGCCTTCTCCTATTTCTATGATGCCGAAGAAGAGGAAGACTCAGTCGTGTTTCTCAAGCGCGTTGAAGCTGAGGTGCTTGGTGAAAAAGGCTATGTGTATTTCTTTAAATCGAAACAGTCTTATGGCAATTCATGGTACTTGTCCTATGCAGGGCCTTATCCACTCGATGGCTCTATCATCAAGAATCCCGAATTGATTGTACACAGCGGCGGAAAAGTCAGCAAAAAATCGGATGGCACCAAGGAAATTGAAAAGGAAATGGAGGACTTTTATTACCACAACCGCGAACGAGCCAAGGGCGGATATGGGTATTTCTTTGGTTTCTAAAAATGACTTTGCAGCACGAGAGCCCTTAGGGGCTCTTTTTTTTCTGCCTTTGCAAAATCGGCTCTTGTTGACGAAATTTACTATTTTAGCAAAAAAAAGCTGTTATGAAATTTTTATGTGCATCGCTTTTCATGTTGCTATCATTTCAGGTCATGCCTCAAAGCTGGCTTGATAACTTAAACACCATGCCCGAAGGCGAAAACAGATTTGTAGCCTTGCAAAAAAGTTTTCAGGACTGGTCCGAAATAAACAATACCGATTCGATACGTGGATGGAAATTCTTCAGCCGCTGGGAGTGGTTTTTCAAACAAAGACTTTATCCGGAATTCAAAATGTCGGACGGAAGAATGATGCTGAAAATCTTTAATGAAACAAAACAGCTAAGCAACGAGCGCAGTAAAGGTGCTGCAAACTGGGTTTCGGTGAGCCCGGGCATGGTTCCGGTTTGCTCCGATACGACAAATATTACTGGCATGGGCCGAATCATTTGCATTTCGTTTCACCCCACGGATACCCAGACCATGTTTATCGGTGCTTCGCAGGGCGGGATCTGGAAAACTACCGACGAAGGTCAGAATTGGGTATCGCTTGGCGACGAGTTGCCCATGCTTCGCGTAAGCGACATCGCAATCGATCCGCATTTTCCCGATACCATGTATCTGGCCACAGGAGATATCGACCACGTTGTGATGAGTTTGGTCAGTCCCGGCGGTGCATATGAATATGGCATGGGAGTTTTAAAGTCTTTCGATGGCGGGCAAACCTGGGACACCACCGGATTGATGTTCGATGCTTCGGCAGGCGAGAAATCAATCCTCAGAAAGGTCGTGATTCATCCCGATTCGGCTGGATTCCTTCTCACCGGTGGCACACCTGGCATCTGGCGATCGGAAGACTATGGTGTTACCTGGAATCAGACCCTCTCGGGTTATTATACCGATATTGAAGTGAATCCAGAGCAACCCAATACCATTTATGCCACCGGTATTTATGTGCCTGGCGTCATCAATTCAAGGGCTGCAATTTATAAGTCAACCAACTTTGGGCTCACATGGACCGAGCTGGCAACCACCATTCCTCCAACAGGCACAGTGTATCGAACCGAAATGGCCATTGCTCCTTCCGATACCAACCGCCTTTATGCCATCTCTTGCCGGTCAAATGGAGGCTTTTTTGGCTTCTACTCGTCGTCCGACGCAGGCCAGACATGGTCGCAGGTGGCTTCCTACACAGGTACAAACATCGCCCCAAACATGCTTGGCTGGGCCGATGGAGGCTATTTTGGCTTCACCTTACCGGGTCAGCCAAGCGATGATGCAGGTCAGGGAACCTACGATCTGACCCTGCTGGTGCACCCCAGCAATCCCGAACTGATTTACAGTGGCGGTGTCAACATGTGGGCATCACAGAATGGGGGTCTCGGAGGCGATTCGTCGACCTGGAATGTGGTGAGTTTTTGGCTAAAGTATTTTGGCAGAAGCATTCATGCCGATCAGCACGTTTCGGCATTTCATCCCATCACCGGACGTTTCTATCAGGCCACCGACGGCGGATTGTATATCACCGATACTCTCGTGATCGGGAATCTCGATGAAGTTTTACCCTGTATCGATTTGGGATCCTTTTCCATTATCCCCGGCTGTTATAATCTTGAAACACAATGGCAGGATATTTCTCACGGGTTACATATCACCGAATATTACAGGCTGGGACTTTGTCCGTCGGACCCTGACATGATCATTGGCGGCACCCAGGACAACGGGACTTTCCTTTACCGCAACGGCACATGGATCCAAACCCTTGGGGGTGATGGTATGGAAGCCATGATCGATTACAGCAACCCCGACGTGATGTATGCCACCAATTATAGTGGCGCACTCAGTCGATCTGATGATGGTGGATTTACCTATATTTCATCGCTCGAAGCACCGATCACCGGTGCCGGAGAAACAGGCGATTGGGTTACCCCATTTGCAATGCATCCATGGTATCCAAATGAAATTTTCGCTGCATTCAACAACGTGTGGAAAAGCACCGATCAGGGTGCCACATGGACACAACTTGGCGACATTGGAACATCCGTTTCACTCAACACACTGACAATCAGTCCTACCAGCCCTGAATACATATACACTTCACGCCCCGACAACATCTTCAGAACTTCTGACGCCGGGCAGACCTGGACATCGGTGAAAAGCAACCTGCCCATGAGTGAGGCATATTTGACCTACATTTGCACCGATTATCATCATGCGCAAAAGGCTTACGTTACTTTTAGCGGCTTTCGGAACGGGAAGAAGGTTTACCGCACCCTAAACGGTGGGGTGAGCTGGGAAAACATCAGCTTCAATTTGCCCAATGTGCCCTTCAATACAATTGTTCATCAGGCTGGCGTCAATGCCGCAGGCGACACCATCAACGGTCTGTATGCCGGAAGTGATATCGGCGTGTTTTACACCAATGATTCACTGCTGCAAACCCCTGATCCGTGGATCTTTTTCAACACCGGAATGCCTGCTGTGGTGGTCAATGAACTCGAAATCAACTATGCGGCACAGAAAATAGTGGCAGCCACTTATGGCCGCGGCATTTGGGAAAGCCCTCTCTTTTCACCATCGTTCGATGTAAATGTGGGATTTAATCAAACGGCTGAACCCCGCATTAACGTGTTTCCAAACCCTGGAAACGGAACTTTCAACGTCCGTTTTGATTCACCGGGCAACAGTGACCTTAAATGGAAATGCTTGTCGGCAGAAGGACGGGTTGTGGCTCAGGGACAGTTGCCATCATCAATGGGATCCGATGAATGGACCATCCAACTGAGCGATCCGGCAGCCGGAATTTACATTTTACACATTTCGCAGGGCAATTCTGAATACCGAACACTCATCACTGTTCAGTAAACCTTAGGGTTTGTCTTCCCCGGCTACATTCGGGAAATCTGTCATGTCAAGCTGATCCGTTTTGTCATCAAAACGCAGCGTTTGTATTTGCCAATATCGGTCGGGCTTGTACATCACAAAAGTGAAAAACAAGGGCTGTCGTTTGTAGCGGAGCATGTAGGTGCCAATGGTAAAGCTCGGTCCAAGCTCTTTCACCACCACCGCGTCGTAGCCGTAGTAATCCCCGATAACAGCCACTGCAGTTGTGAGTTTCAATTTAATGGTGCTCACCTGTTCTGAGGAGGGATCAAGATATGGATTGGTCGAGAAAATGAAATCGATGGCTTTTTCCGGTCCACTGTCTTTGTACAGGGTGAAGAACTTTTCGACCACGGCCTGATAGGTGCTGTCCTGAGCTTTCAACACCGGAACAGAAAGCAGGGTCAATAACATGAAAAAAATGATGGGTTTCATGGGTTTGAAGTATTTATAACCGTTTTGTTTTCAGGTTTTTTTCTTTTCCAGCGCTTGTGCGACCACAACCAGCGGTCGGGTTGCTCCTCAATGCATTGTTCAAGTAGCTTGGCATACTGAGCCGTGATATGTCCTTCCGGAAACACTGATGCTTGTTCACAGACAGGAACCAGAGTGATGTTATAATATCCGCGTTTTGCCCGCATCACTTTCATGAAAACCACATTCAGGTCAAATTTTCGGGCATATACTTCCGAGCCATGAAGGAAACCGGTCGTCTGATGTAGAAAGTTGACCCAGTAGGCTTTTTGGGTGTCAAGGGGCGACTGGTCTGCGGCCATCACAAATGCACAGGGTTGTGTGCGTATATTCCGAAACATCAGGCCGGTGTTGGCCAATGGAACTACATAAAAATTACGATGTTCTCTCGACTTACGTATAAATGCATCGATGCGCTTGTTCCTCAGTGGCTTGTAAACCGCAAACACCTTGTGCCTGAAACGTTCGCCTAAGGAGCCTGTAATCCATTCCCAGTTGTTGAAATGGGCCATGAGCAAAATCACACTGCGTCCTTCCCTGTAATAATCATCCATCAGCGATGGATTGAGAATCTTGTAACGCCTGTCGAGCTGCCGCCTGCTCATGCGATATCCTTTCCCTGCCTCGAACAACATGTCGGCAAAGTAACGGTAGAAGCCTGCAGCAAGCTTTTTGATGCGTTTCTCGTCGGCGTCGGGAAAGGAGCGTCGGAGATTCGCAAAAACCACTTTTCGCCGATATCTGAAAATCTTACCTATGATCAGGGCATTGAATGACGAAAAGCCATACATGACCGGAAAAGGCATGATCCGAAGTAAAGTCTGGAAAAATATAAAGACGATAAACTGAAACATGATGCGAAGATACGAAAAGCCTTTTCAACTGTTATTTTTTACATACCCAGGTGTGTCCCAACCCCCTTTACAGTCAATGCTAAAGTAAACAATTTTTGTGAGCGATGGCAGGCTTTCGTTCGAAAGGGCTTCATGTTGGGACTCACTTCCGCCCTCCGATGCCGCACGATTGTTTTCCACAGTCCACAGCCGAAAGCTTTCGCGAATCAGTTCCACGCCGTATTCACCTAAAACAGCAAAACGATGCCTGCAATCTCTGTCCGGTTTTCTTTCAGCATACTCTATGGCGCAAACAATGAAATACTCGTCAGGTGAGGGGCTGGAAAAACTGCTCTGTCAAAGGCATTTGCCAAGTGCCACTTCCTGTCTTAACCCCCATCATCGCCAACTGATATTTATAGGGACTGTGCATCTTACAGGAACTTTGATTTCATTCATCATTCCCGGATTCCAATCAGGCATGTATTCAATCACGCTCAGCACTTCAGCTTCAAGCGATGTCAGTCTGTCTGCATATTTGGGTCTCAGAATACAAGGATTTCTCACTTTTCCAACCGTGTCAATTACAAAAGTTGCAAAAATTTTAAATTGTAGGTCATCGTCATTTTCTGTTGTTGGAATCTTGATATTTGTAGCAAGGTATTTCATTAATTCTTGATCTCCTCCTTTATATTCTGGCATTCTTTCCACTATGGTAAAAACAGTCATTCCATCTATTGTGTCAATAGGCTGAACGCATTCCGACTCTAATGTTTTAAGGTTTATTTCAATAACTCCCCCTAGTGCACACGAAAGCATATGCGCTCTGTATGTCCCATCTGACAATCCGGTCATGTCAATTTTCAGCAATCCCTGCTCAGCATGTTTTTTATCGTGTCTAAGAAATTCAGGTGCGTCAATCGTCTTGTTCACCCATTGCTCAAAAATGCTGTCAGCATAAAGATAAACATCGGATATCGTTCCGCCATTCGGAAAAAATAGCAGAATAGAGTCATTTATTGATTGTCGGTTAATATTCACCGGATCACACACTCGATCCCCGGTTTCGCAAGCTTCAATATAGCCAAATGTCAACGTGTGTGAAATCTTGTTGCTTTGCCCCTGCACCAAGGCTGCAATCAGCATGAACAGCAATGCAAATATGATTTTATTCATTTTCATCTGTTTCACAAAGATATATATTACGTTTCAATACTTTTCATTCGTGCTTTTTCAAAAACGTTCGTGAATGAAACAAGCATCAACCTTACGCATCCAACTGAATCGTCCCATGGGATTTCAGCGCTGCTTAACCTGCTTGAAAAACAACTTTGTTGAGGGTTTATCATTCATGACAAT
>CAZLHV010000043.1:0-525 GCA_964559205.1 uncultured Bacteroidaceae bacterium
GATTCAAAGGAAAACTCCGGAAACCGTTTTCGTAAATGAACAAAATGTGAAAAATTATCAACAAGCGGCATAAACGGAACAACTTTTGAAAAGATTCGGTGTCAAATGTACTAAGAAATCAGCAATTAAGGGCAAGCGCCATGTTTGAAATTAAGCGAAATGCGATAGAGCCGGCTACCGGAAGGGTTTTGTTGTCAGAACCGCTTCTTCAGGATTTCTATTTTCGGCGTTCGGCTGTTTTGCTGGTCGATCATGGGGATGATGGAACCTTTGGAGTGATCGTGAACAAGCCGATCCCCACCAATATCAGCGAGATCATGCCCAATTTAAATGGATTTGAGGCTCCTCTGTTTATTGGTGGCCCTGTTGAATCGAAATCGGTTTTTTTCATACATCAGCATCCCGAACTTATCACTGGAAGCGATAAAATATCTGACAACCTCTATTGGGGTGGAAGTATTGCCGATGCGGTTGAGGGAATTCGCAGCGGATTAATTCCTGAACACAATATTCGTTTCTTCCTTG
>CAZLHV010000043.1:535-19387 GCA_964559205.1 uncultured Bacteroidaceae bacterium
CTACAGCGGATGGGGTGTCAACCAGCTTATCACCGAGCTGAACCGCAATGCCTGGGCCGTTTCGACTCCGGATCCCGGTCTGCTTTTTACGATGAAACCCGAAAACATGTGGTCAGGCCTCGTACACCAGCTTGGAAAGGATTTCAGGTTCTGGACCTTTTTGCCAACTGATCCTCAATACAATTAGTTGCTTCATATGGCTTGCCGGCCGGTTGAAAATCATTTACAGCCACCTCTTAAGCCGGCTTTCTGGTGTCCAGTTCATCACTATCACCGCACAAAAGGGAATGTAATCATTCTTTCATTTCGCTAATTATCGTACCTTTGATTAAAATATCAGGCATGAAACGCATTGCTGTTTTTCCCGACTCGTTTGATCCAGTGACCAAAGGACACGAAAACATTGTGAGGCGTTCAGCCCCACTGTTCGATAAGCTGATTGTTGCCATTGGCGTCAATGCCGATAAAAAGCCGTATTTTCCACTTGAAAAAAGAGTTGAATGGCTGAAAATGGTTTTTTCCGACTTGCAAAATGTCAGCATTGACTATTACAGCGGACTCACAGTAGATTATTGTGTAAAGACCAATGCAAATTATATTCTGAGAGGCCTGCGAACATCGGCAGATTTTGAGTTTGAGCGAAGTGTTGGGCAAATTAATCGCATGCTGAACCCCGGACTTGAGATCATTTTTATGTTGACAAGACCTGAACATACACCCGTAAATTCGTCCATCGTACGTGATATTCACCGCAATGGTGGCGACATCAGCCTGTTTGTGCCCGAAAAAGTTTCGGATCTTATCAAAGAATGGCAATAACTGCATGACAGGCACGTTAATCATTAACAGACCAGCGTGGATATGCGTAAGATAGCTGCCTTTATCGTTTTTATTGCCCTATTGACTGATCAAAACCTCGCCCATGCAGCGAAAACAATCATCAAAGGGTTTGTTCCAGGAGCAGAAAATCTCACTGTT
This sequence comes from uncultured Bacteroidaceae bacterium, assembly GCA_964559205.1. GTDB lineage: Bacteria > Bacteroidota > Bacteroidia > Bacteroidales > DTU049 > GWF2-43-63. The sequence continues at coordinate 1,514 of CAZLHV010000043.1, forward strand.
CGCTTTTACTCATGGGAAGATTTTATCAGCAACAGGGAAACATTAATTGCAAGTGCCCCAATAGATTCTACCGGGCATTTCACCATCACGCTTAATGTTTTTGACAAGCAAACCATTACCGGCTTTTTCAGAATTATGGAATTCGGAAGTCAGGAAATGTATATTCAGGCTGGAAAAACATATGAGATTGAGTTTAATGCATTCGATTATAAAGATCCGAACCGGGTGCATATCCCCTTGTTGTCGACCGTATTACTCAAATTCAGTTTCAAAAACGCCGACCCTGCCGAAGTGAACCAGTTAATTGGAGCCTTTAACTACGACTTGTCATCGTTTCTTTTGAAAATATCGGGGATTGACAATGGCAGCCCGTCCCGATCTCTCATGCGCCCGCCAAAAAACAAAATCGACAGTTTCACTGCATCCATGGATGCAAAGTATCAAGGATTCAACAATGAGTTTTTTCGCAACTATTACATCTATTCATTGGCAAACCTGCGTCTGAATACATATTCTGCCAGTCAAACAAAGTTATACAACGAATATCTCTATCGCAAGCCTTTGCTTTATGACAACATCGCCTATATGGAATTCTTCAGCAATTTTTTCACCGATTTCATATATGGCGTTTCAAATAAAATTCAGCCCTATGACATTGTACTGAATGTGAATATCCGCACAAACATTTCAGGATTAATCGACTCGCTTGGGAAAGATACCCTGCTTAAAAATGAACAACTGCGCGAGGCCGTGCTTTTGCTTAACATCAAAGACTGGTATACGTCACACACATTCAAACAAGACAGCCTTTTGAAGATTCTTGAAAAATATGAAGCCAAAACGAAATTTGATATTCAGGGGAAAATTGCCCGCAATATTCATTTTATGCTCACACGCTTCAGAAGCGGATCACCAGTGCCCGAATTCTCGTTCAGGTCGCTTGACAACACCTTGTTCACAAATGATTCGTTGAGAGGGAAGTACACATATTTGTTGTTTTTCACCACGTGGAGTCATCCATGCCTTTCGGAATTACTTGTGATGGAAAAACTAAGACAGGACTGGAAAGACAGCATTCAATTTGTCGCAGTGAGTATGGATCGCGAAGCGCTGAAATGGTATTATTTCATGGAGGAGAATGATTTTGAATTTCCGGTGTACCATTTTGACAATGATTATCAAATGGCAGAGCGACTTAGTCTTTTGTCTTACCCGCATTGCATGATGCTGAACAAGCAGGGTCAGTTTATCGAATACATGGCTCCATCTCCTTCATCGGGAGCAAAAGACCTGTTCAACCGTATTTGTGGAAAACCAGTGGTAAATATTCAGCCACATAATGTGGGTCATTAATCAATCTGCCAGGGAATTCAATGCGTCAGAAACTACGCTGCGCAACGAAAGAAATACTTTTTCCTGCATTTCTTCGACACCTGCAGGATCGATCCACCTGATATCAGAGATTCCCTCTTCGGTTTGAGGAATCAACCTAGCCTGTTCAGGCGAGTTCATTAAAAACCAGTGAGTTTCCTTCAGAATCCACTCATGTCCTATGGTATAGACATGGAATGTAGAGCTTAAACGCTTCCTGATTTTCAAAGTGGCAATTCCGGTTTCTTCGGTTACCTCGCGTAGTGCAGCCTGTTCCTCGGTTTCGCCAAAATCGATTTTGCCTTTCGGCAAATCCCAGTGCCCGCGACGATAAATAAAAAGCATTTGTCCATCACGGTTAAGGACCACTCCACCCGCAGCGGCCACAATTTTCATTCTGGTGTAGAATGAAATGAACAACTGTTCGGGGTTTTCGTCAATAAACCAAAACTCATTGCGGTTCTGATTTCTGTCAATGGCAGTAAGAATCTGTTGAACAGAAGCAATGTCGGACAGAGTATAGCATTCATCGCCGGCATTCCGCATTTCTGCGGGTAAAACGAAGCAGATGACTTTATCTCTAAGAAAAACTTTATACATTTGTGTCATGATTTACACAAAAGAAACAGCACAGGAAACTGCCCGATTGCTTTTGCAAATTAACGCAATTAAATTGAATCCGGCAAATCCGTTTACATGGGCAAGCGGATGGAAGTCACCGATTTACTGCGACAACCGTAAAATTTTGTCCTATCCTGAGACCAGAACAAGGATTTTGGATTTTTTCGTTTCGGCAATACGCGATAAATTTGCCGATGTTGAGGTCATTGCCGGGGTCGCAACAGCTGGCATTCCGATGGGCATGCTGATTGCCCAGCAACTGAATCTGCCTTTTATCTATGTCAGATCATCGGCCAAAGATCATGGATTGCAGAATCAAATTGAAGGGGTTCTTAACCCTGGTCAAAAAACATTGGTTGTCGAAGATCTGGTTTCTACTGGCGGATCTAGTCTTAAAGCTGTCGAGGCTGTTCGCTTGTCGGAAGGAACTGTGATTGGCATGGCCGCCATTTTCAGTTATGCTTTTCCGCAGGCTGAAAAGAATTTTGCTGATGCAAACTGCCAACTACTGACTTTGAGCGATTATCCTCATTTGGTCGACACAGCCATTGCATCAGGTCAGATTGGAAGCGATCAATTGGATTTATTGTCACAATGGCGTGAGGCTCCAGATCAATGGGGAAAATAAGATGGCTGAATTTGAAAGTAAAGACGTTCATCTGAACGCATCAATTTTAACAGTTTATGAGTTTCTGAGCGATTTCAGAAATTTCAAACCAATGCTCGAAGGCAAAGTACAGGATCTGGAGGTGACTGCCGATTTTTGCAAATTCAAAGCTGAAGGCGCCGGGCTGGTTCAACTTCGTTATAAAACGCGTAGCGAGAGTCTGATCGAGATCGAACCCGATATGCAGCTTCCGGTTAGCGGCGAAGTTTCCCTTTTTGTTGAACTCAAAGACAGAGCGCCAAAAACCACGGCAACAGTCGGTGTCAGACTTGGCATCCCTCCCATGTTTCGGATGATGTTAAGCCGACCGGTAAAAAATGTGCTCGAAATGATGGCTTCATCACTCGAGAAGCACTTTAACGGCTGAAATTATTTCTTTACCAGCATATTGAATTCATGTTCGAAATTAGGAGTGAATACTCCTTTTTTTAGTTTTGAGCGTATGTCTTTCTGCGACCACCAACGCAATTCATCTACTTCAGCAGTATGCCTAAACTGATCGTTTTGCTGCGATCGGTAAACAAACACAAAAACAAGCTCTGATTCCAATTCGCTTGTCCATACATACTTCTTTGCAAAAAGAGGTTGAAACTGCTTCAACCCGATTTCTTCCATGGTTTCGCGTCTAAGTGCTTTCTCAATGCTCTCACCCCAGGCAACATGACCTCCCACTGCAGTGTCCCAGCGGCCTGGCTGAATTTGTTTGTCCTGAGGTCGTTTTTGTAGCAAAAAAGCGCCATCGCTGCGCATTACATGCAAATGCACCACCGGATGGAGAATCGATGTGCCTCGATGCACTTCATCGCGACTTACTCGTTCAATAATTTTTCCTTCTTCGTCCACATGGGGCACGTATTCCATGCTTATGCGGGGTTTGGAAAATTTGCGGAATATAAAAACCAGTGCCAGCCAAGCAGCAAGTAAAATATATAGCAGTGTTCCGCCAATAAAGGCCCAGGCTTCATGGCTTAAATGGTAGATCGCATAAATCGTCAAACCAGCATGAATTATCGTCAGTAAAACAAAAGCCCGCATTTGCTTCTCGAGCATGGCTTTTTGTGTATCATCGGGTTGTACATCGCTTAGGTAGCGTTTTGACATGAGCAGCACGAGATTTTTTCCTGATAGCAGAGAAAACAAGAGAAAACCGATTAAAACAACATCCATCAACACAGGCTTCCAAAGAAACAACTTCTCGCTGTCAAGCATCAGAGAAATCAAACCTAAAGCTACAAGCAAAGCCGTATCGAACAACACAAAGCGGTCCCAGACCTTCTGGCGCAGCCTGATATAGAACAACTGGGCCATTCCAAACGCCAGTGCGACCAAAATGCCAATCTCGGTTCCATAAAAACTGTCGACCATGACGAAAACGATCAGTGGAAGTAATCCGGGTAGAAGCTTAGTAAGAAGTGGATTCATCTGGTTTCGGGATTTGTTGGTTTAATATAAACATCAATCACAGGAGGCAATGCAGGATTAAATGTCCAGTCGGTGTGAAACATTGGTTGTGCTGTTCCTGCATGAATCCAGGTTTTCCGAATATCATTCCTGATTGCCTGCGATGAGAGCCCAATAAATGAAGCATTGTTAGTCTGATTCTCGAATCGGGCGGGAATGTCATTCGTCTCAAGATCATTCCAATAGTTTCGGTCAATCAAAGCGCATTTGCAATCTGATTGCTGGAACCTGCTTACTGATGGATAATCGAAGGAGTAATTTCGGAAAACTTTTTCGCAACCAAGCATTTGAACAAATTGACCTGCATTCAGTCCCACGAACCGATTTGATATCAATCCCTGACAGAAACCAGAGATGTTTTTCACTGGTGCCCAGATAAAAACGATCAGGATTAATGCAGCAATTGATTTTGCAAGGGTGCTTTTGATAAAAGTTGTTGTTTTGAGCCACATGAGCGGAACCGAGGCCAACAACAGCAAAACAGGAATCAATGGCAATTCCCAACGTGGGATTGCACCCCTCGAAACCGATAAGTAGCTCATCATGACAATCATCCACGAAAGCAATAACAGCCATTGTGGATTAACTCTTTTCATGCGCCATATGATCCACAAGAGTCCAAATGCAGCCATCGATAATATTCCCCAGCCAATACCCCAGGCAGGTTTGAATATAAAATAGATCAGCGGATCGCCAGCAATGACAAATGGGAATTCAGAAATATGATATTTGACCACCAAAAGGTATTCTTCGAGATAAACCACATATGGCCACATCAGAATAAAAGAAAACAACAGCATGAAACCGTTAAAAATCAAAACCCTAAGAATAAGGTTTCGGAATCCGCCTTGCCGGTTAATGTAAATGAGGTACAAATTCACGGTTGCCCATAGCAGTAGGGCCACGTTTATTTTGCATGCGAGACTTAACGAAACTGCGAGTGCTAGTCTCCAGATCGCTTTGTTTGAAAAAGAATCCGATAAAATCAAACATTCATTGATGGCCCACAAAACCGCCATAATGAGCAAACTGTCAGGAGTAGCATAATGGGCCGACTCGACCCACCTGAATGACAGTGCTGCAAGCAGTAAGACAAGAATCGTATATGCAGGATCGGGAAATAACTTCCGGCTGATTTTCATGAGCAACCAGACTGATATGAGAGAAGGGATGAATGATGAGAAGATTCTGATAAATATAACCGGGTCAAACGCCGAATGGTATCCGAAAACACTGGCATACGCTTGTTGAACTGCAAGTGCAAAAGCTGCTATGTATTTTCCTGCCGGACCATAAATGCTCACGAGATCGTAACCAATAAAAGGAGTTGAGCCATTTGCAAAATACCCTTTCAGGAATAGCAAAATGCTATGTCCGCCCTGATAGAATTGTTCTTCATCCCAGGCCAGTCTACGAAACCAGATGCCATATCCGCGTGTCAACAAATTGAAAGCAAAGAGCACCGGGATAATTGCCTTGCCAAAATATGAATTTGATAAAGTAGGAAGCTGGACTTTCAAAACAATTGACTTGAGGACGCAAAAATACAACAGTTGAACGAAGAATTGATTACTTTTGAGCATTGATAAATCATGAAAATCATTATTAGTTCCATCCTGATTCTGGTGGCAGTTATTTGGGTTTACTTTGCCATGACCGACTGGAAATGGCCCTTTGGAAAAGCCAACATGAATAGCGAAACAACAGGTTATATCTATGACCTAAAATATAATAACCGATCGAGAATGCCTGTGGTGGATTCAATCTATTATTTCTTTACGGCAGGCAACCAGGTCATATTCAGCAAGGCATCTGCCGATAATGCGCCTGCAAATGTGTTTATCGGAAACAGGATTCGACTGGCTTACGATGTAGAGAACACTGACAATAACGAAATTAAAACGTATTACAGTGATTTCAAATCACATCAGGTGATGAAATTCTATTCGGCTTCAGATGAAGGATATGAAGAAATTGAACTGATCAATAACATGATTTTTATTCGTGAGTTTGCCAAATTCGGGGTGCAAAAAAGCAATTGTATTGGTCTTTACCATAGTGATTCCGACACCATTATATCCGAGATAGTTCCTTCGGAGACATGCACTAATAACAGGAAGCTAAATAAATGGTTAGTGCTTGAAGATTCCAATGGGATAAGCATGCTAAAGCACGTTGCATCAGGTGTGTTTTATCAACAGTTTCTTACACGCTAGTGTCAGACTCACTGCCTGTATGCAAAGGCACGTTTGACCGGGAGCCTTTATCAATCAGTGATTTTGTTCTCCATCGTCCACGGTAATAGGCAGCTATTGACAATGTCATTCCAATCGCCCATGCAATTGGGATACCCCACCAAATCCCATCGGTTCCGGCATGTCGGCTCAGCCACCACGACAATGGGATACGTCCCAGCCACAAAGCGATGAGGGTAATGAACATCGGGGTGATGGCATCGCCAGCCCCTCTTAAAACCGACATATAGACAAACATAAGCGAATACACCACATAGAAAAATCCGACAATAAGCAAATAATCGGCACCAGTTTGAACCACATCCGGATCCTGATTAAAGAAACCAATCAGTTCGAATCGAAAAACAACCATTAACACACTGATGAATAATGCCAGAACAAGTCCGATAATCATGGTTTCGCGAACGCCGGATCTGATTCGGTCGAATCGACCCGCACCCATGTTCTGACCGACAAAATTTGAAAGAGCTGATGCCAAAATCATCGCTGGCATTGCAGCAAAGGCATCGATACGCGAAGCAATGGTAAAAGCAGCAGTAGCATTCGAACCAAATTCATTTACGATGCGAACCAGGGCCAGAATCCCAATGGCAACAAAGCTTTGCTGAAGTCCCGAAGGAATACCAATAGCGAGACTCTGCGAGAATATTTTGCGGTTAAAGACCATTTTATGAATGGCAAAACTGATAATCGGGTGCCTTTGGTTTAAGTATATGATCGCAGCCACAAAAGCAAAAAACTGGCTAAAAACAGTGGCAATCGCCACCCACTCAATCCCTAGACCCATGAATCCTACAAAAAGAATATCAAGGCCGAGATTAATCACTGTACTGATGATCAGGAAAACAAGAGGTGTTTTGGTATCTCCAAGCCCCCGTAAAATCGCATTGGTGGCATTAAAACCAAAAAGAAAAATCAGCCCTGCACAAAAAATGCTAAAATAGACCACGCTGTCGTGTTCAATTTCCGGAGGAACTCCAAGCATATTCATGAGATCAGTTGCAAAAATCAACCCTGTAGTACTGATGACAACAGAGGCAATAAAGAGCGACAAATAAATTGTATCGATAGCCTCCTTCACCTTGGTGAGGTCTTTTGCTCCGAAATACTGGGATACAAGAACCGACAATCCAATGGTTAAGCCAATCAGCAACGAAACAAGGAGAAAGATGACGGGAAACGACACCCCTACAGCAGCGAGCGCCTCTTTTCCCAGATAGTTTCCGACAATGAGGCCATCGACCACATGATACAATTGTTGAAACAAGCTTCCAACAAGCATTGGAACCGAATACCGGATGATCAGCTTTCGAACATTGCCGGTTGTCATATCGGTTGTTCCGCGCATGTTCAGTTTTCCTTGATTTTTAGTCTGAAAGGTTCAGTTGCCCGATGGAAAATTCCGTGCATCCAGGCAATAGCCATTCCGTAGTTTGTTATTGGAACCCCTGCCTGTATGAAGGGTTTTAGCCTTCCCAGAATCTGTCGTCGTGTGATCATGCAGCCACCGCACTGAATTACCAGAGCAAAGCGGGTTAAATCATCAGGAAGAGGATCAAGGCCAGAAATCACCTCACAATGAATATTTTTCCCGGTAAAAGACCTGAGCCATGCCGGAATTTTATAATGACCGATATCATCGCATGTCACATGATGGGTGCAACTTTCGAGAATAAGCACATGATCGTTATCTTTGAGATCCGAAATGCGTGGCGTGTCGCTAAGATACTGCTCGAATGGACCTTTCTGGCGAGCCAGCAGGACACTGAATCCGGTAAGAAAAATATGGGAGGGGACAGCCGCATCGGCTTTTGCAAACGCCTGACTATCGGTAACAACCAGCACTGGCGCCGGTTGCATTTTTGAAATATAATCGGCAGCGATATCTTCTTTCAAGACCACCACCACCGCATGGTGATCGAGGACATCGCGAATAGCCTGCACCTGAGGCAAAATCATTCTTCCTTCAGGGGCTTCGGTATCCACAGGCGTAATAAGTACAACGGTGTCTCCCGATCTAATCAGCCCCTGAAACATGGCCAGCATGGTGTAAGCTGTTTCAGGCATGACCTGCCTCATCTGATCGCGCAGATTATTGATGTCTCCATTAACACAGGAAAACTCAACCACCGGTGCCTGATACAGATGTTGGAGTTTTTGTTGGAATTCTCCAGAAAGAGCCAGCTGATCTGATTTGTTATGCACAAATAAAAATGGGATATCATGATCCTTCAGACGTTGGATAAACTGCTGTTCCTCGTGAAGAAGTTCATTCCCCGCCAGCACAACCACGGCGAGGTCGATCTGGCTAATGACATGAAGTGTTTTTTGCACCCGCTTGCTTCCGAGTTCACCAACGTCGTCGAATCCTGCCGTATCAATCAAAACCGCGGGGCCAATTCCGGGAATTTCAACCGATTTCTTAACAGGGTCGGTCGTTGTCCCCGCATGTTCACTCACAATAGCTGTTTCCTGTCCGGTCAGACTGTTGATTAATGAACTTTTTCCATTGTTCCGGCGACCAAAAATGGCGATATGTGGACGCCTGTCTTTCCCTTTAATCATTATGGTTTTAATTTGACGCGTAAAATTACAACGAAATACGCGAACAGCATTTCCAGAAAAACTCATTTTACCTGCTATTTGTCATTGGGCAGCAGTATTGGTTAAATATAATTCAAATTTTCGATGCAAATTCTCAAGAAAATTATTTGAGTATTTTTGCAGTTTAGACCAATATCATCAATCGATGAACGAAAAAAATAATCACAAAGGGTTCAACCGTCTGAACGACGATGAGCTTAAAAGCGTTGAAATTCCGTCCGATGGATTTCTCGGGCTGCTTGCATACGGCGATCTTGGATTGATTGCATGGCGCAAAGCCCGTGGACTCAAAATTAAATCGGCTGCAGAAATACAAGAAGAAAAGAAAAGGAAAAACAATGAGCAAGCGAATAGCTAAAAAGCTGCTGCTGATCGGATGGGATTCGGCAGACTGGAAAATCATCAATCCCCTGCTCGATGCCGGGAAAATGCCCGCCCTGGAACGTTTAATCAATGGTGGGGTCATTGGAAATCTGGCCACACTCGATCCACCTCTGTCGCCTGTGCTTTGGACTTCCATTGCAACAGGCAAACGCGCCGATAAACATGGCATTCTGGGCTTTGTTGAACCCAACCCGGAAATTGGTGGCATCAGGCCTGTGAATGTCACCTCCCGAACATGTAAAGCCATCTGGAACATTTTGCATCAGCAGGGAATGCGAAGCAATGTCATTAGTTGGTGGCCCAGTCATCCTGCAGAACCGATCAACGGTGTGATGGTCTCGAATTATTATTCAAAGATCGATAATCCGGATCAGAACAAATGGATTATGCCTGAGGGAACGATACACCCCGAATCCGTACGAAACGAGTATTTCAAGCTTAGGGTACATCTGAAAGAACTCACCGGTGATATCCTGTTGCCTTTCATCCCCAATCTGGCAGGAATTGATCAGGAAAAAGACACCAGAGTGCTTTCTCTTGCCAGGTTTGTTGCACAATCGGCCAGTATTCATGCAGCGACCACTAGAGCCATCCGAACGAACGAATGGGATTTTTCGGCTGTATATTTCGACGCCATTGATCACATTTGCCATGGCTATATGAAATATACTCCGCCAAAAGTGGCTACGGTAAGCGATGAGGATTTTGAAACATATCAACATGTCGTTGAAGGCATGTATCTTTTCCATGATATGATGCTGGATCGTTATCTCGAATTGATTGACGATGACACCATTGTGATGCTGATTTCCGATCACGGGTTCAATTCCGAACACATGCGTCTTGCCGAAATCCCCCATTGCAACACTGCTCCGGCATTTGAGCACAGCCCCTTCGGTATTTTCTGCATTAATGGGCCTGGCATTAAAAAAGATGAGAGAGTATACGGAGCCACACTGCTCGACATCGCCCCCACAATTCTAACCTGTTTCGGCCTTCCTGTCGGAGAGGATATGGACGGCAAAGTGCTCACAAGCGTGTTTGAAGAAGCTACAGTTCCGGAAAGTATTTCCTCGTGGGAAGATATTGAGGGCGATTGTGGCATGCATGACGAGAATACAAGAATCAACACCCATGAATCGGCCGAGGCACTTAAACAACTGGTGGAACTTGGATACATTGAAGATCCTGGAGAAGACAACAATCTTTCGGCTGAAAAAGCGATAAGGGAAGACCGATACAATCTTGCGAAAATTAAGGCCATCAGAAGAAACCATTATGAGGCCTTAAGTGATTTCGAACAGCTTTATAGTGAAGATAACAGTGATATAAGATTTAATCTTGAACTGATCAAGCTTTACATGCATTTCAAACGGTTTTCCGATGCCAGACGGATTATGACCAATCTGGCAGGCATCAAAGATTCCACTGTGGTAGAATTCGACATGCTTAATGGCATTATTCTTTTCAATGAAGGAAAACACGACGAAGCACTGACGGTTTTTCAATCCCTATCGGAACTTGACATCCGCCAGCCGGGTATACGGCTTCAGCTTGCCCTGATATACACCCAGGTCGATTCATACGATGAGGCCATTGAACATCTAATTAAAGAACTTGAAATTGATGAAAACAATGCGCTTGCACATTATCATCTGGGCCATTGCTATTTACAAACTGGTCAGTATGAAAAAGCGGCCGATTCCCTGCTCGACAGTATTGGCCTGAATTATTCACTTCCAGCAGCCCACTATTATCTTGGCATTGCCCTTTATGTGCTTGGAAAATTTGATGAAGCTTCGGGCGCATTCAATGTCTTTCTCACCATGGCTCCATCAAACCTGAATGCCCGATTGGTGCTTGCAAGGATCATGGAACAACAAAACAGCTCACAGTTTCAAATCATTAACAATCAAATCAGTCAGATGAAAAAAGGTGAAATAATCATTGTATCAGGGCTCCCCCGCTCTGGAACCTCCATGATGATGCAAATGCTTAGAAGTGCCGGTGTGGAACTGCTTACTGACGAAATAAGAAACCCTGACGAGAATAACCCAAAAGGCTATTATGAGTTTGAACCCGTGAAAAGCCTCGCCAGAGATTCATCATGGATGGCTCAGGCCGATGGTAAAGCGGTTAAAGTCATTGCTCAGCTTCTTAAGTTTTTGCCTGATGGATTCACGTACAAGGTAGTTTTTATGAAAAGAAACTTAAATGAAGTATTGGCTTCGCAACAGAAAATGCTCGGCAAAGACAGCAAGGTGTTTCCCATGGCTATTGCTGAAACATTTAAAAAAGAAGTTGCCCGGCTCGAGGGATGGTTTGCAACACAGCCTAATATGACAGTTTATTTCGCCGATTATGGCAAGCTTGTGGCCGACCCGATGTCAGAAGCAGCACCCATCTGCACATTTCTAAACCTTGAAGCCGGTTCAGCCGAAAAAATGGTCATGGCAATCGACGCATCGTTGCACAGAAACAAGGCTTAAGGGATTTGACACATGCCCTCAAAAAACATTAACATATTTTTAATATGGTTTTCGGGGGTCATAACTTGATTGTTTACGACATTAAAAGTATTTTTGCTTTTTCAAACCAAAACCTACACTATGAAAAAATCTACACGCTTCGAAGACAAAATGAAAGTTTATGCTTCGCTCGCAATGGGTGTGGCCGGTATCACAATGGTTAACGGACAGATTGTTTACAACGACATCAGCCCTGATGCAGTTCTGACAAACAATGCCGACTCTGTCGGTATCGATTTCAACGCAGACGGAACTGTTGATTATTCAATCAAACGTTTCGACTGGGGTGGAGATCCTGCCAACTGTGCTGTGATCGGAAAACCATGCGTGCTGGGCAACGGCGGTATGGGAACCATGGGTGCCGTGATTCCTTACCTTTCAGCTCTGAACCTCAATGACCCGATCGGATCAGCCGGAACTTGGCAGATTTATGACGGATCTGATGTACAGCAAACCAAACAAGGACTTGCCTCTACCTATAGCGGCAACTTCTATGGCAATTTTGGCGACAACACCGATCATTACATTGGTGTGATGTTCAACATTGGCATGGCTTACAATTATGGTTGGATCCGCGTTGGCGACATCCCTGCCGGTGGAGCAACATGTACAGTGAAAGATTACGCTTACAACACCGTAGCTGACCAGCAAATTCTTGCCGGACAGACCACCGTGGCCATCGAAGAAGAACAACTCAGTGGTAAAATTTTCACCAGCGACGGAGTTCTTAACATCAGAATGCGCAACGCTGAAAATGGAAAAGTTACTGTGTTCAATTCACTTGGACAAACAGTAATTGCTCAGGATTTCGAAACTGCAAATACCAGCATCGACATGACAGCTTTTGAAACTGGCATGTACAATGTAGTGATCGAAGCCAACGGCCTCGTTCTGCAGAAAAAAGTTATCCGCTAGTTCATTTCGGATTTCCGAAAAGCGCTCTTCACAGAGCGCTTTTTTTTTTGCTTTCAACGCTGATTATTAATATATTTGCTCTTTGCTGGCAGACATTATTCATTTTTTATTACAAGCAAATGAGAAAATGCTCATTCTTTCTCTGTGTATTTTTCTGCATCGAGGCTGTTTTGTTAAATGGTCAAAACCCTATCAACATTGCTTCCAGAAACAAACACTTTGATCCTGAAAACCAAGATAAGACCATTCTTGCGGCGGTGCTTGATGAGGATTTTGAATCAGGTACCCTGCCTGCAGGCTGGCAAAACCAGTACGGGGCAGCCACCTTCGGATGGCAATTTGGGACCGATCTCAGCTCAGCCTACTGGAACATACCTCCACATACAGGGTATGCTGCTGCAAACGATGATGAATGTAACTGTGATATGAGCAGCGTTGATCTGATCACTCCGGTTATAGATCTTTCGGCTGGAGGATATACGCTTGAATTTGATTACTATACTTACAGTGGCTCCGGTACTTCTTCGGTGTATATCAGCATCGATGCTGGCTTAACCTGGCAACTGGCTGAAGATCTTACTTATGCATCGACATGGACCGATGATTATCAGATCGATTTATCTGCTTTTTCCTTTGCCGGGGTAAAGCTCAAATTCCATTACAACGATGGTGGTGCCTGGGACTGGGGCTTTGCACTCGACAATGTGCGTGTTTTTAATGCCGGGACCCATGATGTGGCTGTGATTGATGCGGGTCCTGAATGGCAGTTTACTGGTTTGAATTATTTTCCTGAAATTCGGGTGCGTAATGTGAGCAGTTCTCCGGAAACACTTTTCGATGTCAGCTGTCAAATTGCTTTTGGCGGAACGACTGTTTTCGATCAAACCGAGACTGTGAACGGGATAACACTTTTGCCGGGAGACAGCATGGATTTTGTTTTCAATACGCCTTTTGTTCCGGTAGTTGCCGGCACATACCAAATGTATTCATCGGTGAGCATGACTGGTGATGTGAACCCATACAACGACAGCCTTGAAACTCAAATCACTTTTTTTCAAAAACCCCAATACAGCCATCAGGCCTACGCCATCAACGTTTTTGAGGGCTGTCTCGATGCCATTGATCTCAACAACGGCAACATCACTCCGCTTGGCAATGTAAGCACAGGCGATTTTCCAATGAGCATGACGTTCATCGACACAGTGCTGGTGTTGCTCAGAAACAGCGGCCATGTCGAATATCTTTATGAAAACGGATCTGTTCTTGATGTAGGCAATTTGCAGGGAATTGACGGAGAACCCATGGCGTTCGCCCATGATCAAAGCGCTCACTTAACCTATTTATTAGTATTTGATAGCGGTTACACCTTGTTATATACATTGAATTTTCCCGATTTAAATGCCGTGTTAATTGACACCATTTGCGAGTGTACAATGATTTCGGCTGAAACAGACAACATGGGCAATCTCAATGGAATATGCCTTGACAATGACAGTTTGTATCAGATCAATCCGTTGAACGCCCTGCCCACTGCGCTTGGATATATTGGTCATGATATTCATTATGCACAGGATTTGGCATGGAGCGATCACAACCAGTTGCTCTATGGCATGCTGATGACTACCGGAGCTGGAAGCTCTATGCTTGGCACTCTGGATACAGGTTCTGGATTCTTCAGCTCGATATGTACCTATAGCGATCAATACACCGGCTTTGCCATACACAGCCTGCTCACTGATTTGAGAGAAACTGAAAAACAGATGGTTTCAATTTGGCCAAATCCGGCTTCAGACATAATCCACCTCTCAACCGAAGGACAAGCCAACGTGTGCATACTCGATGCCCATGGTCGTATTGTACTTAATACCAATGTGATCGGTCAGGATCATCTAAATGTAACGCATCTGCAAAACGGCATGTACTTCATTCGTTGCACCAGAGAAAATGAAACGGCATTCAAACAATTCATCATTCAGAGATAGGCACAAGTAACATTAGGGATTATTCAGTATTTTTGTCCAGTATGAAATTTGCGGTTTGTGATATCGAAACAACGGGAGGCAACAACCGAACAGGCAAAATTATTGAAATAGCCATTTTTCTTGTTGAAGACGGGCAGGTTATTGATGAGTTCATCAGTTTGATACATCCTGAGAGAGGCATTCCACCTTTTATTACATCAATGACAGGTATTTCGGAAGATATGGTGCAGGATGCTCCGAAGTTTTATGAAGTTGCTGCCCGTATTGTCGAAATCACCGATGGGGCCACCTTTGTTGCGCATAATGTGAGTTTCGATTATCAGTTTATTGTATCTGAGTTTGCAAGACTAGGCTACGTTTATAAAAGGGAGAAGGCTTGTACTCTCGCGCTGAGCAGAAAACTCATTCCCGGATTGCCATCCTACAGCCTTGGAAACCTGTGCCAAAGCATTGGTATTCCACTCAACGACCGTCACCGGGCAGCCGGCGATGCTCGCGCTACAGTTGAATTGTTCTTCCGATTGCAGGACATTGGTTTGCCTGGAGCATCTGCAATGAAAGGAACAGGATTAAATGTTCACCCGTTGCTCGAGATAACCCGCTTTTCAGAAATTCCGGAAACATCGGGTGTTTATTATTTTTTCGACGAGAAAGGGAATGATGTATATATAGGCAAAAGCAACAATTTACATAGGAGAGTTCTCGATCATTTTTATAACCGAAAGTTGAAAAAAGATATCCGCATGCAGGAACTCACTGCCCGGATCGAGTTCAGGGAAACCGGGAGTGAGCTGGTGGCGTTGCTGCTTGAGTCACACGAGATAAAAAGCCGGAAACCCCTGCTAAACCGTGCAGGAAGAAGAAGTCTCGCGCGATTTGGAATTTTCAGTGAGTTGAGCGAAAAGGGCTATATGTCTTTGATCATCGGGGCCCTGACAAAGAGAAACATGAATGATGCCCTGCGAACCTTCGACAGCCGCGAGCAGGCCATTGGCTATGCCGACCGTTTGATCAGAAGGTATTCCTTATGTCAGCAATATGCGGGATATGGTGACGCACAAGGACCCTGTTTTAATTATCAGATAAAGAAATGTATCGGAGCCTGTGTTGGTGAAGAACTTCCCGAAAGTTACAATTTAAGGGTGCAGCAGGCCATAGATGACCTTTGCATGGTACATGAGACATTTATGATTACCGACGGCCGACAGGTCGACGGGCATCGTCCCTTTGTTCTGATTGAGCAGGGACGTTACATCGGATTTGGCTTTGTGCCGGAGGATCAGGGCATAGCAACAGCAGAAGACTGCCGTGATTTCCTCGAAAATTGCCCTGCGGAAGACAAAGACGCGCATATGATCATTCAGTCCTATATGAGGAATAAAAAACCACAGATCGTCAGGTTTCGTGAACAAGAAAAAAAATATCGGCCAACGGAATAAGCGTTGACCGATACTAATAAAATGAACAGAGGGCTTACTCTTTGATGAGTCTTACCCGAACAGCAACATCTTCGCCCTTCTCATTCTTGGCAATTTCGAACAACACTGAGTCGCCTGGTTTCATATCGTTGATATCGGAATCGATGACCGTGTGAAAATGGAAAAAGAGGTTGTTGGGAGGATATTTAATGAAGCCGTAACCGTTTTTTAACGACAAAATATTGGCAGTTCTCTCAATACCATCACCCTGAAGTTCAACAAAATCGTCAGATTCCATTCCTTCATATTCCTTTCGTTCAGAACGCGGGACAAACAATCCATTGATCAGGGCATTTCCAGCAAAGTCGGGATCTTCGATAAGATCGTGCATGGCCACGGGATAGGTTACCTCGCGAAGCAGATCCTGGGAAGTTCTGGTCATTTTTTGCTGCCCAAAATCGTCCACAAATTCAAAATCCCAGCTAACCAGCATGACTTTTGTTCCAAGGGCATTAACCTTGCGGACAAGGGGTACATAATCACCGTCGCTGGCGATGAGCACCATGATATCGAATTGTCTTGAAATACTGAGGTCGAAAGCTTCGAGAGCAAGCCACACATCGATTCCTTTTTCCATTTTCACACCCTGAACAGTGCGTACAGGAAAATAATGTGTCGTAATGCCTTCAGACATTAAAATATCGTCGAATAAACGATCAAAATAAAGCTGATTTCCTTTCATGCTGGCTTCCTTTGCGCCAGGGCGGCTCCGGAAGTAATGTGCGTCGACAATCTGGCAGTACTGAGGCTCAGTGCCTTCTTCCTGTGCAACATAATGCCTGATAAACGTGTGCAAGCCACTGATACTGATACGACTCTGACGTGAATGCACGTAATTATAGTAATTGCTTACGTGAAGAAAGTAATTGCCGTCATAGAACACACCAATACGGGCTAAGTCGGTTTTTCGATCCTGATTCATCATTATATGAATTAAATTATCAAATTGGGGTGCAAAGTTACGACTTTTTACATTTTAACAATATCTGTTGACCCAAAGAGACATGAAACAACCATATATAACACTATCTTAACAAGGGTTTATCGAGGTTTTATCGCGTTGTTATAACGCTTTCTCGAGGAAATTTCGTCAAAGGTTTCGATGCACTTGCACAAGTGCCAAAAAACACGTAGGTTTGCGGTAATAAACATAATAGCCATGAAAAGGGCAAGAAAAATTTTTCTGATATCGCTGGCAGTTCTCATTGTCGGCATTGGTGCAGTTGCCACATATTTTTATTTCAAAAAAAGCCCTATGCGGCCAATATGGAACTATATTCCACGCGATGCAGCCTATGTGATTGAAACAGATAATCTTACTGATGGGTGGAATACTTTGGCAGAGAGCCGCATGTGGCAACATTTAATCACCGATCCCTTGTTTGAGGATATTCATGGCAGTGCACTTACCCTTGATTCACTCATTCGCGGTGACGAAACACTTGATATGCTTTTCACTGACAGGCCTTTGCTGATCAGTTGTCATCTTTTGCCTGGGAATGATTTCGATTTCTTGTTCTTAGTCGACCTGAAGCAAGCAGGGAAATTCGCATTTCTTAAAGACTATATTGATGGTATTGTGGGTCAGTTTGGCTATGAAATGACCCG
>CAZLHV010000044.1:0-18697 GCA_964559205.1 uncultured Bacteroidaceae bacterium
GATAATGGATATGACATCTTTCTCGTGAATATTGAGACCCCTGAAAACGACATGTTTGTGAGTGCTGACCTAATAAAAACCCTGGTAAAAGGAATTAATGATATTAAACAAGATGATTTTGAAAGCATCTATATTGGTGAAAGCATGGGAGGTATTCTTGGAAGAATAGCCTTAAAGGAACTGGAAAATGAAGAGTATAATCATCAGGTTGGCTTGTACGTTTCCTACGATTCACCACACAAAGGAGCGTTTATTCCGGAGGGGTTGCAATATGCCATTGCATATGCTTCATTTGTTCCAACTGTCTTTCAATCTTATTATTATAGCTGGTTATCATTAATTTTAAATCTCGATGTTTCAGTTATTGATATGATTGCCAGATATTCATCATTAGGTGCTTCGCAATTAATGGCAAACCATATATTATTTTCAGCTTTTCATCCAATTTTTCAAAATTCATTGAATAATTTAGGGTATCCAACAAAAAGTAGGAATATTGCATTTTCAAATGGTAGCAATAGAGGCACATTACAAAATGGAGTAATGCCAGGTAATCAAATATTTAGTATTACTCAAAATCTTGGTGTTGCAACAATACGAATTACTTCATGGTATACTATTGATGAACCGAATCACCAGCTTGTATATCAATTTGAAAGAAAGCAATGGCTGGGCTCAGGCTTTGTTGATTTAGCCACCGGTTATGTAACAAGCTCGTATCGACCATACACGAATGCTCCCGGTGGGTATATTGCAAATTCTTCTCAAGGCATCTATTCAAAATTCACCTTCGTACCTACCACCAGCGCCATTGACCTCGATGCAAGCCTGTGGAATGCTGGAAACTACACATTTTTAAACGAAAACTACCCTACCACCCGTGGCAAAGACGCCCTGATTGATAATAACCTTTCTCCCTTTGATGATATTTATGCGGATAAAGATAATACGTTTCATGTTGACTATGAAGGAAATATTGTAGATGCAGTAGCTCAATTTGAGATTATGCCAGAAAATATGTTTTTACAGAATGCAACTATTCTTAATAATAAAGATTATGAAGCAAAATACTCAATAAATGCAGGAAGAAGCATCGACAACCAATCTTTTATAGACAATAACAATAATCTGTTTCAAAAACACATTAATGATGGAGAACTCATTATTAAAAGCGGCAGCAATGTTAATTTCCGTGCAGGAAACGAAATCATTTTAACCGATGGTTTCACCGCCGAAGAAGGATCGGTATTTCATGCTGAAGTAGGGATTAATGTTTGTGATCCCAATAACAGGCAATCTATTTCTATGCCATCAAATACTCAAATACAAGTTGAGCCAATATCTTGCAATCAGTTTTTGGCAAGGATGAGTGCCAATTCAACAGACACTGACTATTTATGGACACTTACTGGAGAAAATTTTGCAACTAATTATTCAGGAAACGAAATTCAGATAGATATTTTGCAAGCAGGTCAGTACACCCTTTATTGTACTATTGATGGAACAGTAATTGACTCCAAAATAATAAAGGTGCAATGCACTGAAAATAATACGGCAAAAACTTCAAATGCAAGAAATACAGAACCTGCTATTACACCACAGTTTTATATTTATCCAAACCCAACCAATGGCCTTGTAAATATAATACCGGATCATTTAGCTGCAAATGAAGAATACACGGTTTTTATTTCAGATATCTTTGGCAAAACACTTGTTTCGGCAAAAAGCAATGAAACTTTGAAAATAGACTTATCTGTGTTCACTCCGGGAGTCTATTTGCTAAATATTAAAACGCACAATTATGAAAAAAATCAAAAGCTTGTCGTTTTTTAAATTAACTGTATTTTTTATTGTTGCTATGTCTTTGTGCTCTTGTCGCGAAGAGACAATTTATTATGATTTAGCTGAAATGGAAAAATCTGCTTTATGTTACTACAGTTATTATAATGGTGATGTTTTTACAGTTACCGATAACATTGACACATTTTTAATCTCTGTAGCAGGGAAAGAATTGTATTATCAATTTAACAGTTACCTTGGAACAGACAGGTATGGTCAGGTATTAAAATACGATTTAATCAATAATGCGTCAATTATTGGTGGGTGCACTGCTCAGAAAGAGTCAGAAGATTATTTAGATTATGGAATTAGTATGTTTGGTATTCATGGAAATAAAATCGCACTGACAAACTACTCAGATACAATAGGGGGAGTGTTTTATTCAGATCTTTATAAGATCCTAAATATTGATTCTTCAAACGAATACATCATCACCTCTCGTTCTCAAGGTATTGTTTATGCACAGAATGACACGGTGCAGTATGTGAGGGTGTATTAAATCCAGTGAATATGCGGGTTACATTCCAATAGCAAATGCTGTTTAAGGAATTAATTCCCCACATATTATACTATCTGGGGAATAAGAGTAATTGAAACAATTTTTAAAACAAGAAATTGAACAAGTATCCCACAATCATAATTCCAACGCCTACCACTCCAATGAATGTAAGAATTAACGGCAACTTCAGCACTTTGCGCAAAATGACCATTTCGGGCAATGAGAGGCCGATAACCGCCATCATGAAAGCCAGAGCCGTTCCCAGCGAAGCGCCTTTCTCAATCAGTACCGAAACTATGGGAACAATTCCTGCTGCATTTGAGTAGAGAGGAATTCCGATGAGAATCGACAATGGCACCGAATACCAAGCATCTTTGCCCATGAGTGCTGCCATAAAATCTTCGGGCACATAGCCGTGTGCACCTGCCCCAACGGCAATTCCCAGAGCAACATAGAGCCAAACTTTCCCGACAATGTCTTTCACCGATTCATAACCAAAGCGTATCCGGTCGCTGAATGACAACTTTTCTTCACCAGCTCCAGCGCCCACTTTGGTTTCGTAAACCCATTTTTCAACCCATTTCTCGAGTTTCAGCAAACCAATAATCCAACCGGCAAAAATGGCGATAAACAAGCCTGTGCTTACATAAATAAGAGCGACTTTCCATCCAAACATACCGTACAAAAGCACCACAGCCACCTCGTTGATCATGGGTGCTGCAATGAGGAACGAAAATGTGACTCCCAGCGGCACGCCAGCTTCAACAAATCCTAAAAACAAAGGAATGGCCGAGCAGGAGCAAAACGGAGTGACAATACCCAGCATGGCTGCCAGGATGTTCCCGAATATTGATTTCTTGCCCCCAAGAGCTTTGCGGGTGCGCTCAGGAGTGAAAAAGGTGCGCACAATACCGACAAAGAAAATAATGAGCGTCAGCAAAAGCAACACTTTAGGAAACTCGAAAACAAAAAACCATAACGCTTCGGTAAAATGTTCTCCCCGGGTAAGGCCAAAAACATCTTCCACGAGCATGTCGGTAAGTGCTTGAAGGTTTATATAAAGCAAATACCACACAGGAAGAATGGCAACCGGTATCAAAAGTTTAATCCAGGGCTTGTAGAAAATGTTTTTCATATCAGTATATTACAACCAAAACAACCAAATGAAATATAGTCCAGCCAATATAAAAATCACTGCTGCCATCGTTCGAAACCATTTCTCGAACACTTTCACTTTGTTGTAAAAGGTGCCAATGCCCGACATACTAAAAGCCAAAATCCATGCGATCATGATGACTGGAAGTCCTGTTGCAATAGCATATACGGGCGGCAGCAAAAGCCCGTCGGGGCTGGCAATGGTCATGGGGATGAGCATGAGAAAATAAAACACTCCGCTGGTTGGACAGAAAGCAAGGGCGAAAAGCACACCCAATAAAAGTGCCCACCATCCTCCTCCGCCCGCGGCCTTCTGCTCCACTTTGTCAGACAGCCCACCGCCTTTCTTAAACAATCTGATTTTAATTACATTGAGCATAAAAATGCCGATGATGATCATAAGCGGCCCAAGAAATCGTTCACCATAGCGGCTGAACAGTTTGGCTACCTGAAACGAACTTGCTCCAAAATAAATCAAAACGCCCAGCCCCGAATACGTGATCAGTCGTCCCAGGGTATAAAGCAGACCATTATAGAATATTCGTTTTCGCGACGACAGTTCACGACTGATGTATCCAATGGCGGTGATGTTTGTCGCAAGCGGGCAGGGACTGATGGCCGTCATGATTCCTAATGCGAAAGCGCTTAATACAGGAAACTGGCTGTTATCGACCCAGGATTGGAGAAATTCAAACATGTACCAAGTATAAAGTTTGTAAAGTTCGAAAGTGTAGAGACGTTGCACTGCAACGTCTGATTTAATGTGTAGAAAACGTAGACGCGATTGATCGCGTCATGTTAAAGTGCGAAGCTCCTTTGAAGGAGTTGAAAAATGATTTATTGAAGTATGAGCAACTCATCAATTTTCTCGCGAAGTTTTTCAACAAAGAGTTCCTTTTTGCCAATTTTCGAAAACGCAAGATCGGTGATATCAACAATGACTTCTTTACCTTCAGGAAGCAAGGCTGTTAAAACCAATGTGCTTCCATAGGCTGAATACTTTTTCACCAGTTCGGCATTTTCGTCAAGTTCGCAATTGAAGGTTTTGAAAACAATGATGCCACTGTCGAGCTGGGCTCTGTAAAAGGTGTCAAGAGTTTCAACTGTCACCTGCTCAATTTTTGTGCAGGTTTGACAACGGTTGGTAATGTGAAAATCGTACACAAGCAGTTTGGTGTTCGCATTTTGAGAAATTGCTGATGACGTAATGCTAAAAAACGTTACGATGACGATGAATACGTGTTGCATTGATTTCATTTGAGGTCGTTTTGAATTTGATCGGTAATAAGCTGTTGCAATTCTTCGGGTTTGTTTCGTGCCAATTTGAATGCCTGAGCGGTTAAATCGGTTATGGTTTCTTTGCCTTGAAAAAGCCGCGTTACAAACAAAGCCGTGCCAAAAGCTTCGTATTTTTCGCAGATTTCTGCATTTTTTTCGTCATCGGCATTGATTTCGGTTTTTCGAACCACACCATTTTGCACCTGCGCTTGAAACGACGATTTCAATGCTAAATCGACACATTCATCAATGGCAATGCAAGTCGGACAACGGTGTGTTGCATGAAACATATGAACCACTACGCGAGGCACTTCGCTCAGTTTTTTCTCTGTAACCACCGTGTCACCGCTTGAATTCACCACTGTATCGCTGATGATGGTGGTCGTTGTATCGTTTTTCAGGCTGTCGTCGGATGACGTTTCCTGTTTGTTGCTGCTTCCGCACGAAGCCAGAACAATGATGAGCGCGGCAGAAATGATGAAGGCTATTTTTGACATGGTTTAGGATTTACAAATTGACTGAGAAGCATTTTGGCGCGATTCCAGTTTTCAGTATTCACGCAGTATTTTATTTTGGGTAATTCGACCTCACCCTGAATGAGTCCGGCAGCTTTCAATTCCTTCAGGTGCTGCGACAGCGTTGAGCGGGCAATGGGCATGTCGTCAACCATTTCACCACTGGTGCAACAACCCACGCCATCGCAGCGGTTTTCGTTCAGCAACCGCTCCATAATATATACGCGCGCTGGATGACTGAGCGCTTTGGCCACCAGGGCAAGCTGCACATGCTCATCTCTGAACACCTTTTTCATGGTTATGAACGGTTTTGTTCAATCAGTGTCTTGATTTCGCTTACCGATGGCACGCGACCCGACATCACCACTTTTTCGTCAATCACTAGGCCCGGGGTGCGCATGATGCCGTACGCCATGATTTTTACAATGTCTTCTTCTTTCACCACCTGCGCATCGATGCCCAGTTCCTCTACCGCCTGACGGGTTGATTTCTCAAGGTTTTTGCAATTGGCACATCCGGTGCCCAGCACTTTGATTTCCATGGTATCATTTTTATATTTCGCAAAACTACGAAATGTTTTTTATTTGCCCACTGTTTTAAAAGAAAAAAAGAAGGGTTTGGTTACAACATCAATCATGACGCTCTCTTGGGCGCAGCTGACACACACAACTTCCGCTTAGCCGTTCATTCGTATTAACCAGAACCGGCAATCCATCGCGTTCCCATTCCACGAGACCCCCTGCCAGATTAACAATGTTTTCAAAGCCAAGATCTTTGAGAATAACCATGGCTTCGTGGCTGAACAAGCCAACAGAGTCTGCAACAATGACGATCCGGTTCGTTGGGATATGCAAAGCAAACTCATGTAAGCGGATATGGTGACAAAACACAGCATCGGGTACATCGAATTGTTTGAAAGCGATGAAGCATGGATCGCGCACATCGAGAAGCAAAGCTCCTTCATTACATTTTTGAAATGCTTCACGGGGCGTGTAGTTCCAGAAATCTGAAGATAGAAAGCCAATGCTTTTCATAAATTGTAGTGAAATGTTCATGATTGAAAGAAGTCATCGAAATGTCAGAAAAAGACTCCTGAGCCTTTCATCTGCGTGAAAGAAAAAGATTAATGCACAAGCACAAGGGGTGCACAAAGCTTGCTCACTGTGCCATAGAAAAAGGTCAGATAATAAGTCCCGGTCGGATATTGACTTATGTCGACCTGAATGGTGTAGCTTTCCTTTACTTCGTAGCGGTTGAGCAGTTTTCCAGTCAGATCAGTCAGATACAGAAAACCCTCGGAAGCAGCAGGCAGGTTGAAAATTTCAACCGTAACAGGTCCTCCTGTGGGGTTTGGGTAATATCTCCAGCTGATTTCCGGCTGTGCCGGCTCTGTAGTTTCAGTCAATGCTGAATCTACTGCAGTTGTAACGGAATCAGATACAGCAACCGAATCAATGGCTGCAGCAGAATCGCCAAGGGGAGCAATCTCTTTAACCTCTGGAAGTTGAATCTCTGTGGTATCAGGTGTTTCAGGAATGATGGCCAACGGCTTGCCGCAATCTGGAGAACTGCTAAACGAAAGTATGATCCGCACCAATGCATTGTTAAGAAGTTCAACCTGATATTCGTCGGTAGTTGGCTCTATATGGTCATTTCCAATGCCGCTGTGGTCAGTCAGAAAAACATAGGTTCCATTTGTGGCCAGCGCCATCGACCGTAAGAGGTACTCGGTGCTTTTATCGATTCCGCTGCAAGCCAGCGGAGCAATGCGAACTCCCTTGGTTGAGGCTTTGCTTATGTCACGGTGTAGATTATCTTTTACTCCGGAGGTCTCGTGCGGTGGTGCATCAAGCACGGGAAAAAGAATACGGGCAACAGCATTGTCGCTCCACGAAAGTTTGTCAACACATTCATTCAGTGCCTGATCAACGGCTTCGGGGAAATCGCCTCCACCGGCAGCTCCGGTCGATTTCAAATATGAAATAGCTTCGGGAATATTGCTGGTAAAATCCTTCATTTTTACAACAAAATCATCACCCTCATCGCGATAAAACACAATCGCAAGACGCACATTATTCCCTGGAAGCGAATCTTTCACTCGGGCAATCACATCGGCGAGCTCGGCCTGCAGATAGGAGATTTCATCGCTCATGGAACCCGTGGCGTCAATCATAAAGGCAATGTCCAAGTCCTTCTCGGTACTACATTCAACAGGGATTTCAACGAAATTTATCCCGGCATTAAAAGGGCTGGCTTTCTCGACAGGATATGTGTTATCATGATAAATGATTTTGATGGAATACTGTTCTTCCAGCTTGCCTCCATACATGCCGGCCCATAACTCGGCCTTTCCAGTATTATCGGTACGCGAGGACCAAACCACACTACCACCATGATCCAGAAGTACTGCAGTGGCATTATGTACCGGCAGTTTCTTGCTGTTGGTCACCTGAACAACGAATCTGTTTTCGGGAAATAATTTCCACATGGTGTTGTACGAAGCCAAGTCGGTACTGTCAATGTCTTCCCAGAGCTTCCACTTGGTAAAGTCATTCACCTCGCCGGCAGTAAGTTGACCAGCAGAAATATCCGGAGAAGTTTTGCCTGCATCCCAGCTCGATACGGAGCCTTCCTTCCAGCCATCATAACGGGAAGGTGAGTCGAGAAAACGGACTGATCGGTAAGAGGCGCTTCTTTTCCGCCCTCCATGACTTGTGGAACATCCCACTGCAAGAAATATTGCCAGTATCAAAACAAAAATCGACCGGAGTTTATTCATGGCATTTAAATTAGTCTGCAAATGGCCGGCGAATTTCTACATCCGCACTGCTCGCATAACAGCAGCAGTATCGAGATGTTCAAAGTTCATGAAATCGCCCAGAAAATTTCCCTGATCCATCACCACTATGCGTGGCGGATAATCGGCTGCTCCCAACAAGGGGAAAAACTCCTGCGGAGGAACAATGGTGTATGGCCAGCGACCACCCGCTGCTGCAAAAAAGCTGCTCACCTGACTTTCTTCGCCAAAAGCCAACACGTAAACCGGAGGTAAATCGGCATGCTTTTTCTGCAATTGATGCAACAGCACACTCGATTCCTGACAGTGTTCGCAATCGAGACTGAAAAGACACACAATCTTTTTTCCTGCATTCAGATCAATTGTTCCATTGCTGAAGGAGCTATACTTCGAAAAAATGCTCATGACCTTTTTGCGGCCAGCAGGCTTTGTTTCGGGTTGCTCTGAACCATGGGCATTGTTTGATTCTTCCGAAGACTGCGAAACACGGTTGGCTGTATCGTTCACCATATGGGTGCTATCGCTCTCCGTAACCATGCTGTCCTGCACAATCACTGTTTGCTGATTTTGTCCTGAACAACAACATTTGGGTTGAAAAAACATAAAAACAGCCAGATAAACCATGACAAAAATGGCCAATGGAAATTCGATGCGGTCCTTGTCTTTCCTTTTTATTTTCAGGAAAAGATATACCAGCATGCCCATGGTGATCACATTTTTAATAATTGCTTCGAGTGGCGTCATGGGTATTAACTCCCCGAAGCATCCGCAACTACCTGTGTTTCCGCTCTGAAAAATCGTGATGGATAAATGGATGCAAAATGCCAGCAGCAACAGAAATGTTGCAGGAATAATGATGTTTTTCAATAAGTGATTCTGAAGAACGGCCAGACCCAGAAAGATTTCGAATGCTACAATGGCTCGTGCCAACAGCGGAGCAAAGCACCAGTTGCTAATGCCCAGATCAACAATTTGTTTTTCGAACAAAAATATGGCTGACTGTGCAGGAAATAGCTTGCTGTAGGCCGAAAGAAGAAACAAACCGCTGACAAGTATGCGGAGCGTCCAAAGCAGAATTTGCTGTGTGCGTAAACTCATTGCTTGCATTTTTGCAAAGATAATCATGAAAATCATCTATCTAGCGTACCAATATATTGGATTATTGTAGAGCAGATAATTGCAAAGTGAAAATTTAAAATAATCGTATCTGTTTTTGTTTATCTTTCAACTCCTTTCATTAATCATTGTAAAATCGAATAAATCATGATAACACTCATTTAAAAGAACATAATCTCTTTCCAAACATATTCAAGTCTATCACTTAATCAAAAAAAAACATACACTCGCCAAGAAAAGCCCATCATTAAACCATGATTCCATTTCCACCATCATCACAGGGGGTCAACTTGCCGCTGCTGCAACACAACTTAACCGGGATAATATCATGGTAATGAAGGATTTCTCCTCATTTCGCGCATGGCTTTCGTCGGACTTCAGTCGCCAAGTTCTTTCCTGATAACATTCATCATACTGTCGGCCCGCAAGTAGCCTGTGTGTCGAAATATCACTTTGCCATCCCGACCTGTGATCACCTGCGCCGGAACAAGACTAATGTTGAACCAGTCGCAAAGACTTGTTGACGCAGAATCGCGAACATCTGACACCTTCACTTCCACTTCATTGCGAAAAGTCACACGAATGCTGTCTGCAACCTGTACCATCCTGTCACAATCTTCACAATTATTGGTCACAAAACCATAGTAGCGCACAGGTTCCTGTCTGTCGCTCCCCGGGCTGAACCATCGTGTCAGAAACACAATGGCAGCGCCAACCGCGAGCAACAAAGGCCAGCGAATATATTGTCTGAGCGCTGATGTATCCTTGGGTTTTTGTTCATCGGCCACACGTTGCCCGGCCGGAAGAATTCGGTTAATGATATTCAGAATCTCACGTTCACTCAGCACTGCGCCACGAGAAACAACTTTGCCGTTGATGATCAATAAAGGTAAAAACATGTAGCTATGATCCTGATACGAATCAGGATTCATGTCGCGCTGAAGCATTATTTCGGGAAAATGTTTCCCGCAAACGCGACTGACGTTTTCGTAAAGCTGATTGCATTTGACCACATCGGGTCCGGTGACGCTGATTCGAATGTTCATTTTCCCTGTTGATATCGGGCTCAAAAATACAATTATTCGTGATCATCACCAGACACAAATTGCTTTAGACACAATTGTCAACATATGGTTTTGAAACAATCTGGTCATTATCATCTAAAGCAGACTACTGATCCAAAACCGGATTGAATCGCTTCAGATTTGTTGTCTTGAAAGTCCATTCCGGTGTTTTCACAACATCGGTTGCATCCAAGCGATACCATGGGCTGATTTCAGGTTGATCCGGATTCATGAGAATCTGAATCTCCTGTGCAGGCATGTAGCTCTGCGCAAGTAAAAATCGCTTTTCTCCCGAGGCTTCATTCACCACCATATCCACCACAATCACCGCATGACCGGGAGAACCCCCCTGAATGAGAACATCGCCCGGCTGCATGTCCTGCCAGTTCACCGGGATCAGTTCCTTCTCGAGCGATCGTGTGCCGGCGTACATAAATACTGTTTCAAGATAATTCCACAAATCATCATGTGTGTTTGACGCAGAGGCTTTGGCAACCCAGCTGCAATGGTTTCCATTCACCACCACACGCTTTCCAAGCATCCACTGCGAATAATCGGCTCTAAAACCATTGGTAAAATCGAAATGAATTTCGGCATAACGCTTATTGTTCCAAAGATACTGGGCTCTAAGCCGGATCACAGCGTCAGCACACTGATGAAGGTCTTTCGTCCCGATGGGCAAATCGATCACTGCGCAATAAACCCCGTCAGGACTTTTTTCTCGTCCATTGAATAACCTGACATTTTCTCCGTGAGGTTTGAGGGGTAAGGTGCGAAGATAATGCGTGAATGAGTTTGAATCTGCTTCGACTCTGACAAACCCTTCAGGTGCAGGAAACCGACCTTCGATGTTCAAAGCATCCGGTGTAATGAGTTCTCGCTCTGCATGGTTTTGGCTGCTTTGGCCACATGCGACAAGCAGGGTCAGAGAAATGGCAATGCCAATAACGAAAAATCGGGTCAGGACTTGCATGCCTTTGGATACAGTTTTCTGAAATTGCATTCCAGTGGTCCGTCAAGTCCGGGTTCGTGCAGGTGCATGCCATCGCCACGACACCATTTCCATAAGTCGCAGTCTTTGCAGATGCCAGTTTTAAACGGCTTGCGGTCTCTATACTCTTTGTAACGATTGTCCCAGACGTCGAGAAAATCGTCCTTATAAATGTTTCCCTGAACAAAGCCCCGATGAATGTTCGGACAGGCTCCAATATCACCGTTTGCGAGTACCGAACCGACATGAATTCCTGCCCGGCAGAAAAACACGCCATCGCGCACAAAACCTTCGTAATCGCCCAAAAAGCCATCGCAGCCGGTGGCAGTTTTAATGATGCCTTCGGCACGGTTTCGGACAATGAAATCCATCACCTGTCGGTATTCGTCGTCAGTAAGCATCAGGTCAGGATTGGTAGCGGCTCTTCCGATCGGATCAATCATAAACAAACGCCAACGCTTGACACCCATGCCCACCAAAAGGTTTTTTACCTCATTGAGTTCGCCGATGTTTTTACGATTAACACAGGTAACAACGTCATAAACCATATCGGGTTCATCGGCCAGAAGCTGAATAGCTGCCACTGCTTTTTCGAATGATCCTGCGCGACCTCTGAGCCAGTCATGGTTTTCCTTCATGCCATCGAGACTGATGGTGGCCGATCGCAGGCCTGCATCGCGCAAAGAACGAAAACGCTCAGGAGTCATGGCATATCCGTTGCTCACCATGCCCCAGGGAAATCCAAGGTCGCGAATCTGCGCACCCACCTCTTCGAGATCCCTGCGAACCAGGGGCTCGCCTCCAGTAATGACAATCATTACTTTGCGCGGATCCCAGCGCCCTGCCACCTGCCGGCACACCTTCAGGAAATCTTCTGCAGGCATATCGGGAGCATTCTCGATGATTTTGCAATCGCTTCCGCAGTGCAAACATGCAATATTGCAGCGTGATGTGCATTCCCAGAAAAAATAATTCAGATCGTGCAACTTAGCCTGCACACGAACATATCGCGAATGGATATTAAATACCATTCTTTTCTTCCATCGGAATTGTCGTCTCAGATTCGCCATAATTCTTTATTCGGGCTTTACAGCTCCATATTTTGTGATAAAATCATCAGGCCGGTAATCGGGGTAAACGCCATAATCAACCGCCGGGTGTTCGTTGGGATCATACACCGGTGTCACACCATATTCTGTAGGGGTTACCGGATCGGGAGTGTAGACTGCCGGTACACTCGCTCGGTTCGAATCTCCGGTTAGGTTAGCAGAATCAGGCCCGGGCCATTGCAGCGCTTTTTTCTCCTGTTCTTTCTTTTGTGCTGATATTGCCTCGCTTCCCGAAGGCTGACACGACACAATGACCGTTCCGGTGCTCAGCAGCAACAGACAGCGGCGAAAAAAAAACGCACGCCAATGTAAAAGTTTGCGCAGAAGCACGTTGGTGTTTTTCATCTCATCAGTTGGGATTGACAGGTCTCACACCATATTTTGTCAATGGACGATTGTTGTAATCGATGGGGACACCATATTTCGTAATGGTATTGTCAGGAATATTTTGCTGCTGAGCTTTTTTCAGACTGTCTTCACGAGCCTTGTCAAGCGAATCGGCGCGCACCTGAGCCAGACTATCTTCTTTTACTTTCGCAATTGAATCAAGGCGCTGTTGCTCTTTCGCTTTGTTGATGGAATCGTTTTTTGCATCACTTTCGCTGTTGCCTCCACCGGAACAGGCCGATAAAAAACCGGCCATGCCGATCATGACAAGCGCATGACGTAATAGGCGAGCATTGATAAGAAGCAGTCGGTAACGAATTTTGTGGCTCATGGCGTTTTGATTAAGAAATCAAAGATAAACGTTTTTTCTAATTGGGGCGCACAACCGGTTTTACACCATACAGGGGTTGAGGTCGCAGTGTATCGTAGCGTGGTGTGAACTGGATTACGCCATAATCGGTCTGAATTTCAGGGTTGTAATAGTTTGGCTTTACCGTATCGACCTGAATGTGGCCTGTATCTTTCGGCAATACGGGAGTGCTGACACTGTCAGCCATATTGACGGTGTTGCTCTTTTTGGGGAAAACGCATTGTGTGGCCAGAAACGGCAAACTGAACAACATCAGTATTCTGCTAAGCAGCACAGCTGCAGACCGAAGAGATGTATTTCTGATACGTTTTTTCATCATACTCCATTGCTATTTTTACATATCGAAGGGCAAATACTGACCTAAGCGGACCCGTATCGATGCTTTCATCTGTCTTTGTCATCAACTCTGATGACCCCATACATCAATTGATCCTGAAGCGTGTCGTATTCTGGCACAACCCTCGGAACGCCATATTCGCAAATGGTATGCGGATTCACATAATTCGGGTTGAGCGTATCCGCCGGCATGGCACTGGCAGTATCACCAGGCTGGTTGATCATTTTGAGACTGTCCTGTGTGACAACATTTCGCTTCGACGGATGCTGCGTATTGCATGAAAACGACAGCAACGGAAGGCTCAGCCAAACAAGCATGCGCTGTAAGATTCGTGCCCGGGCATAGGCCAATGTTTTATTCATTCCTGTCCCTCCCCGATGAATTCAACTTCAAGCATCTCTTCGTTTTGAGGGAGAATAAACAATGTTTGTGGCAACACCGGAACCACTACACCATAGCAGGGAGTTACGGTTACCGGCTCAGTATAATCGGGCAAAGCCCTGATGGAGTCGGCTGCTGCACCGGACACAATGCTGTCGGGCTTCGAACACTTGAGCGAGTCGCTTCCTGTTTGTGCTGCAAGATGCAAGGGGGCATTCAACAAGGGAAAACTCAGTACAAGGAGCATTTTCTTCAGCAATGTAGCTAAACCGTGGTACAACAAGGGTTTACTCTTGAATTTCATGCTTATTCGATTGGAACACCATATTTTGTTTGAAAATGATCGGGAACCGGAACGCCATACATGGGCTGGTCGGGAACCGGATTGGGCTCGTACACCGGTTCGACACCATATTCGCAGATCGGGCCCGGATCGGGCGGAATAACAGGAGCGATAAATTTCACAGGTTGTTTATTTGCATCAGCCAGACTATCCTTTTTATGTTTCAAGGCTATGGAGTCAGCTTCAGCTTTTGCAATGCTGTCGGCCCGATGGACAGAATCGGCACGATGGACTTCGTTCAGCGAATCCTGATTCACACTGGTTTCTTTGGGAGCAGATTGGCTGCATGAGGAGATCATAGCTGAAAGGCTCAGCATGCCAAGGATGTTTTTCAGCCATCTCGCTCTGAGCTTGTATAATCTGTATAGCAACCGGTGGTTCATGGCTTTCATTTTTGTAAACAAGTGCAAGATAAGATGAAAAGAGGCCTTGATTTCACAAATCGGGAGAAAACAATGACACTTTATTTTCTTATTGCATAAACGACCTCGTCGAGGAGCTCTCCATTTTTCACAAATGTCTTTTCGA
The DNA here is from genome assembly GCA_964559205.1 of uncultured Bacteroidaceae bacterium. Classification (GTDB taxonomy): domain Bacteria; phylum Bacteroidota; class Bacteroidia; order Bacteroidales; family DTU049; genus GWF2-43-63. The sequence goes on from CAZLHV010000044.1 coordinate 14,710, forward strand.
ACCGTGCCTCGAGAATAAAACCAGCTTTTTCCAGAACACGCTGTGAGCCTGTGTTTCGGCCAAAAGTTCCGGCATAAATGCGATTCACATTGAAAGTTTTAAACCCATATTCCACCATTTGCTTCACGGCTTCTGTCATAATGCCTTTACCCCAGAACGGCTCGGCAAGCCAGTATCCGATTTCGGCATTGTTTCGGCGAATGTCGGCCAGGGGGAAGACGCCAATGGAACCGATAGCTTCACCCTCCACATCAATGGCAAAAATCTGCACCGGATTGTGACGGCAGGCCATTTTCAGAAACTGTTTGCCCGATTTTCGGGTGTATGGATGCGGAAACATGTCGGTCAGATTCATCGCTATGCGAGGGTTATCTGCATATTTGAGCAGAAATTTCAGATCGGATTTTTTCCAGGGACGAAGCGTGAAGTTCATGACTGCAAGGATTACATCAATCAAAGATATGGAATTAATGCAGCGAAAGTGCTACGAACAATCACATTTCCTCAACCAATCCAAGCTACCGGGTATAAAAAGACTCTGCCATGGAAGGTCAAATTCATCAGTTTGAAACCGTTAAGCCCTCCCGAACTGCATCAGATAAGCCTTGATGAAGTCGTTGATATCGCCGTCGAGGACGGCCTGGGTATTAGATGTTTCGTGGCTTGTCCGGTTGTCTTTCACCATCTTGTATGGATGCAGCACATAGCTCCGGATTTGTGATCCCCACTCAATTTTCTTTTTACTGCTCTCAATGGCTTCAATGGCTTCACGCTTTTTACGCAATTCGAGTTCATATAACTGCGATTTCAGCATTTGAATGGCTTTTTCACGATTTTGCTGCTGTGAGCGCGTCACCTGGCATTCAACCACAATACCTGAAGGAGCATGCCGCACTCGAACGGCTGTCTCAACTTTATTGACATTTTGGCCACCTGGACCTGAGCTACGGAAAGTATCCCAGTCGAGGTCAGCTGGATTGATCACAATATCGATATTATCGTCAACAACAGGGTAGGCATAGACTGACGCAAACGAAGTATGCCTGCGTTCGTTAGCATCGTAAGGAGAAAGCCTTACCAAACGGTGAACACCACTTTCGCTTTTCAGATAACCAAAGGCATAGTCACCTTCGATTTCAAGAGAACAGGATTTTATTCCTGCCACATCGCCTTGCTGCAAATCAAGTTCAGTGACTTTATAATTGTTTCGCTCGGCCCAACGGACATACATGCGCATAAGCATTTCAGCCCAGTCCTGACTTTCGGTGCCCCCGGCACCTGAATTAATGGTCACAATAGCGCTTAGTTTGTCTTCCTCGCCACTTAGCATATTGAAGAACTCAAGATCCTCCACGGCCTGTAATGCAGTTTGAAAAACAGCATCGAATTCGTCCTGATCCATGCCGCCTTCGGTAAAAAATTCATAAGCCACATCGAGCTCGCTGACGGCAGCTGAAACTTTGTCGAACCGGGTGAGCCATGATTTCTTCTCGCTGAGGGCCTTCAGAAATTTTTCAGCTTCTTTGGGGTTATCCCAGAAATCAGGTTCAAGAGATTTTTTTTCATTTTCAGTAAAATCGATCCTTCTTCGATCGATGTCAAAGAAACCTCCTCAGGGCTTCATGTCGCTCCTTTATAGCTTTAACTTCTTCTTTTCCTGCCATGGGTTTGGTATTTTGCCACAAAGGTAAGAATTTATAACCAATGGTCATTGACCAGCGATGAGTGCTGAATGGTAAGTGCCATTCAAACTGACAACTTGCTATAGTTGAATGAAAGGTTATTTGATACGCACTGATTTTCATTGATCGTAGATTGCTTGAAAAGACAGAAGAATCTATTTAGTGGAAATGTACTTTCATTTTACCCTGCAATAAAAAAGGGACAACATTGTGTCCCTTTTATAATATCAGTTTTTCGGCTTCACTTCAAGCCATTTTGTAGCTTTTACTACGAAACGTACCATAAGGTATATGAGCAGGCCTGCTCCAAGTCCTATCATCCATTCAATATCGAGCGTTGGTTCTTGTGTATAAAAAAGATGCTTCAGGAAGTTGATGATGGCGAATGACAGAATGGTGGCGAAAAATCCGTGATATTCGCGGCGCATCACACTGCGCCAGTTGAATGACCTGCCGGTTTTCACATAACCGCTTAATCGCGGAAAAAACGCCGGGGTTTTGGCGGCCCAGTCTTCGAATTCCTGGCCAAATTTGCCGCCAATGAAGCGTTCTTCGGCGAACATGATGCGTTCGTAATAAATCCAGAAAAAGAATACCGCAAAAATGAGGAATTCCCAGCTGCCCACATAAACAATCAATCCGAGCCACATGAGGAAATTACCCAAGTAGAGGGGATGTCGTACGACCGAATACAATCCGGTTGTATTGATGGTATCGGCAATTTGTTTTCCTGTATTGCGACCCGATGTTCCACGCGGAGCATAGCCAATGGCAATGGCACGTATAAGCATTCCGGCAAAAGAAACAGCCAGACAAATCAGGCTCCACCAGTATTCCTGATAGGGAATAAACTCATCCCTGTCAAGCCAGATAGCCAGGGCTGCAAAAACATACAAAAACAAAGGCACGAAACTTCTGTACTTAAACAGAACATTTCCGCTCTTGTCAAACTCGCGGATTAATGACATATTGTTGCTTCAGAATCAATAAGGATAGAAGGGGAAATCAGTACCCATGTAAAAACCCATGCCACCAAGCATATCTTCAATACGAAGAAGTTGATTGTATTTGGCAATGCGTTCGCTGCGGCAGGCACTTCCGGTTTTAATTAATCCGGTATTCATGGCCACGGCAAGATCTGCAATGGTTGTATCTTCAGTTTCACCGCTACGATGACTGATGATGGAGGTATAACTATAGCGATGAGCCATATTGATAGCCTGAATTGTTTCAGAAACCGTTCCGATCTGATTCAGTTTAATCAGAATACTATTACCGATTCCCTGCTCGATACCCTGAGCCAGCCGCTGTACATTGGTGACAAATAAATCGTCACCCACCAGCTGAACCTTTTCACCAAGTTTCTGGGTGAGCAATGCCCAACCGTCCCAATCATCTTCAGCCATTCCGTCTTCGATGCTCAGAATTGGATAGCGTTTGGTCCAATCGGCAAAAAAGGCGACCATCTCCTTGGCAGACAGTTTATCACCGGTTGATTTTTTGAAATGATATTTCTTTTCCGAAGGGATATAAAACTCACTTGCGGCCACATCAAGAGCAATGGCAACTTCTTCTCCCGGTTTATACTTAGCCTTTTCAATGGCTTCGATGATCATTTTCAGCGCCTCTTCGTTTGATTTGAAATTTGGAGCAAATCCTCCTTCATCACCCACTGAGGTTGAGAGTTTGTTCTTTTTAAGCACCTCTTTCAGAGAGTGGAACACTTCTGTACCCATCCTGATTGCCTGACTGAACGTTTCAGCTTTCACCGGCATAATCATAAATTCCTGAAAATCGACGCTATTGTCGGCATGTGCTCCACCATTGATGATGTTCATCATGGGAATAGGCAAGGTGTTGGCATTAACACCACCAAGGTAGCGAAAGAGTAATTGGTTGGTATCTGCTGCTGCGGCATGAGCTACAGCAAGTGAAACGCCAAGAAGGGCATTTGCGCCGAGGTTGGATTTGTTGGCCGTACCATCGAGCTGAATCAGGGTTTGATCAATAAGATTCTGTTCAGTAACTTCCATTCCGTTGAGTTCCGGAGCAATCACCTTATTGATATTGTTTACGGCTTTCAGGACACTTTTACCACCATACATTTTTTTGTCACCGTCGCGAAGTTCGTGAGCTTCGTGCACACCGGTCGAGGCTCCGGAGGGAACGGCCACCCGAGCGAAATTTCCGCCAGCGGTTACGGCTTCAACTTCGATGGTTGGATTTCCGCGGGAATCAAGAATTTGGCGGGCATAGAGGTTTTGAAGGGTGCTCATTTGAATAAGGATTTTTGTTTACAAATAAAA